>NZ_JAMYUP010000102.1:0-11322 GCF_040323155.1 Mesorhizobium sp. M0060
CTGCTCATCTTCTTCGATCACTTGGTGTCCACCTATTTCGGTGGACACCTTGTGCATCAGAGCACTCAACAGCAAAAGGTGCGGGGAAATTCGCGCTTACGCTGATCTCGTCTACCAACCGGTGGTTGGAAGCCTCTAGTTGAGCGTCGGCAGCCGCCCCATTCAGCGCCGCGGCAATGCCCCATCACAGATTGCTCGGGGGAGTCGAGCATCCGCAGCGTGCCCAGTTCGTCGCCCAAATGCAGCGGATTGGCACAATTTGGTAGTCGCCTTCGGAAGGCGTCGACTCCGACGGCCGCGCCAGCCATTCCTGCGGCCGTTGTCGCGGCTGCTGCGTTGGCCAAGCTCGGCAGGTATAAGTTGACGTTGCCGGTCAATACGTGAGGTCGCGACCGCCGAAACGGGCGGTTACAGAGTTGAGGGTCATTGGTGGGTTCCTAAAAATTAAAAGGCCGCATCGAGAGCGGCCGAGATGAAGGCAGAAAACTAAGTCTGATCTATCTGACGATCGGACCAGTGGCCGAAACCGGACCTACGTAGGCCGTGCAGCCCTCAATTTCGATCTTCCATTCGGCCGCCGGATCGCGGTTGACGATCTGCGGGACTCGCCAAGCTTTGGGCTCAAGCGAGAATGCGAAGCGACTGTTCCCGCAAGCGACGGCCACTGAGTACTTATCCTTTCGCGCTGTAGATGGAGCCGTGAAGTCAAAATGAACTTGGCCATCTCGCGTATACAGCTCAGTAATGTAGCTGCCACGGCGCAGAAATAATGCGCCACCCTTCTCAACTGCAAACCGAATGTCGGAAACGTCCGAAGCCCGGAGTAGGTGTCTAAGCATCCTCTCTTCATGGATTGTCCGGCAGACAACCGCCTTCAGGTGCGCCAGTGAGAGTTCATTCCTAACTACAACTTCGGCCATCCGAGCATCATGAATCGTCTGCTTCATTTCTGGCGAGACGCCAGAGTCATGATAAATATACTGAAAATTAAGCAGGTTGAAGTTGTTGTCCCCCTGTAATGGCGCAAGCGCCTGTGATGCAAAATTTCCAGATACGAAGTAGCTTTCATTGAGAGTTAATACGGATGTCAAATCGAACACTAGCATCACAGGGATCGCCATGTGGGGATTTATCCGATATGGATCGATGGATGATTTGATGCCTTCGGTTTTAAAGTGAAAACTATTCTTTGGCCGAAAATAGAGCCTAACAAATTCATGTGCAGATGGGTTATTCCACAGGGCGCCCTGGTTAGCTACATCGCAAAGGACAACCGGCACGTTCTGCCGACAAACGACCCGGCGCTGCCGCACTATTTCCGCCGCGGTTTCGATCTGACAGGCATGAAATAGGCAGCTAACCCACCCGTTACGCGAAGGGTAGCGCGCAAGCTCTTCACTCCACTCGGTGATGTGACGTTCAGCTCGCGCTATTGAAATAGCCATTCCTGGCTATCCCTGGAGGTGGACGCGCTTGAATAGGGGCTCTTCTGATCCCTATCGATGAAAAGTGCCTCGGCGCGATTTGATCCTGCTTGGCCAGCCTTGATTTTAACGCTGCGGACATAGGGCAATTCTGCTAAGATCGGAAACAGGTAACCCTTCAACCGCCGGGATTTCTCATCCGAAAAATTTTCAAACGACAGCAGTCGCTCGCGAAGGCGTACCCACGCAGCCTCGAGCAAATCTTGGTCGATGCGCTCCCTTTTTCCAGTCTCGTGCTGAACCATCACGGAATTGTCTGCCAACAGCTCAGCACTAAAATGGCTGTCACGGGAAGTCGAAAATTTGCGGCCCTTCGTAAGCTTTCCGATGTCCTTTGAAAACGCGGTAAAGTCTTGGGGGACGCTCGCAGGGGCTCTGTGTTCGGCGACGAAATCCGCCGCCACTTGGACATCATGGATATATATCGGAATGTCTACCCTAGATAGGTAGTCCTCCATGATGGGACGAACTTCGCTCCATTCGAGATTGCCGTTGCCGCACCCGAGTGGAGGAAAAGACGCCGAGCTGATGCTTAGCGCCTTATATGAATCCACGAATTTGGCCAAGCCTTGCTGGATGTACTCGATCTTCGAGGGAAGCTTCCACGTCGTCTTGGTGGGGAAATTTAAGACCCATCTGGTATCTGAACGCCAAAGATGGATTTGACCGACGTTGAGTGCCCTCTGATCGCAGAGTTCACGGTATTCAGAATACATCCGCGGATAGCGGCTCTTGAACTCCTTTGCTATACCCTTGCCCATGACTCCCACCGTGTTCACGGTGTTTACCAGCGTTTGAGCCGGCGACTCAAAAACGCTACTCTCCAAATATGTGATCATGTGTATCCTCGGCTAGCATGCTAGCGGAACATTAGGAGAACATCGTGGCGATGAATAGCACGATTCTCGCATGTTGTCGCTTCTGTCTTTGGCGTGGTTAAGGCCTGGTTCAAAGAAAACTCTGCCGCGCAGCAGTCGGGCTCGTCAACCATACCCTCAACATTTCAATTGGAATTATGTGCGCAATGGGGGCGAACCGGTAGTTTCACTGAACGCCGCCAAGTCCATCATGACCCCCGTGGGGGGTGCTTCACGACGTCAGTGTTCAGCCGCCAAAAACCGTCTCGGCAATCGCGCACGCGACGCCGCAGGTTTTGCAGGTTATTTTGCGCTGCCACCTCGCGCGCTTGCGCGCACGCGAGGGAATTCCTGTAAAAGCGATAACGTTAGGCTTGGCAGCCGGTATGGGGCTGATGGGCTACAGATCGTGACCCACCCCACCAGGGGTGGTTGCCGTTCTAGGTCGACCGCCGCAAGGGCCGGCTCGGTACGAAAATTGTTGCATCCGCAAAACTCGAAATTTGGATACAGTTCAATGGAGTTCTTAGATGCCTCGCATCCGGTGCATCGCCTCAGCCTTGCGCCTGAGGCGTTCGAGGGCGGCGCTCTGGTTGCCCGCCTTGCGGTGGGCATCTAGCGACCTCAATGCAGCCGTCGTGTCCTCATAGGCTGGCATGCCAACGATGCTGATCTCGAGTAGTTCGGCCTCGATGATGGTTCGCAACGGCACCGGCCCGTTGTCATCCCATGCCTCTTTAATGACATAGAAGCCCGGCGAGACACCCTTAAGATCGGCGCGACCAACCAGGCCTTTCGCGGCGGCGCCGTCCGGTGTGTCAATCGCAGGATCCAACTCGAATGCCAGGCCGCGGCTGGTGTCGGTTAGCCGCAGTGTCCCGCTGCTAGTGCGTCCGAGTACACGCCCGCTATCATGTGCCATTAGCGCCAACACGTCCCGGCTTCTTATCGACTTGGTGAGGCAGCCAGGGGCAAACTGTTCAATGAACAGTCCTGCGATGTTGGCCTTCGCATTGTAGACGACAGCCAAGCCTTCGATAGCGCTGCCAGACGCCGCCCCGATTTCCGCAGTTCGGGTCTCTATTTCACCTAACTGCATTGCGAACCTTAGCCTCGGCAGCAAGCAGCCGCTCTTCGCGCTTGGCAGTCTTTCTGCGCATGATTGCCCGTGCGATGTCAGCAGCAGAAGCGTCACCGAGATCGAGGGCTTTGCCATTCAGTGTCACCTGGCGCTTAACCTTGCCTGTCTTCGCGTCCGCCCGTTCAAGCGCCATGATAACCAGCCTCCCGGACGTCGTTCAGGAAGCGCGGAATATGGCCGTCGCGAGGGTCGCCAAGCCAGCCAAGAGTCAGCGGCCCAAGAGACCCCCACGAGATGTCTTCGGCCTCAAACTGGTTGCGTAAGTCGTCATAGGAGGCTCGCGCAGCCTGAACAGTTTCTAATGCTTTGGCGACAACAGCCGCCCGCTTCTGGTATTCAGGTCGAACAGCATTACAGACGATCCTGCTAGCCTTCCCGCGCTCAACGGCAATACGTTCACGCAAAACATCCAGCGCGACATCGATGTCGGCCACAGCACGGTGAATCTCTGTGATGCGCTTGAAATTATGCGACTTCGAATCTTCGTCGTCGCCCAGCAGATTCGCGATAGCAGGCCGCAGCGCTTTAGACGTATCGGCCGCAATCTCTTTGTCCAGCTTGCGACGCTCGGTCTGAAGATCGCCGCGGGAAACGCTGAGTTCCAACCGTTTTGCAAGCAGCGCTGCATACGCGGGCGAGGAATCTTCAAGTGACGGCATAACGAAAGGTGTGGGAGCCTGAGTCGGCGATTCTAGTTTGGTCGGTTCCGATTTTTTGAGAAGTCCCATGCTCATGCTCCTGCGAAAAGATCACTGACGGCATCGGCAAAGGCCGCTCCGTTGATTGCAGTCGAACGACGGTGGCCGGCGTGCTGCCAATTTGAAGCTATTGCGCCAGGCTCAACAAAGCGGCTGATCGTGCCATCTGGTTGATGGACGGCAAGTTCCTTCCAGTTGCTCACAAACTCGAGTTTGGCTCTGCGCACGTCGTCAGAACCGTCCGCGGCAAGATCGGCGAGCGCGTCCAGATAGTTGCCGGCCGAGTACTGAAGGCTCGCAGGAAGTACGTCGATCGGAGCGCCAGCCGGCGTCAGTTCGCGATAGCTCACGACAGTGTCGGCGACGGCACGCAGCGGCACGTCAACAGCACTGCCGATGAGCAGATCCACAACGTGGCCGATGTTGAGAACCGGTGATTTGGCTGGGGCGCCAGACGGGAGGCGCCCAGCATCTGTGAGCGCGCGCGCAACGGCGCGGACACGGGGTTTGTCGAAGCCGGTACGTGCGGAAAGCACGTCCACAGCCTCTGTGGTCGTTGGCATTTGGTTTGCCTTTCTATTTTCGAAAATGGCTAGTTTTGGCGCAAAAAGGGGTGCGGCCTCCGACAAGACGACGCTCAATCGAAGGCCGCTATTCCGGCGCTGCACGGAAATGGACCCGCCTGGCCTACTCACGCAATGGCGGGGTGCCGGCGCGCTGGCGACGCTGACCCGGCTAAGCACCGACCTGGGGGACGGCGCTAAACTGGTGGAGGTTTTGTGACCTCCTATTTCTACCGGAATGGGAGGGCCGAAAACGGCACCTATGCCGCCATCTTTTTTTCTTCTGGCTTTTTTTCTTCCGTAATGCTGGTCAGCACGGCCCACGCTTCGCGCAAAGCGGCCTTGACGGCCTTCCTGGCGCCATTGCGCGACAGCTTCTCGTCGCCCGCAATCTTTGTGTAGCCATACCGCCGCAACGCTGCATCGATAATGCGCATGGAACGGCCAGGCATCTTTTCCCGGAACTCCTGTTCAGCGTGCCGACGGAATATCTCATGCACGGCGCTCTGCTGCGGTGCGCTAGTCTGGCCGGTACCCACTCCCTTCATCTCCGAGTAGATGCTGAGCGACCCGTAAACGCGGGCGCCCATCGGCGCGAAGCGCGTCCATGTAACCTTTTTCCAATCCGTCCTATCGCAGGCTGCGGTAAGCTCGGCTGTGGCGCGTGCACTCTTCTGTGCATGGGAGCGCCACCACGGCGCTTCTCCGTCTGAATGGTATTCCTGTGCCGGCAAGTCTGAGACGCCCCTCAGCGCCAAATATCTGTCGAAGTGCAGTCCGGCTTTTTCGGAACGACGCTGCTCCGCGGATATCTTCCCGCCTGGATTACCTGAGCGCTGCCGAAATTCGAACCGGCCTCGGGGGAGTTTGCCGGTCTCTGTGTATGTCTCGATTACGTCCCCCGCCTTCTCCTGCTCCATCCGGTAATCCAGGCCAAAGCCTTCCCCTATCTCATTCTCTGCATCCTCGACGTAATAGTTGTCATTGGCGGCGTCCATTTCGGCAGGCGAAAGCAGCGCACTCACCGAGCGCAGGACAAGAGCCGCGTCATGCTCGCCGTCCGCGACCAGCCTTGAGAAGATATCGCCCTCGTAGTTGCGCGACGTGCCGGGGTTGGCTTGCCGAGCAATGTAATCAGCGCACGGGCCGTCGTTTGTCCGCGTCACTGCCCTATGCGGTTCATTGTCGTTATCAGCCTTGCGTCGCGCACCAATCCAGTAATGCCAATCTGCCAATTCCTCAGCTTCCGGCTTCTCTGTGGAGCGGGCAGGCTTGCGTGCCATTGTTGGCGGCACGGGCTTCCCAGCCGCGATGGCAGCCTCTTCCGACGCCTTGTCAGCAATGCGGTCTGCAAATTGCGCCCACGTCAGTTTGTTGATTTTGGTGTTGTCGTTGCCGGCTCGCCATTTCAGCGCGGCCGGCCTTGTATAGAATCTATGCCCTATCGACACGGCCGCCGGTCGGTCCAAGGTAGGCACATTGGCGCGCATGGCGCCGGTTTCCATGGTCATGTTGTGAGATTCCCCAGGTTTGAAGAACCCGGCCGCCAGGCCGGGCAGAATCCGACGGCAATGCGCCGACTGCCAATCAAAGTTCGGAAGGGATGCTTGGGGCGCTCGAGGCGCCGTTCCGGCCAGGCCGGTCGTCATCAACGCCAAAGCGGCGCCGGTCTTACTGGCAGTTATGCGGAGATGGGGCCCACACAATTTCAAATTATAGGCGTTTTCGCCTTGCGTGTCAAGATTGTGGGCTTCTGACGATCGAAGGCACTAGATATTGTAAATGACCCAGTTTTGATTTCCCAATTAATCAAAACCCGGAATTAAATGTCCGAATGAGCACATGGCGGGTATTGCCGAGTCGTGATGTGGTGGATATCGGAACGCCCCTATCCCCCAAGAAAACGGTGGATAAAACCCCGCGTCGCCCAAATAGTTCTTGCTAATTTTTCTTTTTCGGCGCCAGCGTCTGCTGGGGCTTACTGAAGGCGAAATGCTAAACCGCGTAGCTTCCACCACATCTAATTTGCGCTATTTTAACTTTATTGTTCCCGACGACGTCATTGACGCTGTCGAGGGATATCTCTGCTTTTGTGCCGCCGGACGCATCGTTTCTACCTTTTCGGCAGTTCAAGCAGTGCGAGACAAAGTCCTAGACTGCGAGCTTTCCGACGAGCAGATTGAGCGTTACGCTGTATTGGCTGCGGTCGATGAAGGCCTAGCCGTCCACTTCGATCGGCGAGGACGACAACCGGATCCCTACTCGAGTTTGAGTAGGTGTCACTGGCACCTCGTGCCGATCTGGAAAACCAAGGCGAGGTCGCGAGTTGCCCACGTGTCATTTCGCCGGCCGAACGTAGTCGGCCCTGCCGGCCGTACACCTCCGCTCGTTATCATTGGCAGGCCGCAAGTCAGGCCGCAGCGAATAGAACTCCTTCCATGACACGCGCCTGCCGCGGAATGGTTTGGCGCTCTCCGTAGTGCTGGTGACGCTCGTTGAGCGGGGTGCAAGGTTCATGGCGCATCTCCTCCAATCCGTGTTTTTCTCGTTTCTCTCATCCTGCGCCGACGCCTGCGCCGATTAGGCCATTTGCGCCAACACTATTTTTTCTCTCACTCATGCGCGCGACGACCACCCTTAAAGGGGTTGGTCGTCGGCGCACCGTGATTTGCGACGATGCGCCAACGGGTTTGCGCCAACACTTTTTACGTTGGCGCACTTGTCGGCTTTATGAAGTTTCGGGGCTTTCGGGCGGTGGCGTCGTACTCCTCCACCACCTCCAGTTCGCCCATCTCAACCCACGCTTCGAGCATTGCCTTGGCCTCTTTCCGGTCGGTAGCTCCGGTTAGTTCCATGACAAGGTCGCCTGCCCACGGCTTACCCTTCGGGTCGGCCTTGTAGGCAGCCGCGTCAAGCCTCACCTTCAATCCAGAGAGCGTGTCGACAGGTACCTCAGCCACGACCGACATTCTGGCTTCGGCTTGCCGCTCGGCTAGCACGTCTGACGAAGGCCATCGCCACGGCTCAACGACGCCAATTTCATCACCCGAGCTGAAGATGCCGCCATTGCCGAGCGGCACAGAGATGAACCTGCGCCACTGCGAACGCCCAGAGGCCACCATGTTCACTTTGCCGAAGTCTAGGCGGAAATACGAGCGCGGGTCGTCAACGCCAGCCTTCTCGCCCTCGGCAGCAGTCATAGCGTTGAACACGCGCATGGAGCGCACTTTGTCTTTGAAGGCTCCGCCGCCTCGAGCGCTGTCTGCAGTGATCTCGCCTTGGTTCTTCGCGACATGATGCACGAGTTCCACACCGCAATTCGCCTCATCGGCGACGCGCACCCATGCGGCGGTCACGCGCTGCATGGCGGAGTTGTCGTTTTCTTGCGCCTCATGTGTCGACACGAAAGGGTCGACAATAACGACGTCGATCTCACGTCGTTTGATCTCCGCTACCATCGCCGCAACAAAAGGCTCGGCGATTTTCAGATCTCGACCCTCTGTGCGGGCAATAACGAACTCCTGGTCACGGCCGGAGTCGGTGAACAGGCGACCGTCAATTTGACCTGCGGTGACCTTGAAGTGCTTCGCGGCGGCGTGGAAACGGCGGTCTATTTCGTCTTGAGGGTCTTCTGCATTCACCCACCACACCCGCAACGGCTTAGTGAGCGGGCCGTCCGGGTCAAGCAAGGGGCGTCCAGTTACCATGGCTAATGTCTCGCTGATGGAATGGGCGGTTTTGCCGCCGCCACCAGGGCCTACGGATGCCGTCGCATATTTTCGGATGTAATGGCGCCCGAACAGCCAATCGCGTTCAGGCAGGCTGGCGGGGTCACGCAGTTCGAATGCAGTGGCGTGGATCTTGACGGGGGCGATCTTCGGCGTCGCCGCCTTTGCCACTTCGTCAGCGGCCTCTAATTCCGCCGCCGCGGCACGCGCTTCCATGCGATCCAGCACTTTTTCCGAAATCTGAGCCTTCACGAGCGGGTATTTTTCCATCACAGCCTTGATCGTTTCGCCAGGCGGGAGGGGTAGTGTTGGCCCATCGCAAATGCGTCGAAGGTTAGTCCATGAGAAGTCGTAAGGATCTACTTCAGGCTGCGGAATGTTCACTCGGTATCTCTCCCAATGCGTCGCTCGCTGCGCGCACAATCTGTTCGGCGATTTCAGTAGTGAATGTTGCTGCGGCGATGCCGAAGGCGGATGGCGCAAAGACGCGCCGCTTGCCGTCGTGTTTTTCCGTCAGTTTCAAGTTGTAGAGCCGCACGCCGTCGACCAATTGAAGGTCGAAGCGCGCCAGCGTTCGCCCGCCCGTTTCCGGCCGGATTGCTAAAATTTGCAAGTTGAGAGTTCCTATTGCTAGGAGGACGTCGCCGGCTATGCAGGGACGCCGACCAATAAAATCAATGGCTTGTCACAGGATGCGGAACTGCTCCCGCTCCTCGAAGGCCATGACCGACCGGCAGTATTCGAGAACCTGCGTCCAGGTTGACAAAAGCTCGCGGCCGGCGATCTCGCCGCGCGCCATGCGCTGCGCCGTTGCAGCAACCACCTTCAGGTCGAGCGCCACCGCCGGGCCGATGCCCTTCACCTCCTGCAGCCGCTCGACAGGCGCGCCGAGCACTTCGGCCAACGTGCCGAAGCGCGCCAGCAATGCCTTGGCGACCGGCTTGGTGTCGGCGCGCGGGATCAGCCGAAACAACAAAAGCTCGAGCAGTTCGTAGTCTGGGAGGGTGTTGGGACCGGCGGCGAAGCGCTCGCGCAAGCGGTCGCGATGGCCGAGATAATGCGGCTTGTCGGCGGCCACTGCCTTGGCGGGCGATCGCATTGGCTTTTCGGGAAAGAAGGCCCGCTCGTCATCGTCACCGGTCATGGCTGCCCGCACCCAGCATTTGCCGGGCAAGGTGACGCCCGATCTGCCAGACACTAGGCTCGCAGGCCGGGGCGGTCGAGGTTTTTTGGCGACAGCGTGAAAATCTCGCAGCCGGTCTCAGTGACGCCGATCGTGTGCTCGTACTGCGCCGACAGCGACCGGTCGCGCGTCACCGCAGTCCAGCCGTCCGACAGCACCTTTACATGCGGCCGGCCGAGATTGATCATCGGCTCGACGGTAAAGATCATGCCCGGCCGCATCTCCACGCCTTCGCTGGCGCTGCCGTAATGCAGGATGTTCGGCGCGTCGTGAAACAGCCGGCCGACGCCGTGGCCACAGAAATCGCGCACCACCGAGCAACGCTCGGCTTCGGCATAGGTCTGGATAGCGGCGCCGATGGCGCCGGTGCGGGCGCCCGGCTTGATCGCCGCAATGCCGCGCATCAGGCACTCATACGTGACTTCGAGCAGCCGCTCCGCGGCACGCTTGATCGTGCCCACCGGATACATGCGCGAGGAATCGCCATGCCAGCCGTCGAGGATATAGGTGACGTCGATGTTGACGATGTCGCCATCCTTCAACGGCTTGATGTCGGGTATGCCGTGACAGACGACGTGGTTGATCGAGGTGCAGGATGATTTCGTGTAGCCGCGGTAGTTGAGCGTCGCCGGAAGCGCGCCATGGTCCATGCCGAACTCGAAGACGAAACGATCAATCGCCTCAGTGGTGACGCCGGGCGCCACCATCGGCACCAGTTCGTCGAGGCAGCGCGCGGTGAGATCGCAAGCCTTGCGCATGCCGGCAAAGCCTTCCTCGTCGTAAAGACGGATCTGGCCGGTGTTTCTGAGCGGGGCCGTGGCGGCGTCGAGATAGGTGACCATTTTTGTCCGTCTTGCAGGGATGGGAGGCCTGGATGAGCCCCGCGAGAGAAATCTCCCCAGATTTGGCACTGGAAAGCGCAAGGTTCAAGGACGAACTGCCGGCGACAACCGAAGACCGGCGATATTCAGGCCTTTGGGGGCACTCTCCTTGCCTGCAGCGGCCCATGCCTTCCGACCGGTTCATTTGGCTACCGCAGTGACGACACATTTCTAGGCGAGAAGGCGGCCAAGCATGAAGCCGCCACGGCAACTTTTTGCGACGAACGGCGTTGCTGCGGGGGCGTCGGTTCGGGAGAGATCGAATGGACAGACTGCAATTCGAGGTGCCGGTGCGGATCGCGCCTGTGCCCGGCCAGCCGGTCGAGGAAATCTACAGCGTCGAGCAGGCGCTCGATTTCCTGCAAACATGGCCGGTTCGCCGGAAGGGGCCAACCTACCAGGCCGCGTTCAACGCCTGTTTCGGCGCCACTGTGGACATCGTCGAGACCGAGGACGCATGGCGGGCCTTCATGGCCTTTTGTCGGGTGAGCGGCCTCCTGGCCAGGGATATGATGGTGCCGCGCAAGCGCAGCGGCGAGGCGAGGGGGCTGCGGGCGTAGCCGCCATCAACAAAATCCTCGATTTGTCTTTGCAGCCTTTGCCGACATCCTCATCAGAGTGGGTGGTCCAGTAAGGTTACGCAGCACTCGTCAGCGATGGCAAGTGCTAAGGCTTGAAAATCTCTGGTACGCCCAAGGGGCGTGCTTGTTTCTCGTAAGATCAAGCACTTAGGTTGCCCAACCGGTCGCAGGGCCCCCATTGAAAACATTGCAGCTTTCGCCGCGAT
>NZ_JAMYUP010000103.1:0-11321 GCF_040323155.1 Mesorhizobium sp. M0060
CCCTCGGGGCCGGCGGGGTGGGCGCCCCCCCCGCGCCGCCCACGCCGCCCCCCACCAAAAAAAAACTCCTGTTTTTTTTTTCTTTTTTGCCCCGGGGGGGGCCCCCCCGGCCCCCCCCACAGCATGTTCCTTGCGTCAGGGGCATAAAATCAGGCGGAGACGGCGGCCGGGATGGCGCAGGTGACGCCGGTTCCCTGCAGGCCGCAATAGCCGTAGGGGTTCTTGGCCAGATATTGCTGGTGGTCCTCCTCTGCGAAGTAGAATTCCGGCGCCGGCGCGATCTCGGTGGTGATCTTGCTGCGGCCGGCACCGCGCAGCGAGGCCTCGTAAGCATCGCGCGAGGCGATCGCCGCCTGGTATTGCGCGTCATTGAACGTGTAGATCGCCGAGCGGTAGGTGGTGCCGACATCATTGCCCTGGCGCATGCCTTGCGTCGGGTCGTGGCTTTCCCAGAACAGCTTCAAAAGCTCGGCATAGGACACGATCTTCGGATCGTAGACCACAAGCACGACTTCGGCATGGCCGGTCAGGCCCGTGCAGGTTTCCTGATAGGTCGGGTTGGGCGTGACGCCGCCGGCATAGCCGGCCGCTGTGACCCAGACGCCCTCGATCTGCCAGAACAGGCGCTCGGCGCCCCAGAAGCAGCCCAGCCCGAACATCGCCGTCTCCAGCCCTTCGGGATAGGGACCCTTGAGCGGCCTGTTCGAGACAAAGTGCTTCGACGCCGTGGGGATCGGCCGGTCGCGGCCGGGCAGCGCCTCGGATGGCTTCGGCAGGTTGAGTTTCTTGTTCAGCATGTCGCTGAGAAACATGTGCGGTTTCCTTTTCTTCTTAGTTGAGCCTTCCCTGATCCGGCAATGCTCGGTCCGGGAACGCTTGGAAATGTCAGGTCGCGGCGAACCGCCCGGTGGGGCGCTGCCGCCTGTAGCCGATCGCATAGAGAATGAAGGCCAGCGCCGCGAACACGGCGAAGCCGGGCTGGTTGAGCACCCAGGCGATGGCGCCGTCCCACAGCAGCGGGTTGACCTTGTCGCGGACGAAGCTTTCGAAGGCGCTGCGCGTATCCGGCGAGACGGCGAGCCAGCTGGTGTTGAGCGGGGTCATCACCAGTGCCGACGCCGCCACCGAGCGGGTCGCGTCGAGCACGGCCATGATGACCGAAATCGAAAGCGCGATCATTGCGGCGAGACGGAAGACGAAGCGGAACATCCAGACCCTTCCTCCCCAGGAGTTTATCAGAATGTCGTGTCGGACTGTTAAATAGGATCTACGCGCTCTGTCCGCAATCGCGACACGCGAAGTTGAACCTGCGCCGCCTGTTTGTGCCGGAGCCGGTCGCGCGCTGGACGGCGAAGACACCGCCGCCGATCGCGTGCCGACTGCAAGCCTGCTGCCTACATTGGTCGACTGCTGCTGCCTCGAGAACGGCGAGCCGGCGGTAGGCCAGGGCATCCCTATCTGGCAAAGCGAATACAGTGCCGTTATGTCTTGGCATTCGGCACCGGATCGACTAGATGAGCCCCGCACCTGTTGCTTTGACGGCTCGGGGGCGGGGAAGGGTATCCGCTGGTTGACGGCGCCCACGGCCGGAATTCCGGCCGGAATCCCAAGGGAGATGCATCTCCCCAACCCGCGCGGCGAAACCGGCCGCGGCGAAAATGCTAAAGGATGGAGAGGTGGCCGAGTGGTTGAAGGCGCACGCCTGGAAAGTGTGTTTACGGGAAACCGTAACGCGGGTTCGAATCCCGCTCTCTCCGCCACTACTAAATTGAAATAATTGAATAATATTCCTCTTTGCAGAACACACTCGCGGATTCGAGTCTAGGCCTTGGTTGAAGCTTTCGCGAGGCATTCGAACGCTGAAGGCCAAGTATCGAACTGTCACTTTTTGCTCGGATCGTCCGCCGGGTTGACGTAGGTGATCGCGAACGGCCCGTCGCCATGAACCTGGATAATCGTATCGCTTGTCGTCCACGCGAAGTGATTCATTCCGGCCGGCGCAACGCCGAAGCCACCAGCAGTCAATTCGATGCCTTTCGCCTCGTCGAGCTTGTCGCCCATTCCGATATGAAAGTTACCGGAAAGCACCGTTATATATTCCGCGGTGGGATGATTATGTGCGGCAATTTTGTAGCTGGCGGGCGTCTTTAGCCGCAGCACATAAGGCCCATCCTTCGAGGGGTCTCCAGCAATAACAGCTATCTCGGCGCCAGCAGGAATGACAGCAGGAGCAGGGGCCCATTTGATACTGTCCGCGTTCATTGGCATGTCATCAGCCAACAGGGGCGCTGTCCCGATAAACAGCAGTGCCAGAGCCGAGGCGACCTTGAGCATGATATCTCTCCATTTCGTTCGTAGAGGATGGCGCTTAGCATGAACGCTGAGCCACTAAACCTATTGGCCTACCAAGGCAGAGGCACGACGGCATCCTCCGAACGGGGGATGCGCGATCCTTCCGTTTTTGGCGTTGAACATCTGGAATTTCGGCACTATCCAGTAGGTGCGTTCGTATCGCATGTTGACCGGTGCTGCCCTTAGACCGCTGAGATTCGCGCGCCCGGCATCTTCGTCAAATGGGACACTAGCGGATAGTTGCCGCTGAGCAGTGGGTCCCTTCCGGGTTCCTACTGCGGATCGGGCTGCATCACCGATCGGCCCGCGTTCTTCGTCAGAGGCGCGGGCTTTTGGTCGGCTCAGCAATATCGCGACGGTTTAGCGCGGAACTGCGGGTATTCCTGAGACTGAGCGCGCCGTTTCGCCGGAGAAAACCACGAAGGCAAAGATCAGCACGGCGGCAGCGACAATCATTGAACCGGTGGCGACGATCGGCTCAAGCGCCGGATTTCCCTCCAGCATCAGGTAAAGCGCCGGCAGCATCACGACCAGGCCAAGATTGTAGACGCCATAGTGGATCATCGCCGTCCTGCGGGCAGCCTTCGCCGGGTTCAGGGCATAGTAGCCACCGAATATTGCACTGGTGACCCATCCCAGCAGGTTGATGTGCGCGTGAGCCGGAAACGCCCCGTGATCTCCTGAAATTGCCATCTGCAGGCCGGCTGCAATTCCCAGAATAAGAAAGACGATGGCTGTCTTGAAAAAGAGCTCCGAAACTTTAGGCATGTCATTTCTCCCAAACCCGTTTTGCCGCCGCATCATGCTTTGGTCCCGGTGATCTTGCCAAGGGGACCGTCGGGCCTGCGGAACCATTTGTTGTTGGCCTGACGACCCATTGGCGGCCGGCCGCCGGGCCTGGCCGGTTCGCGAGACCGGCCGGCAAAAAATATGCGCTCACGCTAATTTAATTGCAATATCACCCGCCAGGCTTCCATGTCGTTCTCACTAGGGAAGTGTCCTGCACGATGGTGGTGCCCATACGCCCCAAAGGTCTCCCCGTCACTGTTGCAGCCGGGCCTCGCCAAACTTCTCCCACAGCCGTGCGCAATCTGTTGCTCTGAGGCTGGGGGTTCCGAGTGGGCCGTACATAATGACGGCGGCGTGAACATCGTAGCCAACGATAGGTGCATTGGCGACAAAGTGGATAGCCTCACCCAATCGGCGGGGGCCAATTGCCGCGTCGGTTTTGTTGGTGATGTCGAAGACACCACGAATGTCCGCTTCCTGGTTCCTGGCTGCCAACGCAGCCGCCATTACCTTTTCGTGCACCATCGAAATCTCTCCTAACGGTCTAAGTCTAAGAACCGCGGCTTGTGCTGGCCCGGCAGCTGACCGGCAAATCGAAGTGCTTTTTGCCGCATCTCGATTGGCTCTTGCTGCGAGCCACTCCGCCCGCGCCCGCGGCAAGCCGATAAGGCAACTGCCAGCGAAGTCCGTAGGCACGTCCACGGTCGTATCAAACGCGGCCCACGTGCCAGTCGGCTCCTGAATGGGCAAAAACCTCATAACAGCGCCTGCTAATATACGTATGCCGACTGTGGGGACGGAGCTTTGTTCCTGCATCGACTAAACGAATGAGAGATGGTGTCGAAATGCCAGGCGACGCTCGTCGAAAACAATCGTCTGCGACATCGCCAGGATCGACGGTGGGCCTGAGCTGCGATCCGACCGCATCGGGGCTCGCCGACAGGGACAAGCACAAGACGCAGCGCCGGCACGCCTCGTCAGATGTCACTTTCTGCGCTGCGGATAAATCGTCTCACCGCGCGTCAGCATCTCCACGAACGCCGCGATCTTCTTCTTGCGTCCGGCTTCGGTCTTCATGTTGTGGGTGCGGAAGGCGAGCGCGAAGCGGTTTTGCTCGCTGAGCTTTGCCAGCATCTCTTTCGCCTTGGGCTCGGCGTCTATTGCCGCCTGGAGATCGTCGGGGATCTTCATGCCCTTGCCGCTTTTGTAGGCCCGCGCCCAGCGGCCGTCGGCTTTGGCTGCCTCGAGCTGCCTCAGCCCATGCTCGGTCATCCGGCCCTCCTCGATCAGCCGGGCGACATTGTCGATATTGATCTGGCTCCAGGTGCTCTTTTTGCCGCGTGGGGTGTAACGCTGCAGGTAGCTTTTGTCGTCGAACGCCTTGCGCACCGCGTCGATCCAGCCCCAGCACAACGCCACGTCGATGGCTTGCTTCGGCGTGATCGACGGCAGCCCCGAATCGAGCTTATGGATCTTGATCCACAGTTCATTCTCGCTGTCGTGGTGCTCGCGCAGCCAGGCATTGAAGCTGCCGGCATCCCTGAACTCGCGCACCTTGGCGGGGTCGACCTTGACGGGCGCCATCAGACTGTCCGCCTGCGACGCAGACGTATAACGACGCCAAGCCGCTTGCCTGCCGCGCGCACGCTCATCTCAGCTCCGAGGCCGCCATCCGCAGGCCTGATGGTTCTTGCCGGCACCGCATTCAGCCTGCACGATTGGGCGTGCCGAGGACATGGGACTTCGGCGGCAGCATGACGTCGTCGAAGGTCTGCGTGAACATTGCCGCCGCAAAGAAAGCGACGGCGCGCAGGGTTTCGGTGCCGGTATTGACGAGGTCGTGCCGGATCGGCGTCGGGAGCACCAGGACACTGCCGGGCCCGACCGGGTGGGTGGTGCCGCCCTCCATGTGCAGCTCGCCGGTGCCGGCGATGATGTATTGCGTCTCCTCGGTGGCGTCGGTGTGCCATCCGAGCCGCTTGCCGGGCTCGATCTCGTAGACAATGACCGAGGACTGGGTGGTGCCGTGCCCGCCGTAAACCGCGAAGGCGCCGGCCCATTTGACCGACGGGTCGTCCTCTGCCCAAACCGGCGAACGTTCGAGCCTGTCGGATGCGACGACTGCGGTCATGGCTTCGTTCCTCTCTCGGCGATTGCGAACACAAAACCTAGATGATTTTTCTGGTCTGCGTCAGCAAAACTCGCTGCCAACCATTCCCCTCGCCCATTGCACGTAACGATTCCCGGGCTGCGATCCGGCACGCTCTATTCCCGGCTCGGATCGCCGGGCCGATTTCACAACGCAACCAAGCCTTTACCTTTTAGCCAGTTTGGAGTTGCCCCTGCGTTGCGTTCGTGGTCCGGTACAACCAGGGCGCTCAATGCGGCATTCGGCAACGGTCGCCTCACCGACCGTCAAGGCAACACAGGAGATAGCAATGGGCATTTTCGACAGTATCAAAGGTGCGATTTTCGGAAGCGCGGTTGCGGCCGAAGCACCGCCGGCGCAACCCTCCGCCGCGCCTGCTTCGAGCACGGCCCCCCAGCCGACGGTGGCTACACGATCCGGCCCGGCTGCAACTCCGGCTCCGGCCACGCAGTCCGCGCCGTCCTCTGCCCCGGACATCGCCTCCATTCTCGACCGTAACAATGAATCTATGGCTGCATGACGCACTGATAAAAAAACTGGCCGAGAATGGCGGCAAGCTTCCGAGCGACCTGGCCGCCTAGTCCTGCCCGCAACCGTGATCGCGCTCTTGCCGTGCTGACTTCGGCGGCAACCGAGCAGATCAAGCTGCCAAGTAAAATTGAGACCCATCCCGGCCGTCGGGATGGGTCTTTGGCGACGTGGCATGGCACAAAAGCGCTGCCGCCTCGCGCCCGGATTGCCTCACGCAAAACCGACGATTTTCGGTCGCCGTCCGCGCGCTGGTAGGACCACCATTTTGCTGGCGAAACGCGACGTTCGGCGTATCATTCTCCCGGGAGAGGGTTCATGGCGGGAGGAAGCCAATGAACGTGGTGCAGAGGGTGACTGTCGCCGACTTGACGGCCCAAGAGCTTGTTTCATCTGCGCTTTCAAGATTCGGCGCTGGCGACACCATATCGACGAGGGCGATGCTGGACGTCGTTCGCCGGACGGCCCCGGCGTGCTGCGACAGCGATGACGATCTGGTCGAGCTTATCGTCATGACGGCCGTTGGTAGGACCATGGGGGTCGTGTTCGACCATCGGTCCCGTTAGATATCAGGAACGAATACCAGGCTGCACCGTTCAGTCCGCAAAACTTATCTCGCTTGAGTTGTGGAATGGTGCCATGCGTGATGAACAATTCGACGTTCCCGTGACAATAGAGACTGGGCGGAACGGACGCATCCTGACGGTGACGCGGGCGGTCGAGGCCGCATCGCTATTGGTCGAAAAGTGGCCGGACGAAAAGCGCGGGCCGAAATATCGCTCGGCCTTGCAAGCGATGATGGACGCCATGGAGCAGCGGCGGGCGGTTGGCAGCGCCCGACGGGCATTCACTGCTGCCGCCAAGGAAGCCAGCCTGTTTGTGCGCGAAGTCCGGCCTGGCGCCAAGCCCTCGTCTTGAACGTGTCGTCTCTTGAGCATGTCGTCGTCCCGAAACCGCCGCGCATGCCGGGTCATGCCGAAGGGCAGGCTATTGGGCGACACGAAGGAACTCCCGGAAATCTTGCCCGTTATGCTCTCGTGGAGATGAGGAGAGAGCTGCCATGGCCGATGACAAAACCAGGACCGACAGCCGCGACCGCTCGGCTCGCGGCGAAGACTATGAGGTACGTCATTTCGCCGAGGAAGCGGGCATTACCCCGCATCAGGCACGCACGCTGATCAAGCGCCACGGCACCGACCGCAAGGTGCTGAACGAAATCGCCGAGAGCATAAGAGCGTTGTAATGGCTGACAAGAAAGCCGCAATGGCCGACAAGAAGAAGCGCGATCCGGACGACAAGGAAGCCCTGCACCTGGCCGAGACCACCGACGTTTCGCCGAAGCAGGCGAAGGATCTGATACGCAAGCACGGCAAGGACAGCCCGAAGGTCGAGAAGGAAGCCAAGAACTTCAAGGCCGAGGGCTGAGCCGCCGAAGGTCTTCGCCCGTCGCCCGCAACTTGACGCTCGAACGCGCCAGCCGGTTAGATGCGCGGCACAAGGGTTGTGGCCGTAATCCTGCAGCTTATCGGTTTTCTAACAAATTTGGCCTATTCCCCGTTTGATGACGGGAGCTGGGTTATTGGCACAAACAGGGAAAAGCGCGGCGCGGCGCGTGGTTGCGCTGTCCGTCGTCGTGCCTTGCTACAACGAGATCGGCGGTATCGCCGAGTTGCACCGGCGCGTCACCGCCGCTTGCCGCGAGCAGGTTGGCGCTTCCTACGAGATCGTCCTGGTCATCGACGGGGCGACCGACGGCACCCGAGAGGCCATTTTCGAGCTAGCCAACCAGGATAGCCACATTGTCGGCCTCGACCTTGCCCGCAATTATGGCCACCAGATCGCGCTCAGCGCCGGGCTGGAATTCTGCCGCGGCCAGCGAATCCTCATCCTCGATGCCGACCTCCAGGATCCGCCGGAATTGCTCGAAGCGATGATGGCAAGGATGGATGAGGGTTTCGATGTCGTCTACGGCCAGCGGCTGAAGCGCCAGGGAGAAGGCTGGTTCAAGCTGGCCACGGCCGCCTTGTTCTATCGTCTGCTGCGCAAGATGGTCGACGTCGACATGGCCCTTGATTCCGGCGATTTCCGCCTGATGAGCCGCCGCGCGCTCGATCACCTCAACGCCATGCCCGAACGCTACCGCTTCATTCGCGGCATGGTGAGTTGGATCGGATTGAAGCAGGTGGCCTTTCCCTATGAAAGGCATCAGCGCTTCGCCGGCGCCACGCACTATTCGCTGAGAAAAATGGTGCTTCTGGCCATGGATGCGATGACCAGCTTCTCTATCGTGCCGCTGCGATTTGCCTCGCATCTCGGTATGATCTTCGGCATTCTCGGTCTCGTCGCGCTCGGCTACACGCTGTTCTCATGGTTCATCGGCAGCGTCCTGCCGGGGTGGACGAGCCTGGCAGCAATCGTCCTGATCCTCGGCAGCGTCCAGCTTCTGGTTCTCGGTATCTTCGGCGAATATCTCGGGCGCATGTATATGGAGACCAAGCGGCGCCCTCTCTATCTGATAAACGAGATTGCTGCCCACGATCCCGCCGCCGAGAAGTTGCCCGTCCATCGTCTGCAGGAGTTGGCCCAGGGACTGACCCGGGAGCCAACGAAGGGGGCCACGCGTGCTTCAGGCCGAGTTTGACCAGTTCGCGCGCGAATATCACGAGCAGCATGCGGCAAGCATCCGACTGAGCGGCGAAACGCCGGATTTCTTTGCGCGGTACAAGATCGACGATGTGGCCACAGTGCTCTCTCGATCCGGTGCCAAGCCGCGACGGATACTTGACTTTGGCGCCGGCGTCGGAAATTCGCTGGGGCCGATGCGCGCGGCATTTCCCGATAGCGAAATTGTCCTGCTCGATCCCTCGCAGGATTCGCTCGACATCGCCGCCAGGCGTTTTCCCGACCAGGCCGAGTTCCGGCATTTCGACGGCGAGACGATCCCTTACGAGAACGGCAGTTTCGATGTCGCCTTTGCCGCCTGCGTCTTTCATCACATCCCCGAGAACCTCCATGTCTCCTTGCTCAAGGAGATCGAGAGAGTGCTGGCCAATGGCGGCAGGTTTTTTCTGTTCGAACACAATCCATGGAACCCGCTGACAAGGCACGCGGTGCGAAACTGTGCTTTCGACGAGAACGCCGTGCTGATCGACGCAACGCAAATGCGCAAACGAATAGCGGCTGCGGGCTTCTCCGGGCTCGATATCGTCTACCGCATCTTCTTCCCGCGCCTGCTTGCAAGATTGCGGCCGCTCGAGCGCTTCCTCACCAGTCTTCCCCTTGGCGCCCAGTATTTCGTGCATGCGGTCAAGCCCGTACGTTGAGCGTCCACGGACGGGCTCGGCGGAATGATGCCTTGATTGGAACCTTTTCACGCTACAGCAGCTCAGGAACAGCAATGCGCGAAACACTGGCATTCCCTGAGGCAAGGCTGGCGACAGAAGACACTCAACGCGCAAGCCTGGTGTTTTGCCTGTTGGCGGCGGTCGTGATAGCGGCCGCGCTCCTTGGCTTCGCCACCTCGCTGCTGCAGGACCCAGACAGCTGGTGGCACATCAAGGTCGGCACGGATCTGCTGGCAAGCCGCACATTCCCGACCGTCGATGCCTACTCCTACACCTTTGCCGGCCACCCATGGATCGCCAAAGAATGGCTTGGTCAGGTCCTGCTGGCGCTGGCCTACAAGGCGGGTGGCTGGAACGGCGTGGTGCTGCTGGCGGTCGCAGCGATCGCGCTGACGGTCTTCTTGATGTCGTGGTATCTCAGCGCGTGGTTGAAGCCGACGCTGGCGATAGGACTGACGCTGGTTCTCGCGCTTTTGATCGGACCAATCTATGTCGCCCGACCCCACATCTTTACCTTACCCATCATCGTCGTCTGGACCGCCGGTCTTTTCGAAGCCGCGCGCAACGAGAAAGCGCCGCCTCTATGGCTGCTGGCGTTGCTTTGCCTGTGGGCCAATCTCCATGCCACCTTCACCTTCGGTTTCGTCATCGCCGCCTTCGCCGGCCTCGATCTCCTCATGCGCACGCGCTTCTCGAACCCCCGGCTGCTGGCCAAGTGGATCGCTTTCGGGCTGCTTTGCCCGCTGGTCAGCCTGCTCAATCCCTATGGCATCAAGGCCATACTCGCCACATTTACGGTGGCCTATGGCAATGAGGCGGTGCCTTACATTACGGAGTGGCAGCCATTCGACGCCTCGCGGCATACCCTCCAAGAGGTGGCTCTGCTGATGGCCTTTTTCGGGCTGCTCGTGTCGAGATTGCGCATTGGCTGGGCCAAGGCGCTGTTCCTTGTCTTCGCGTTGCACGTCTATCTCACCCACATACGGTTCATGTACCTGTTCTTTCTTCTTGTCCCGGTCGTCCTTGCGGTCGAGGTCGCGCAACAATATCCAGCATTTTCAGCCGCGAGATGGGCGGCGGAAAAGCGCGACGGGCTCGAACAATTTTTCGCGCGGCATTTTTCCAAAGTTTGCGCTGGAATTGCCGTTTTGCCGGTTTTGGCGGCTGCGGCCTTCATGGCCTATCCGGTCGTGCCGAGCCAGAAGACCTCGGCGAGGGACGCGCTGGCATTCGCCGAAAGCCACAATTTGTCGGGCAATCTGCTGAACTCCTATGATTTCGGCGGCACGCTGATTTTCCATGGCATCAAGACATATATCGACGGCCGGGCGGATCAGCTTTTCCTGAATGGCTTTACGGAAACGGATGAGCAGACGGGGCACAGCCGGGGCAAGCCGATCCTGAAAGCCCAACTCGAGAAATATGCGATAGGCTGGGCATTGTTGACCGCCGACGACAGCCGCATTCCGTTCTTCGACGAACTGGGCTGGAAGCGGGCCTATGCGGACCATTACGCGGTGATCTATACCCGCGCAGACTGAATCCCGGCAACTTCGCGCGCCGGTGCGCACCTCCCTCCTGAAGCTGCGGCCAGCGCCGAGGCGGCGCCAGTAAAATCCTTATGGGATTTTAATTTCTTTGCTCCGCGTCCCGTCTCGAACCTTTATGGCACTTTGATCCATATTCGCCAGAGCGATGTATCCGGCCGCCGATATGATCAGGCGAACGGGCTCGGACAGTATTGTCCCAGTTGACAAGAACAAACTAAATATAAGGAAAATGCACGATGGACATCGTTGTTGTCGGTATTGGAATCTCGTTCTTTGCTCTATGCTTCGGCTACATCAAAGCTTGCGACAAGTTGTAAGTTAGGGATCGCAACATGCTCTTCGACTATATCCTCGGCGGCACCGTGACCCTGTTCCTTCTCGCTTACCTGACATACGCCCTCGTTCGCCCGGAACGATTCTGATCTCCGCTGGCAAGGAGCCAACCCCATGACAATCACCGGATGGCTGCAGATCCTCGTCTATTGCGGGATCGTCGTTTTGCTGGCGAAGCCGCTCGGCGGCTACATGCATCGCGTTTTCAGCGGCGAGCGCACATTCCTGTCGCCAATTCTGGCCCCGCTCGAGCGCGGGCTCTACCGCATATCCGGG
>NZ_JAMYUP010000104.1:0-11111 GCF_040323155.1 Mesorhizobium sp. M0060
GGTATCCATGAAGCTGCACGAATACGCCAGCCATGACGCCACGGGGCTGGCGGAGCTGGTCCGCAGGCGCGAGGTCACCGCCGCGGAGCTCATCCGCCTCGCGCGCGAGGCACACGACCAGATCAACCCGACGATCAACGCCGTCATCGAGTTCTATGAGGACGCCGGATCCGTGCCCGGTTCCGACACCGGACCATTCGCTGGGGTGCCCTTCCTGCGCAAGGACATAGGTGCAAGTGAGGCCGGCCGGCTCCAGGAACAGGGAAGCCGGCTCTTCAAGGGTTTTCGCTCCACCGTGGAGAGCTATTTCATGCAACGTGCGCGGGCCGGAGGCCTGCGCATCGTGGGCCGCACCACCACCCCCGAGTTTGGAATAGGGATGGCGCGCATGAGCGAATCCTTGGCCAACGGGATCACGCGCAATCCGTGGCAGCTGGACCGAACGTCAGGTGGCTCGTCCTCCGGGTCGGCGGCTGCCGTCGCCGCCGGCATCGTGCCGATCGCGTCCGCCAGCGATGGCCTCGGGTCCACCCGCACCCCGGCGGCGTTCTGCGGTCTGGTCGGCTTGAACCCCTCGCGCGGCCGCATTTCCGGCGGGCCGGATCAGCAGGATTCGAGCCATGGCCTGAGCCGCACCTTCGTGGTCTGCCGCAGCGTCCGAGACATGGCGGCGGCGCTCGATGTCTTCAGCGGCGCCTATACGGGCGATCCGTTCGTCATCGCGCCGCCCGAGCGGCCCTACGTGGAGGAGCTTGACCGCCCGACTGGCCGCCTGCGGATCGGCCTGGCCACCTCGCCATGGGGTGAGAGAAAGCTAGAGCCGGAGATCCGCGCGGCCGTCGAGCAGACCGCGAAATGCCTGGAGACGATGGGGCATCTCGTCGAAGAGATGTCCCCGCCATTCGTCCTAGCCGACATGAAAAGAGTCGAGATCGGCTTTTTTAACTTGTGGGCGGGATGGCTCGATGATGCGGCGCGTACGGTCGGCCGCACTGCCGACGAGCAGACCGTAGACCCCATCAATCTCGAGTTCTACCGGGCGGCCCAGCAAATGCCGCTCTCATATGCACGGGAAGTATTCGAGGCGATGCGCAAGGTCCGCGCCGATGTGGGCGAGGCGACCAAGGGCTTCGACATCCTGCTGACGCCCAGCATGCCGTGCACGGCGCTTCCCCACAGCATCAAGACCACGCTCAGCGAAGGCGTCTCGCTCGACCAGTTCCGCGATACCTACCAGTCCCTCTATCAATACTTGGGGGTCTTCAACGTTACCGGTCAACCCTCGGTCACGCTGCCGCTCTTCCATGACGGCGAAGGCCTGCCCATCGGTATCCAGATCGTCGCTCGCTTCGGCGACGAGGCGACCCTGGTTCGTGTTGCCCACGAACTGGAGCAGGCCATTCCCTGGTCTACAAGGCGGCCACCGGTGTTTGCGGGCTGCGGCTAGCAGGGCGGGCGTGCATCTCCGAGCGCCGGATACACGGTCGCGTGAAGGGGCGGCATGCTCGTCGGTTTCTTCGATGAGAGCGCCAAGACGATTGATGCAGCCGCCCTACCCGATCCTTTCGCCTTCACCTGCTTAATCCCGACTGGGACAAGATAGCGCCCTATTTCCACAGTGCGATGGAGATTTCCCGATTCTGTGTGACGCACCCATCCGCCGCTTCTTCAATGGGCCCGAATCTTTCACCTTAGATGGTTCACCCTTGATCGGGCCCTGCCCGGATGTCGAATGACATTTGCACTGCTATGAATTCCGAAGGCGTCACTTGGTGGATGGCAGGACGTCTCATCGCCGAGCCTCTCACCCATGTCAGGCCGAGTTTAACGCAGCTCCCTGCGCCCTGCTCGCTTCGGCAGCCAGGCCGCCGACACCGCTTAGCTTCAGCGCCGATCCCGCAACATGCGGTAGATCCGGGCCGCAAGCGATGTGCCCAGGGCACCTTGCCATAGGCCGATGGAATATGGAGCTTTCGGGCCATGACATTGGAAATATGCAAAGGGCGATATGGTCGCCGAGTTAAGCGGTGCCGCGGCGGCGGCCGAAGATCTTGCAACGGTGACCAATCTATTCGTGGTGCAAGCAGATGGCCGGCGGCGAGCTCGATGCCGATCAGACAAATGGCGACCTTCGCGCGCACCGACGTGAGCGATCTGCCGGGTATCGAACGTCCGTCGCCGTTTCCTTCGCCCCGGATCGCTCTTCTGGAAGCGGCCATTTCTGCCCGTGACATCACCATCGCCGAATGGAATGAACAGCTGCGAAGAGAGGCGCGCCGAGGCCGTACTTCGCATCCAGCGCCTGCACCTGCAGATCGATCGCTTCAATCATCTCAGACGAGCGGCCGAAGGCCTCGCGGCTGGGCCAGATGCGGCTCGAACTCGAAGATCTCGATATCGATTTCGTCGCCAGCGTGCCCGATATCGAGCTGCCCATCGTCGCTGACACCGACAAGGTGCGGGTTTTGCCGGTGCGCAAGCTCAACCCGAACCTGCCGCGCAAGCGGGTCGTTCGCGAGCCGTCTTGCGCATGTTGCCCGGACTGCGGCGGCGATCAGCGCGCCCATGAGCGAAGGTAGCGATGCTCGATCTGGTCGCCCAGGCCTGGCAGGTGATGGAGACCATTCGACCCAAGTACAGCTGAAGGACTTGCCAGGGGTCCTACGCGACATGAACCTCAACATGAAAAGCTGGAAACCGCTACTCGACCTCGACAACCCCAATCAATCCGGCCCAACGCTTCGACTGTTTTCGTGGTTTGCCATACAGTCAAAGTGGCCTGACGCGGGCGGCTGAACATTGCGCCGGTATTGCCCGATAAAGCGTTCGCCGAAGATGACGACGAACTGCCCCTCGCCAGGGTCCACCCATCCGGCGATTTCCCACTCTTTCTCGGATTGGTTAAAGATCATAGATCAGCTTGGCCGCCATATCGCTTGGAAAATGGCCGCGGCCCTAAATCGTTGAGAGCGTCGCCGCATGCGATCGAGAAGCTGGAACCGAGGATCATCACATGGGACAAGGCCCAGCAACAAGAAAGCAGTCAGCATGGCAGATATTATCACCACCTATTGGAGATCCCGGCCACCTGTTCGATCCAAATTCAGAAACTTTCTTCAAAGCTGCCGGATACGCGACACGTTTTACCTAGACGTCCCCGGTATCAAGCGGCACCCGTGGCGTCCTGAACTTTTTTGAGGGCGGCGCAACCTTCTCGAATGCGGGCCATTCCCAAACGCAATTCGGCTTCAGAACTGGCGAAAGAAATGCGAAAGAAGCCTGGGGTTCCGAACGCTGATCCGGGGACAATTGAGACCCCGCAGTCGTACAGAAGATATTGGCAAAGGTCTTCGTCGTCGGTCAGCGTCTGACCCTTTGAGGTCGACGCTCCCAACAATGCGCGCCAATCGACGAACGCGTAGAAGGTTCCCTCGGGCTCGGTCGCTTTCAGATCCGGGCATCGCGACAGCTCACTCATAACAAGATTGCGCCGGGCCCGGTATTCACCCAGGTAGCGCCGTGTGGACTCTTGCGGCCCGCGTAATGCCTCAGCAGCAGCCGCCTGCGCAATTGAACATGGACAAGAGGTGGACTGGCTGAGAACCGCCTTAATCGCCTTAATGAGAGGTGTCGGCCCGCCTGCATAACCGATGCGCCATCCGGTCATCGCATATGCTTTCGACACGCCGTTGATTGTGAGGATGCGGCCTAGCAAATCCGGGCGGAGTTGAGCGGGCGTAACGAACGGCTCATCCTGGAAGATGATATGTTCGTACATGTCATCGGCCATGAACCACACCTGCGGATGTCGTGCGATCACCTCTAGGATCGGTTCATAATCCGCCTTCCGATAGACCGCTCCAGATGGGTTGGACGGGGAATTAATAAGCAGCCACCTGGTATTCGGCGTGATCGCCCGCTCGAGGTCCTCGGCCCGCAGTTTGAAGCTGTCCTGCGCGTGCGTCGGCAGGACCACGACCCGCGCGCCCATCATTTCGACGATGTCGGCGTAGCTCACCCAGTAGGGTGCCGGGAGGATAACCTCGTCACCTGGATTCAAAGTCGCGAAAAAGGCGCTGAACAGGAGCATCTTCGCGCCCGAGCTAACGACAATCTGGTCGCTCTCGAAATAAATGCAGTTCTCTCGTGAGAATTTCTCTTGCACGGCAGATTTGATTTCGGGTGTGCCGTCGAGCGCTGTGTAATGCGTATCTCCAGCTCGCATTGCGCGAATAGCGGCCTCGACAATATTCTCGGGTGTCCCGAAATCGGGCTCACCTAAGTGCATGCTCGCGATCTGCCGCCCCTGGCGTTTCAACTCCGCCGTAGCAGCGGTTATTCGCGTAATCGCCGATGGACCCACTTTCGAAAGCGCCCGGGACGGGCGGAAGGTCGAGGTCACAGAATTCACTGCATCACCCATGTGATCTGTGCTCCTAATACACTTCAATATCCGCGGGCCTACTACCACAAAACCGGGACACCTATTGAGTTCGGTGATGTCGATTTTTTTAGCGCCGCAGAAAACTTCTTTAAACGTTCGTCTGTAAATCGATCATAATATATTTGGTTCTTTCGCCCTATATTATGCTCTGCACTGAAGCTTCCGCCATACTCGTTTACGACAATGTTGTAGACCAGCGACCGTATTCGCCCCTCATAGCCTGTGTCGGCCGCATTGGCGCTATCGCGGTCGACGACCAAATTGAAATGAACGCCCCCATCACCAATATGGCCGAACTCGCAAATTCGCACATCCGGAAAGGCTGCTGGAAGTTCAGTTCTCATTCGTTTCAGGAAACGCATCACGTCGCCGCGCTTGAAGGCGATATCAAGCGCCACTAGCTTGCCTACGGCTTTCACCCCTTCGGATATCGCGTGCCTGAGTGCCCAAAGCTCGTGCGATGGACCGACGAGAACGTCCTCCAGTAAACTACTATTAGTTTCCCACATATCGGAGAGGATAGTCTGTAGCTGATCGTCTATCGGAATCTCTCGTTGTTGGGCTTCCCAACTTCGAGAGATCTCCACCAAAATTGCGTATTCGGGGGGATCGCGTCGGGAAAATGGGTTCTTGAGCCGCGGCACGTGAGCCAATGCGGCTGCTATAGCATTCCCTGACATGCCCTCGAAGGCCGAAAGGCTGGGTCCGGCTCTCCTTTCAATTAGGTCAAGCAGCGGCAGCACAGCTTCAAGACTATTCGGCACCAATAGCGCAGTTGCTATTTGTCGAGGCTCGGGCTCCACGTTGAGCACGCATTCCGCCACGATACCAAAAACACCACAGGTGCCGATAAAAAGCTGCTTCCAATCTACCCCAACGTTGCTCTTGCGAAGAGATGATCCAAGCTTCACGACGGATCCCTGCTCATCAGCGAGAACGACCGTGAGGCCTAGAGTATTTCGCCGGACGTCCCCATAACGGATGAAGCGCGCACCACCCGTGTTAGTCGCGATCATCCCTCCCACTAGAGGGTCAGCGCCAAGATCGATCGGGAAGAAGAGACCGTGCTGTTCCAACCGAGCATTTAACTCAGATAGCCTATAGCCTGCATCCAGATGTACCGACCGGTTCTCGGCATCAATCTCCAAGTGACCGCGCAAACGCTCCAGGCTAACAACTGCTTGGGTTCCGCTTGGGTCGGGCGTTGATCCGGCTACAACCCCGGTATTTGCTGATTGGGGAATTATCGAGATCGAGTTTCGAACACAAAAGCTAACGGCAGTAGACAGTTCCAATACCGTTTTAGGCCGAAGCACTAGCGCCGCCTTTCCCACGTCGAAACGGGCGCCAGACTCATAGGGCAAGCAATCGTTCCCGGTAAGGACGCCGTCAGTGCCCAACAACTGCCGTATCTGTTCAATTTGAACTTGATTGACCTTACTCATGCTTTGACGTCCTTATCACGACCGGTGACATCCGACACTAATTTTCAGACTCGCTAAGCTCACGACAGGAGTTGAGGCAGATCTTTATTGACTAGCGTCGTGCCCGAACATCGGCTTTAGCGTCAAGATTGAGTCGCCTATCGTGCTCATAGACTGGTTTGCTTATGAGACTTTAAGTCCCTGCTCCGGCAGCGTCTTGCTGCGGGCAAGATATCTCAATCCACTCTGAAGAGACACGTCAAACGCCTTGGCATCGGAGCCAACATCACCGGGCGCGTGTTTAACATAAATCGTCCCGCAACTTTGATGTTGCTTCAATAGCCAAGACTCGCATTGTAGACGGGATGAGGAGGCCGACCGGTCTCCATCTTGATGATGTTTTCAGCTATACGCTTGGCCCCGTACTTGACATTTGTCGGGGCGGCAGCATGTGGCGTTACAACTACGGAAGGATGACTCCAGTAGGGGCTGAGTGATGGCAAAGGTTCCTCGCGAAAAACGTCCAGCACTGCTCCCGCCAGGTGCCCTTCATCAAGGAGTTTCACCAGATCGTCATCGACGACCGCCTCGCCTCGCCCCATATTGATGAGAAAGGCGCCCTTCGGCATCAGTCTCAGCCGCGCATCATTCAACAGGTTGGCGGTTTCTGGAGTAGGAGGGAGCACGGAAATGAGGATTTCGCTCCGCCTCAACAGTTGAGCGAGGCCCTCCTCGCCAACGAAGCAGGATACACCTTCGATATCCTTCTTTGAGCGGCTCCACCCGCCAACGTCAAAGTGCACATCCCGGAGCATCTCGGCAAGTTTCCCTCCAATTTCGCCGAGACCGAGAACACCGACTTTTCGATCCTCGTTGGCTGGATAGGGATGCCGCTTCCAGACCTTTGATTGCTTCTGTCGCAGATAATGATCGAACCCCCTGTGAAAATGTAAGGTCCAATGCAGAGCATACAGCGACATGTCTAAACTGAGCGCATCGTCGGTGAGGCGGACGATGGGAATGTCTCGCGGCACGTGCGGGTCGCGCAGGATATGCGAAACGCCAGCTCCAATGGAAAATATTGCCTTGGCGTTGGGGTATTTCTCAATCTCTCCGAGAGGAGGCATCCAAGTCATAATGTAGTCAACCTCGGCGCGATCCCCCACGTCGGGAAACACACGAAAGTCAATATCTCCGACCAAATCTTCCATGAAGAATTTCCATTCCAGCGCGTTTCCCTGCTCCCAGAGAAATAATACGCAAGGCTTGGCCGACTGTGCGCTCAGACCGGATGTCATTTTATCGCTCATTAATCTCTACCAGCTCTATGCCAGACGCTTTCAGTGACTCGATCGTCGACTGAATGTGCGAGTTCATTTCGGCGACCGCGATTGTTGATTGCCTCCGCCTAATTGCGTTGTAGATCGCCTCATGCTCTTGATTTGCGTTCTCGAGGCGAGACAGAAATCGCTCCACCGAGTTTCGAACAAGCAAAACCCTTTCGTGAAGCTTTGTGAGGATGCCCATCAAAACCTCATTGCCGGTTGATTTAGCTATTGCTAAATGAAACTCAGAATCAAGAAGGTTGAACGCGCTGCCATCTCGCCTCCCTGCCGCTGTTCTCATCGCCTCAATCATTGCTCTCAATTCGCTAAGCTCCGCGTCGGTGATCATTTCAGCAGCTATTGAGGCAGAGAGACATTCCAAGTTCTGCCGAACCCGGTAGATGTCGATCATCTCGGCAACGGATATTCGGCTGACGACATAGGCCCGCCCCTGTCGCACCAGGAGCCCTTCTTCTAGCAGCCTCAACAGAGCCTCGCGAACTGGCGTTCTGGATCCTCCGAAGGATTCAGCCACGGTGGTCTCGTACAGACGCTCGTCCGATTTCAGCGAGGCCGACAAAATATCTTCTTTCAGCCTGGAATACACGTCGTCGCTCAGCCGAGCGGACGTCGGCATATATATACGGCTGGACGACCGTTTGCGGGCTATTGCATTTGACTCGGACAAAGCGTTGCTACCAACCTTTAGAAAGCGACTCCCGCGGGAATGTCCTTGCGCCTGATATGAGTCTCAAACAATTGAGCATCCAAGCGAGAAATCCCCTCACAATACATTTCCACGCATAGTCACGCAGCCCCAACGCTGCTAATGTATACCGAACGTAGACCCTGTCAATCAGGAACGGTGCTTGGACGCCACTTTTTTCGCCTGCTGCACGATGGGGAGCGATCACCGCAAATGCCAAAATGCTGAGGAAAGATCGATCGGGAGGCTCGGCCAAGGGGAGACGCGATGCCGCACTTCTCAAATGCCGGTCTCCATTGATAGTCTATAATGTACACTGAATTGTAAAGACGCACTCGTCAGCCGAAGGTGAGACTCTGCACAGCCTGCCGAGCGCAACGCTATAGGGCTGGTCCAATCGGTTACGGATCGCCAGCGCTTCCCTGCTTTCCATGGTTAGGGACGGGGGCGTCGCCAACCATGGCTTCTCCGGTCAGAATACGGGCATTCTCGATGACAACAATTCCGAATTCCAACGAAATGAACGGCGCGGAAAGCCTCGTGCATACCTTGCTGCGGTCAAGAGTCGACACTTGCTTCGCCAATCCAGGCACCAGCGAAATGCATTTCGTGGGCGCGCTAGACAAGGTTCCGGGGATGCACTGCATTCTGGGCCTCCAAGAGAATATCGTTACCGGGATGGCAGATGGATATTATCGGATCGCGCGCAGGCCAGCGTGTACTTTGCTCCATTGTGGTCCTGGCTTGGCCAACGGCATGGGCAATTTGCACAACGCCCGCAGGGCCAGGGCCGGAATCGTAAATATCGTAGGTGATCAGGCCACTTACCATCGGCCCTTTGATGCGCCGCTGACGGCCGACACCGAAGGCATGGCGCGTACTGTTTCTCATTGGGTGCGAACAAGCACTGATGTTACGGAGGTTGGCCGAGATGCGGCTGCCGCCGTTCAAGCCGCGAGCGCACTGTCAGGCCAGATCGCTACATTGATCCTTCCAGCGGATGCATCATGGAAACTCGGAGGGGCGATAGCGGGGCCGCTTGCAGTCCCCGCCCCACCGCCGATCGATCCTCACGCCGTGGAAAATGCAGCACGCGTCCTACATTCCAAAAAGAACGTGCTCATCCTCTTAGCCGATCAAGCGACATTTGCTCCGTCGCAAGCGCTGGCGTGGCGGGTTGCTCGTGCTACAGGCGCGACCTTGCTCGCGAGCTATACAAATGCGCATATGGCGCGCGGCCGCGGAAGGTTGCAACTAGAGCGCGTTTCCTACGGAACCGACGCGGCGATCAAGGAATTAAGCCGTTTTGAACAGATTATCCTCGTGAACGCAAAGGCGCCAGTTGGCTTCTTTGCCTATCCAGGTAAACCCTCGACGCAGTATGCCTCCAATGCACAAATTTATGTTCTGTCACGCCCTGACCAGGACGCAGTCGCTGCCCTACAGGCCCTCGTCGACGAGTTGCAGGCACCGGAGGTGGCGATCCCAGATCCCGGTCCACGTCCGAACGCAGTAAGCGGTGCGCCGACTCAGGAAGGCTTGGCGCTTACCTTGGCCGCCCTAATGCCAGAAGACTCAATCGTATCTAACGAAAGCATCTCGTTCGGCCGTGACCTCTATAAGTTCACCCATGCCGCTCCCGCCCACGATTGGCTAAACTTGAGCGGCGGCGCGATCGGCGACGGGTTGCCGGTTGCCACCGGGGCAGCCGTTGCCGCAAAGGGGCGTAGACGAGTCATTAGCCTTCAGGCCGACGGGTCCGCGATGTACTCGCTACAGTCGCTGTGGACGCAGGCTCGGGAGAGTTTGCCTTGTACAACCATTCTTCTCAACAATAAAAAATACAATATCCTCATCAGCGAACACAAGAATGTTGGCGCAGTTCCTGGACCGACCGCAATGAGCATTCTTGACCTATCAAACCCCAATCTGAATTGGGTAAAACTTGCCGAAGGGTTAGGAGTTGAAGCAGCACATGCGAGCTCTTTGGAGCAATGTGCGGATCTAATGACACAAAGCTTTAAACGGCAGTCTCCCTTCCTGATAGATCTCTCCATTTAGTAGGTCTTGGGAGGTGAACCGTCGAACACAGGACGGCGCGGCCATTTGGGTCTACCCGTAAACCTCCCTTCTGGGATCGATAGAGGCAACTGCCTGAAGCGTTCGGCCCTGTATCCTGCTCCTATAAAGAAAGTGCAGTATTTATTGTGAATTGTGAGCCGAAGAGATCGTAGATATCTTGGAGAACGTCGCAGACGGCGTCGGCGGCTTTTAGCTTCGGTCCGGGCCTGCCGCTCTACGTTCCGGCTTTTCTTTGCTCGCAGAAGTCTAAATGCTGGAGGTGCGTATAGGCTATCTAATGCCAAAGCCCTCCCCTCAGATCATCTCGACGCGAAAGATGTTGGTGGTCGGGATTGGATCATCCCGATGCCGTTGGGCCGTTACTCTGGCCAGCTTCGTTAGACCGGTCCACATTCCAGCTAGTTAGAGTCCGTTTTGAAATTCACGGAAGCGTTTCGGCGGATGAGATTGCCGCCCATTGCGACAAGGATCATGGCTTGCGAGACATCGATGCGCTGCTCGTAGTCGCACACGAGGCGGCGCCATCTTGTCATCCAGCCGAAGGTCCGCTCGACGAACGTCTGTACAATGTTGCGTGGAACTGGTCATTTTGCTTGGTGATTTTGGGCCGGCTGGGCCATCGAGCGGGGGAACCCGGAAGATGATCTCGATGTGGGCGTCGTCGATTTCGACCCGGCGAACCACGGAGCGGATGATCTGCCGCATGCCGGCCCGATCAAGGCCGGCGAGCCCTGCTGTCACCTTGGCGGAGAAGTCTTCCAGACGGCTGATGAGGAGTGAGAGGTCGCGTTCGTTCTCGGCCACTTCGACCGCCGCCCGGTGCCGCTCCTGAAGCTGGTAGAGGCGTTGTTTCAGGCCAGCGATACGCGGTTCGAATTCCGCCTTGTCGATGACGCCTTCGGCATAGCTGTCGATCAGCCGGCCGATGCCGCGACGCAAGGTGGCCATCTGTCGTTCCAGGCGGACGATCTCATCCGGCTCGCGGATTTCGTCGCGGGCTTGGCGGAGGCGGCGGCGATATTCGTCCGCCATACGACGCGGGTCCTCCAGAAGGCCTTTCACCTGATCCCACACTGCTTCTTCCAGGTGATCGCCGCGCACCGCCGGGTTGTTGCACACGGCGTGGCCGC
>NZ_JAMYUP010000105.1:0-10652 GCF_040323155.1 Mesorhizobium sp. M0060
TCATGCTCTGCCCCCGCCGGACGACGCTCAACGCCAGCGCGACGACCGGTTCTTGATCACTACCTCAACCGCAGGCGCCCCTCCCGCGCAGCGGGTTCGTTCATCGGCCCGTTGCGGCGATTTCGGGATCGGTCGATGGCTGGGCTGCTTTGTGCCGGCGGTTCGACGCGCCGCATCGTCCGAAAGAAGCCGGAATGCGTCTAACGCTAGCTTGGCCGACCGATCCACCGCACGATTTCATAGGCAGGCATCGGGCGGCGAAAACCCTTCAGCGTCAGTTCGCCAACAAGAACGGATTCGACCAGCGACTCGACAGCTCCGAGGACCCGTCGGCTAACAAGAATCTGGCGCGATTTGGCCTCCTCGCACAATCGGGCGGCATGGTTCGACACAGTGCCGATGACGGCATAGTCCGAGCGCTGATCAAAACCGATGCGCCCGATGGTTGCGTGGCCCCTGGCGATGCCGATCCCAAAGCCAAGCAAATAGTCCCGCTTGCGCCATCGCTCTGAGTGCTCGTCAATCGCCTCGCGCATCGCAGCAGCCATTGAGACAGCTCTCTCGCTGTGGTCGGCGCATGGCAGTGGATCGTTGAAAACCACGACGATCCCGTCGCCCACGAACCGCTCGAGAGTCCCCTCGTGGCGGACAATTTGTTCACCAAGACAGGAATGATACTCGGCAAGAACTGTCATGACTTCTTCGGGTTCGGCGGTCTCTGCGAAGGCCGTAAAGCCGCGCAAATCGCAAAAGACAACGGTCACCTCGCGACGGTGACTTTGCAGAAGCGCATCGCCATTGCCCGCCGCAACGATGAGGTCGGCGACCTGTTCGGGCAGGAACCGTCTAAGCCGCGCCATTCGATCGAGCTCCGTCACCTGCTCAGCCACGGTTTGCTCGAGCGAGCGATTCCAGTCGGAAAGTTGCGCAGCTTGGTCCTCAAGGCGTTTGGCTTGGCTCGCGACAGTGTCGTGAAGCGCCTTCTGGCGCAGCATCGAGCGCACCCGCGCCAACAGCGCCCTGTGCTCGAAGGGCTTTGTCAGATAGTCGTCGCCACCGGCGTCCAGCCCCTCGACCACATCGCGCGTGTCGGCCTTCGCGGTGACGAGGATGACCGGAATCGCCTGCAGGGAGATGTCCTGCTTGAGCAGGCGAACCACGCTGATACCGTCCAGCTTCGGCATCATGATGTCGAGCAGGATCAGATCCGGCGTGAGTTCGCGAGCTTTTGCAAACCCCTCTTCACCATCGGCGGCGGTCGCCACTTCGTAGCCATTCGCCTCGAGGCGCATGCGCAGGATCTCGAGGTTCTCCGGAGTATCGTCGACTGCGAGAATGCGAGGCGGATCGTGCAAGGCGCTGCCTCCCTCAAGAAAGGAACCCGCGAATCTCGGAAAGCAGCTGGCGCGGACTGAATGGCTTGGCAATGTAACCATCGCAGCCAGCAGCAAGGGCTTTCGCCTCGTCGCCCGACAGCGCGTAGGAGGTGACGGCGATAATCGGAATGTGCCGGAGCGCCGGGTCGGCCTTGATGCGGCGGGCCGCTTCATACCCGTCGATCACCGGGAGCTGAATGTCCATAAGGATCAGGTCTGGCCTATGCGCTCCGGCTGCAGCGATGCCGGCGGCGCCGTCCGCCGCCTCGATCAGTTCGTATTCGGTGGTGGCAATGAGATCGCGGATGATCTGGCGGTTGTCCTCGGTGTCTTCCACCATAAGGATTCGTTTGCTCATGCGGCCCTCACGTCCTCATTCACCCAGATTGGTACCTTCAGACGGAATGTCGACCCTGACCCGATCACGGACTCGACGTCTATGGTTCCGCCATGCATTTCGACGATGCGCTTCGAGATCGCCAGGCCAAGACCTGTGCCACCCTTCTGCCTGGTGCTGCTGTTGTCGACCTGCTGGAATTCTTCGAAGATGAGAGCCTGGTCCTTGGACGCGATGCCGGGACCGGTGTCTCGGACGGTGATCTCGAAGTGCCCGTCGACCGCATCGGCAAGAATGTCGACCGCACCCGTTTCGGTGAACTTGACGGCATTGCCTACAAGATTGAGCAGGACCTGCGTCAAACGGCGCTCGTCCCCGCGGCCGAATGGAAGGTTCTCGGCAACAGTCGTTGAAAGCTCAAGACCCTTCGCTCGTGCCAGCGGTTCGACAGCCGTAACGGTCGATCGAACAATCTGCGCGATGGAGTAGTCCTCGATCGCCAGCGTGAGCTGGCCGGCTTCGATCTTGGAAAGGTCGAGTACGTCATTGATGAGCCCGAGGAGGTGACGGCCGTTCGCCTGCACGCGCGCGACGGTCGTCTTTGCCTTGTCCGGGAGTTCGCCGTAGATGCCGTCGACCAGCAGTTCTGTGAAGCCCAAGACCGAATTGAGCGGTGTCCTGAGCTCGTGGCTCATATTCGCGAGGAACTGGGACTTGTGGCGGCTAGCTGCCTCCAGCTCCCGGCCTTTCTCCTCGATCTCGCTGAACAGCTTGGCATTCTGGATCGCGAGCACCGATTGGGCAGCGAAGGTCTCCAGCAGGTGGACAACTTGCTCATGGAAGGCACCTGGCTTGTGGCGCCTGACGACCAGTGCACCGACGATCTTGTTAGGCCTCAGCAGCGGAACGATCAGGATACCGCGATATCCGGCGTCGACGATCGTCTTTCTTACAAGGAAGGATGAGGTCTCCTCGCTGAGGTCGGGAAACTGCACCGGCATGCAGCGCCCGGGCGCGTCGCCGATCCCCATGTCGGCCAGCCCGATCGTCTGGTGCGAGACTGCGGCGATAAGCTCATCGCTCATACCGAAGTTTGCGCGCGGACGGAATTGCTGCCGCGTGCTGCTGAACACGTAGATGGTGCCAGCATCCGTTTCCGACAACTGGACCGCCTTGGCAACGATCGTCTTCAGCACCGTGTCGAGATCCAGCGTCGAATTGACCGCCTTGCTCACCTCACCAAGCGCCTCGAGCTCACCAACAGACGCCGCAAGCTCGCGCGTCCGTGACTGCACCGCCTCGAAGAGCCGCGCATTCTCGATGGCGATCACCGCCTGGTCGGCGAATGTCTCGACGAGCGCGATCTCCTTGGGATTGAAAGGTTGCGGCTCAACCCTCGTCATGACGAATACGCCAACGAGATCACCTTCCCGCAACAGCGGGGCAGCGAGGACGGTGCGGAATCCGCCTGCCTCAGCGATCAAGGCAACGCGGTAGTCCGGATCAGCGGTCACGTCTTCGATTTGCACGATCCGCCGTTCTTCGATTACGCGCCCTACGGCGGAGCCTCGGCCTGCGGCAAGCTCTGGAAGTGGATTGGCGTCGACATAAGCACGGAAACTGGGAGGGTAGCCATGCGTCGACACATAGCGGAATACGCCATCCAGCAACTGCACGATACCACCCTTGTCGGCACGGCAGAGCCTGACAGCCGATTCCACCAACGTATCGAGCACGACCTGCAGATCGAAGGTAGAGCGGCTGATGACCTTCAGAACGTCTGCAGTGGCTGTCTGCTGCTGAAGGGCTTCGTCGAGCTGCTGGGTGCGCGTCTCAATCTCCTGATACAGGCGCCCCAGCTCGTCGGAGGTCTGGTTGACGTTAGCGGCGAGCACTCCAAGTTCGTCGCGATTGGCGACGGCAACGTGTTGGGCGAAGTCGCCGGCCGCTATCTGGCTGAGACGCGTCTCGATCTTCTTGACCGGTTCGATCAACGACCAGGAGATGATGTAGCCGAGCCCCAACGCCAGCAGGATACTGCCCACCGCAAACGAGACCACGATCAGCCTGGACGTGCCGTACGCACCCTCGGTCGTTTCGATGGCCGCCACCATGTCGGCTTCGGCCATGTTGACCAGCTGGTTTGTCAGCCGCTCGAGGCGCTCAGCCGACGGTATGATTCCATCAAGCTGAACCTTGCGCGCCTCCTCAGTGCGGCCGGCGCGGACGAGCTCTGCCACGTGCGTCACGCCGGCCGTCAGCCGTTCGTACTCTTGCCTGACCTGGCCAAGCACTTCCACCTCGGCTTTGGCGACGAACTCCATGCGGTCGAGGTCGTAGCCGAACTGATTGAGCTGGCGCAGCGCCGCATCCAGCATCCGGTCGTCCTGAAGCAACAGGGCGGTGGAGATGCCGTAGAGCTGGCTGGTCGTATCGTGCTGTACCTGGCGGTAGGCCGCGATCCTGCGCTGCAGCTTGATCAGCTCGTTGGTCTGATCGTTGACCCCACTCAGCACCTGCAACCCGACGGCCCCGAGCACGATCAGCAGGCCGACGATCGACAGGAACGCGATCAAGAGCTTGGTCTGGACGCGCGCCGGCAGCCGGGCAACCCAGCCAACGAGCCGGTTCGTTATGCTATTTGGATTCGTCCAAGAGGCTGACAAGGTCATCCCGGAACTCCTCCAAGTCGAACCGGACGCCAAGATACTGTACTCGCAAGATGCCATTGGGGTCTACGAGCGACGTCAACAAGGTATGGTCGACATCTCCGTTCGCCGCCTTCTTCGCGATGACCCCGTATTTCCGTCCCACCTCATGGACGACCGCCGGATCACCGGTAAGAAACGACCAGCCCTTCAGATCGGCGCCAAAATTCTGCGCATATTCCTTCAAAACATCGGGCGTGTCGCGCTCCGGGTCGACGGTGATCGAAACAAAGGCGAATTGGGGTCCGAACGCACTACCCAACTTTTCCTGCACGCTGGCCATATGGGCGGTCAGCATGGGGCAGACGTCGGTACAGTACGTATAGATGAAGGCGATGGCGACCACCTTGCCGCGGAAGTCGCGCAGCGACACCGGCTTGTGGTCCTGCGATATCAGCGTGAAATCCGGTGCAGCGCCCATCATCGGCAGGCGCTCGCTCTTCCCAGCGTGCGCTGACGCTTCGTGCGCAGAGGTGTGCGCAGGCTCAGCGACGAGGGCGAGGAGCAGCAACGCGCGCGTCGGCCAGCGGCTCACGTCTTCATCTCGCGCTTGAGCTCCTTAAGGAAACGCCAGTCGGTGCCGCGGTCCAGAACCTCCTGTGGCCTCATCGTGACCGCATTTGTCTCCTGCATACGCAGCGCATAGAAACGCAGAGAATCCTCGGGGTCATATTCGCGCCATTTGTCGTAGCGTATGTCGGAACGGATAGCCTGAAGCGTGTAGTCGGTGGCGTAGCCTATATTGACCGCACTTTTCGCAACCGCTTCCGGATTGGTTATGCAGAGGTCCACGGCCTTGAGTAGGGAGCGCATGACTCGTTTAGTCGCCATCGGGTAACGTCCTGCGTAATCTGCGGTGCTCGCGAGCATGCAACAAAAATACTGCGACCATGGTTTGTCGATCGCCGTGATGACAAGTACATGGCCGAGCTTTCGCTCGCGCGCCTGCTGGGGCGTGGGCGGTCCGCCGAGGAACGCATCGATCTTACCCTCCGCGAGGCTTTGAACCGCATCGGGGGTTACGAGAGTTTCGAAATCCTTTGCCGGATCAAGGCCAACATAGGAAGACATCACATTCAGCAACAGATACTGGATGGTGCTGCCATCCACTCCGACCGTCTTACCCTTCAGATCAGGGATGCCAACGACCCGATCGTTTGCGATCAGCTCAAGACAGCCGACATGCAAGCCGGTCAAGACTTTTATCGGCGCGCCTTTTGCGATGTTAAGCACATGCGCGAGCGGGTAGTTCCAGTCGAAGTCGATCTCGCCGTGGCCGATCCAGTCCGACGAATCCGGGCCGGTGCCCGAAGACACGAACTCAACGTCGGTCAAGCCTTCGGCATGCAGAAGCTCGGTGGCCGCATACATCGGCGATTGGCAGTCCGAGACCTTGGCGAACACCGGCAACCGGACTTTCGTCGTCTCTGGCGCCGGCTCGGCGAGCGCCAGCCTCGGGGCTGCGATTAATCCCGCGGCACCCGCCGCGATGCCGGCCATGAAGCGGCGGCGGTTCTGGATGATGTGCATGACGTTCTCCTCTTCAGCGGTCCTTCGCGCTGCGCCTTTCACGTCTTCAGTTCGCGCTTGATCTCTTCGAAGAAGTGGAAATCCGTCCCTTTGACGATGATCTCCTGCGGGCTCGACTTGATCATGCCCGTCTCCAGGAGGCGCAGCGCGTAGAAGCGCACCGAGTCTTCAGCATCGTATTCCCGCCACCTGTCGTGCCCGGTGTTCTGCAGAGTGGTCAGCGCAACGTCGTAGCTCGGCAGAAAGCCTCGATCAACCACCGCGCGGGCGGCCGATTTCGGGTTCGACACGCAGAATTCGACAGCCTGGAGGATGGCCCGCAGCACGCGCTTGGTGGCGACCGGATACCTATCGACATAGTCGGTCCGGCCGGCGAGCATGCAACAAAAATACTGCGACCAAGGACGGTCGATAAGATTGCTGAAGACCGTGTGACCTACCTTCTTGTTCCGAACCTCGGAGTATTGGCTGGTGTCTACCAGGAAGGCATCGACCTTGCCGTCGATGAAGTTCTGCATGAGCGAGCCGTTCTCCTGGACGCCTACGACCCACTCAACATCGTGGTTGGGATCGAGCCCGACATAGTTGATCAGCAGTTGGAGAAACACCTGCGGGTGGTCGTTCATCGCCCAGACCCCCACCCGCTTGCCCTTTAGGTCGGCAACGCTGTTGACGCGATCGTTCGCTCGCAACTCCCAGCAGCCGGAATGCACGCCGGCCAGGATCTTGACGGGCACCCCGGCCTCGACGCTGCGGATGTGCATCGGCGGCATGTTGAAGTCGAAGTCCGTCTCACCCGCTGCAATCCATTCGCTGCTGTCGAAGTACTTTTGATTACCTTGCACGTACTGGACATCGGTCATACCGCCGGCGCGGAGCAGTTCGCCAGCGAGGTAGAGCGACTCCCAGCAGTAGGCGCCTCCGACCCACCGGCCCAGCCGGACACTGGTCGTCTCGGGCTCCGGCTCGGCACACGCCAATCTCGGGGTTGCGACAATTCCCACGGTGCCGGCTGCCAGGCCGGCCATGAAACGGCGTCGATTCTGAATGATCCGCATGTCACGCTTCCTCCCTGGGACAAAGCAGGCTCAGGTTTTCAACTCACGCTTCAGCTCCTCGATGAAGCGCCAGTCCGTTCCATCGGCGATGATCTGCTGTGGGCTCGACTTGATCATGCCCGTTTCGTGCATGCGCAGCGCGTAGAAGCGCATCGAGGCTTCGGCATCGTAGTCCCGCCAGACGTCGTACCGCGTGTCGCTCAGCGTTTGCAGCGCGATTTCGTAGCTGGGGACGAAACCTCGATCGACCATCTGCGCTGCACTCCATGCGGGATCCGAAATGCATAGGTCGGCGCCCTTGACGATGGCTCTTAGCACGCGCTTGGTCGCCACCGGATATCTGTTCACGTAGTCCGCAGCGGCCGAAGTCATGCAGCAGAAGTACTGCGACCAAGGGCGGTCGAGGGTCGTGTTGAGGATCGTGTGGCCGATTTTCTTGGCGCGCAGTTGCTGCGTCTCCGGCGGCGTGAAGAGATATGCATCGAACTTCCCGTCGGCGAAGGCTTCCACCGGCTTGCTTTCCTGGACCCATTCGATGTCGTTGACGGGGTCCAGTCCGATATAGGCGGCCATCAGGGCGACCAGCACGCGCGACGGCGCATCGATGTCGTGCATGCCCACCCGCTTGCCCTTGAGGTCCGGGATGCCTTGGATGCTGTCGTTGGCGATCAGCTCGAGGCACCCGGAGTGCAGACCGCCAAGCACCCTGATTGGCACGCCGGCGTCGATCGACGCGACATGGACCGGCGCGTAGTTCATGCTGAAATCCGTGTCGCCGCGTGCAATCCACACCGCCTGATCGACTTTCTCGTCGCCCTGCACGTAGCGGACGTCGGTGAAGCCCTCCGCTTTGAGGAGCTCTCCGGCCAGGTACATCCCCGCCCAGCAGTAGGCACCATCGATCCACCGCGGCAAGCGGACGGAGGTCGTTTCAGGGGGTGCCTCGGCCCAAGCGTCAGTCGTTGCGCCGATGAGACCTGCAGCGCCTGCTGCCGCAGCACCGGCCAGGAAGCGGCGGCGGTTCTGGATGATCTGCATGGGGTTCTCCCTCCCATTGAAAATGGCACGAGGCTGGCTGCCCCTCACGTCTTCAACTCGCGCTTCAACTCGTCAAGGAAACGCCAGTCAGTGCCGGTGGCGATGATCGTTTGCGGGCTCGACTTGATCATGCCCGTTTCGTGCATGCGCAGCGCGTAGAAGCGCATCGAGGCTTCGGCATCGTAATCCCGCCACCTGTCGTACCGGATGTCGTGCAGCGTTTGCAGCGCGTAGTCGTAGCTGGGCACGAACCCTCGATCGACCATCTGCTGCGCTACCAATGGCGGATCCGACGCGCAGAGGTCGGCGCCCTTGAGGATGGCCCTGAGCACGCGCTTTGTCGCCACCGGATGCCTGTCGACATAATCCGCAGTCGCGGAAATCATGCAGCAGAAATGCTGCGACCAGGGCAGGTCGGTGGTCGAGTTGAGGATCGTATGGCCTACTTTCCTGGAGCGAAGTTCCTGCGTGCGGGGCGGTTGGCCGAGGACTGCATCGTATTTTCCTTCGACGAAGCCTTCCGCAAAATTGTGTTCTTCGGTGACCCATTCGATGTCGTTGACGGGATCGAGCCCAACATAGGCGGCCATCAGAGAAACCAACACGTATTGCGGCGAATCAAGCGTAAAGACCCCAACCCGCTTTCCCCGCAGGTCCGAGATGCCTTTGACGCTGTCGTTGGCGATCAGTTCGAGGCACCCGGAGTGCAGTCCGCTTAGTACCCTGATCGGCACTCCTGCATCGATCGACGCCAGATGAATCGGCACGTAGTTCACACTGAAATCCGTCTCGCCGTTTGCGATCCACGCCGAATGATCAACCTTCTTGTCGCCTTGCACATAGCGGACATCGGTGAACCCCTCGGCGCGCAGCATTTCTCCGGCGATGTACAGGCCCGCCCAGCAATAGGCGCCGCCGATGTACCGCGGCAGGCGGACGGAAGTGGTCTCCAGCGGCGGCTCGGCCCGGGCTTGTGTTGCGGTGCCGATAAGTCCTGCGGCGCCGACGGCCGCAGCGCCGGCTAGGAAATGACGGCGGTTCTGGATGATCTGCATGGGCTTCTCCTTCCCAAGGAAAAAGGCACAACGAGTCAGCCAGCTGCTCAGGTTTTCAGCTCACGCTTCAACTCGTCGAGGAAGTGCCAGTCCGTTCCGTTGGCGATGATCTGTTGCGGGCTCGATTTGATCATGCCCGTCTCCTGCATGCGCAGTGTGTAGAACCGCAGGGAGTCTTCAGGATCGAATTCCCGCCAGCGGTCGTAGCGGATATCCTTGAGCGTTTGGAGCGCGTAGTCATGCGACGGGACGAAATCGCGATCGACCATCTGCCGGGCCACCCACTGCGGATCCGACACGCAGAGGTCGGCGGCCTTGAGGATGGATCGCAAGACCCGCTTGGTCGCCACCGGGTACCTGTTCACGTAGTCCGTGGTGGCGGAGATCATGCAGCAGAAATACTGTGACCATGGGCGGTCGACGGCATTGTTGAGGATCGTGTGGCCGATCTTCTTGGCGCGCAGCTCCTGCGGCTGGGGCGGCGTCCCAAGGAATGCGTCGATCTTCCCTTGGATGAAGAGTTCCGTGGGCTTGACGTCCTTAGTCAAGACCCATTGGATATCGTTCACGGGATCGAGCCCGACATACGCGGACATGAGCGTCAGCCACATGTGTCGCGAGTTATTGAAACCATCCACGCCCACCCTCTTGCCCCGCAGATCCGTGACGCTGCGGATGCTCTCCTTGGCGATCAGTTCGAGGCATCCCGAGTGCAACCCGGTTAGCACCTTGATCGGCACGCCAGCGTCGATCGACGCGATCTGATTCGGCGGAAAGTTCACAGAGAAATCGGTCTCACCGCGTGCGATCCATTCCGATTGGTCGACGCTTCTGTCGGCTTCTACGTAGCGAACGTCGGTGAAGCCCTCTGCGCGCATCAGTTCTCCGGCGATGTACGCGCCTGCCCAGCAATAGGAACCACCAACCCACCGCGGCAGACGAACCGTGGTCGTTTCCAGCGGCTCGGCGTGGAGTGACTCCGGAAGACCGACGATACCGGCAGCGCCTGCCATTGCAGCGCCGGTCAGGAATCGGCGGCGGGTTTGCAGAATCTGCATCAAGCGCTCCTCTTCCGATTTGCAAAAGGCAATTCTGGCCGGAACCGAGCAAAAGAGGTTTCGGCAGAGGCAGATTGTCTCGTGAGCGCAACGAGTAGTTGTGGATTCTAGCGCGCCCAGTCCGCTGCGGGAGTCTTGCGCTCTCAGTCGCCGGCTCATGTATTAGCAGCCGACGATATGCCAACGATACGCCCAATTTGCGTAGGTTGCGAGCGCAAAGCTTACTACGCCAAACGTCCCGCCAGCACCTCGCTGTCAGGGAGACTGTTTGCGCGATTGCGAATGGCCACTTCGAGTTCACTGCGGCCTGCATCGGGTCAGCTTCAGACCCTGGTCTCACTGGGCTGAACGTCCGCTATCGTTCTTCGGACACCAAAAGCCGCCATTCCGTAAGCGCCACGCCGCTGCCCTCGTGCGGGGCATGAGGTGAATGTGCGAAGAATCCCCCCGATCGCGAGAGACGGAGGGCCTACGTGGGAGCAGACGGCAAAA
>NZ_JAMYUP010000106.1:0-10527 GCF_040323155.1 Mesorhizobium sp. M0060
CCCCCCCGCCCGGCGGGGGCGCGCCCCACCCTACCCCCCCCTAAACCCGCCCCCCCCCCAAACGCCCCCCGGGGCCGGGTCCCGGCCCCCGCCACATCTGTCGGATCAAAGCACGACCGCAGGCAAAACCGAATTCCACCTTTGCCGACCGTGCTTCAAATTGCCGTTACTCGGCGGCTGCCTTCTCAGGCAGCTTCACCGAACCGCCGGCCTTTTCGATCTTCTCGACCGCGGCCTTGGAAGCACCGGCAACGTCGAAGGCAAGCTTGGCCTTGATGTCGCCGTCCGAGAGGATGCGCACGCCGTCCTTGACGCGACGGATGACGCCGGCCGCAACCAGCGCCTCGGCCGTCACAACTGTCTTAGCGTCGAGCTTCTTGGCATCGAGCGCGGCCTGGATGCGGGCCAGCGACACGACGGTGAAGCTCTTGGCGAAGATATTGTTGAAGCCGCGCTTCGGCAGGCGGCGGTAGAGCGGCATCTGGCCACCCTCGAAGCCGTTGACGGCGACGCCGGAGCGCGCCTTCTGGCCCTTGACGCCGCGACCGGCGGTCTTGCCCGAACCGGAACCGATGCCACGGCCAAGACGCTTCTTGGAATGCGTCGCGCCGTCCTTGTCACGCAGATCGTTGAGTTTCATCTGGGTTCTCCTGCGCTCTGGTTCAGCCCTCGTCCACGACGCGGACGAGATGCTGGACGGCAGCGATCATGCCGCGCACGGAGGGCGTATCCTCCAGCGTGCGCTGCTTGTGCATCTTGTTGAGGCCGAGGCCGACCAGCGTCGCGCGCTGCTCCTTCGGCCGGCGGATCGGCGAACCGATCTGCTCGACGGTGATGGTCTTGGTTGCTTTCTTGGCCATGGTCAGATCCCTGGTCAGCGTCGACTATTCTTCAGCCGCAACGGCGGTGCCGCGGCGGGCCTGAAGGGTCGAATACTTGATACCGCGCGCAGCAGCCACATCCTTCGGATGCATCTGGCTCTTCAGCGCGTCGAAAGTGGCGCGAACCATGTTGTAGGGGTTCGACGAACCCATCGACTTGGCGACCACGTCATGCATGCCGAGCGTCTCGAAGACGGCGCGCATCGGGCCGCCGGCGATGATGCCGGTACCTTGCTTGGCGGCGCGCAGCAGAACGCGTCCCGCGCCCCAGCGTCCCTCGACGTCATGGTGCAGCGTGCGGCCCGAGCGCAGCGGCACGAAGATCATGTCGCGCTTGGCCGATTCGGTCGCCTTGCGGATCGCTTCCGGCACTTCGCGCGCCTTGCCGTGACCGAAGCCGACGCGGCCCTTCTGGTCGCCGACGACGACGAGTGCTGCAAAGCCGAAGCGCCGGCCGCCCTTGACGACCTTGGCGACACGGTTGATGTGGACGAGCTTGTCGACCATCCCGTCGTCGCGCTCTTCGCGATCACGGCCGCGGCCGCCATCCCTACGTTCCTGTGCCATATCCTGTTCCTTGTTTTTTTCCGGAAGCACGGTTGATGATGAGATCCGGCGCCTCTGTGGGTCGCCGGGGGCGAAAACTATTTTTCCTTCGCATGATCTTATCCGAAAAGTCTGCAACTTTTTGCTGCCCTGACCTTCGGTTCGGGATCATGCTTTAGAAGCTCAGACCACCTTCACGGGCAGCCTCGGCCAGCGCCTTGACGCGGCCGTGATAGATGTAGGCGCCACGGTCGAAGACGACTTCCTTGACGCCGGCCTTCGAGGCGCGCTCGGCGATCAGCTTGCCGATCGCAGCTGCGGCCGCGGTGTCGGCGCCGGTCTTGAGCGAACCCTTGAGCTCCTTCTCGAGCGTCGAAGCAGCGGCGATGGTGTGGCCCTTGGCGTCATCGATCACCTGGACGTAGATGTTCTTCGACGTGCGGTGGACCGACAAGCGCGGACGATCGCCGGCGACCTTCTTGATTTGGCGGCGGACGCGCTGAGCGCGGCGTTGGGTGGATTCTTTCGAGCCCATGATATCAGTTCCTTGCCTTCAAAAAACGGGGGCCGCCATATGCGGTAGGCGAAGCGCCTCCCGCGACCGCTCCCCGCGGCGTTAAAATTACTTCTTCTTGCCTTCCTTGCGGACGATCTTCTCGCCAGCATAGCGGACACCCTTGCCCTTGTAGGGCTCGGGGCTGCGATACTCGCGGATCTCGGCGGCAACCTGTCCGACCTGCTGCTTGTCGATGCCGATCACAGTGATTTCCGTCGGCTTCGGCACCGAAATCGTCACGCCCTGCGGCGTTTCGTAGACGACGTCATGGCTGAAGCCGAGCGCCAGCTGCAGGTTCTTGCCCTGCATGGCGGCACGATAGCCGACGCCGGTGATCTCGAGTTTCTTTTCGAAGCCGTCCTTGACGCCCTGCAGGATATTGACGATCTGCGTGCGCGACATGCCCCATTTGGAGCGGGCGGTCTTGGTCTGGTCGCGCGGCTGGACAGCGATCTCGCTGCCTTCCATTTTGACCAGCACTTCGTCGTTCACCACGAACTTCAGCTCGCCCTTGGGGCCCTTCGCCGTCACGGTCTGGCCGTTGACGGTCGCGGTCACGCCCTGCGGCAGCGAAACGGGTTTCTTTCCAATACGAGACATTTTGTTGTCCTCGTCACTTCTCTTGTTTCAGGTCTCGGTTTTCGGGACTTGATCCCGAAAACCGGATTCCAACTGGGGTCACACGTCAGATCAGAAGATCTGGCAGAGGATTTCCCCGCCGACATTCTGTTCGCGCGCTTCGTGGTCGGCCATCACGCCCTTCGGCGTCGAAAGGATGGCGATGCCGAGGCCGTTGGCGACGTGCGGGATCGACTTGGCCGAAACGTAGACGCGGCGGCCCGGCTTCGAGACACGGGCGATTTCGCGCACCACCGGCGCACCGTCGAAATACTTCAGCTCGATCTCGATTTCGGACTTGCCGTTGTCGAAGTCGGTCTGGCTGTAATCGCGGATATAGCCTTCAGCCTTCAGCACGTCGAGGACGCGGGTACGCAGGCGCGAGGCCGGCGTCGAAACGCTCGACTTCTTGCGGCCATACGCGTTGCGGATGCGGGTCAGCATATCGCCGAGAGGATCGCTCAATGACATGTTATGTCCTCCTTACCAGCTCGACTTGACCAGGCCCGGGATCTGGCCGTTATTGCCGAGATCACGAAGCGCGATGCGCGATACTTTGAGCTTGCGATAATAGGCACGCGGACGTCCGGTGACTTCGCAGCGGTTGCGGATGCGGGTCTTGGCCGAGTTGCGCGGCATCGCCGAAAGTTTCAGCTGGGCGCGGAAGCGCTCTTCCATCGGCTTGGACTGATCCATGATGATCGCCTTGAGCACCTTGCGCTTGGCAGCGAACTGGTCCGCAAGCTTGCGACGCCTGTTGTTTTTCTCGACTGAGCTGGTCTTTGCCATTTCAGATTTTTCCTTTTCTCGCTGCCGTTACTGGCGGAAGGGGAAGTTGAAGGCCTTGAGCAATGCCCTGGCTTCGTCGTCCGTCTTCGCAGTCGTACAAACGATGACGTCCATGCCCCAGATCTGATCAACCTTGTCGTAGTTGATCTCCGGAAACACGATGTGTTCCTTGATGCCCATGGCATAGTTGCCACGGCCATCAAAGCTCTTCGGGTTGAGCCCGCGGAAGTCGCGGACGCGCGGCAGTGCGATGTTCACGAGACGATCGAGGAACTCGTACATGCGTTCCTTGCGCAGCGTGACCTTGGCGCCGATCGGCATCTTTTCGCGGACTTTGAAGCCGGCGATCGAGTTGCGGGCGCGGGTGACGACGGCCTTCTGGCCGGCGATCATCGCAAGGTCTTCCGCCGCGATCGAAGGCTTCTTCGAATCGCCGGTCGCCTCGCCGACGCCCATGTTCAGCACGATCTTGTCGATGCGCGGAACCTGCATCTCGTTCTCGTAGCCGAACTGCTCCTGCAGCGCCTTGCGAATGGTCTCGTTGTAGACCTGCTTGAGGCGCGGCGTGTTCTGGGCAGTTGCCTGCTTGGTTTGAGCCTTAGCCATTGATGACTTCTCCCGAGCGCTTGGCGACGCGCACCTTCTTGCCGTCCTTCTGGAAGATGAAGCCGACGCGGGTCGGCTTGCCATCCTTGGGGTCGGCCAGCGCGATGTTCGACAGCTGGATCGGCGCTTCCTTGGTGATGATCCCGCCCTCTTGGGACTGGGACTGCTTCTGGTGACGACGGATCAGGTTGACGCCGCGCACCAGCGCGGTGTCGTCCTTCGGCTGTACCGAGAGGACTTCGCCCGAACGGCCCTTGTCCTTGCCGGCCAGCACGACGACCTTGTCGCCTTTTCTAATCTTTTGCATTGGTCCAGCTCCTTACAGCACTTCAGGCGCGAGCGAGATGATCTTCATGTGGTTCTTGGCGCGGAGTTCGCGCGGAACCGGTCCGAAGATACGCGTGCCGATCGGCTCTTTCTTGTTGTCGACGAGAACGGCTGCGTTCTTGTCGAAACGGATCACGCTGCCGTCCGGGCGGCGGATGTCCTTGGCCGTGCGAACCACGACCGCCTTCATCACATCGCCCTTCTTGACGCGGCCGCGCGGGATGGCTTCCTTGATCGACACCACGATGATGTCGCCCACGGAAGCGTATTTCCGCTTCGAGCCGCCCAGCACCTTGATGCACATGACACGACGGGCGCCGGAATTATCCGCGACGTCGAGGTTTGTTTGCATCTGAATCATGACTGGCCGCCTTCTTCTTTTCTAACGGGATGGGTTTCTCACCCTTCCCCGGTCTGTCCAAAATTCGTTTTCGTTCGCCCTGATCAGGCCTGGTCCGAAGACACCACGACCCAGCGCTTGTCCTTGGAAATCGGCTTCGATTCCTGGATGAACACCTGATCGCCGACCTTGTGGGCGTTGTTCTCGTCGTGCGCCTTGTACTTCTTGGTCATGCGCACGGTCTTCTTCATCACGGGATGCGTGAAGCGCCGTTCGACCTTGACGACAACCGTCTTCTCGTTCTTGTCGCTGACGACGGTGCCCTGCAGAATGCGCTTTGGCATGGTTTTCGTCCTTAAGCCTTCTTAGCCGCGGACTTTTCCGCAGCGATGGTCTTGATACGCGCAATGTCCTTGCGGACCTGCCTCACGCGCGCGGTCTTCTCGAGCTGGCCGGTGGCCTTCTGGAAGCGCAGGTTGAACTGCTCCTTCTTCAGGCTGGCCAGATCGTCGGTCAGCTGGTCCTGGGTCTTGGTCCGGATGTCTTCGGCTTTCATGATCAGCCCGTCCTTATTCTGCGATGCGCTGTACGAAGCGCGTCCTGACCGAGAGCTTGGCCGCGCCGAGACGCAGCGCCTCACGGGCGGTTTCCTCGTTGACACCGTCGATCTCGAACATGATGCGACCCGGCTTGACGCGCGCCGCCCAGTAATCGACCGCGCCCTTGCCCTTGCCCATGCGGACTTCGGTCGGCTTCGACGTCACCGGCACGTCCGGGAAGATACGGATCCAGACGCGGCCGGCGCGCTTCATCTCGCGGGTGATCGCGCGGCGGGCCGCCTCAATCTCGCGTGCGGTGACGCGGTTCGGCTCAAGCGCCTTCAGCCCGAAACCACCGAAATCCAGGTTGGTGCCGCCCTTGGCGGTACCGTGGATGCGGCCCTTGAACTGCTTGCGGAATTTTGTGCGCTTTGGCTGCAGCATCGTTCTAACTCCAAATTCCTAACTGTCTTACGCGTTTTCGCGACGGCGACCGCGTTCGCGCTCACCACCACCGCCATGCGCATGATCGCCCTCGGTGGCGCGGCGCTCCGAAGCCATCGGGTCGTGTTCGAGGATCTCGCCCTTGAACACCCAGACCTTGACGCCGCAGATGCCGTACGCCGTATGCGCCTCGGCCGTGCCGTAGTCGACGTCGGCGCGTAGCGTATGCAGCGGCACGCGGCCTTCGCGGTACCATTCCATGCGCGCGATCTCGGCGCCGCCGAGACGGCCGGCGCAGTTGATGCGGATGCCTTCGGCACCGAGGCGCATCGCCGACTGGACGGCGCGCTTCATGGCGCGGCGGAACGCGATGCGGCGCTCGAGCTGCTGGGCGATCGACTGGGCGACCAGGGTCGCGTCGATCTCCGGCTTGCGCACTTCGACGATGTTCAGATGCGTCTCGGACTTCGTCATCTCCATCAGCTTCTTGCGAAGCTTCTCGATGTCGGCGCCCTTCTTGCCGATGATCAGGCCCGGACGCGCCGCATGGATGGTGACGCGGCACTTCTTGTGCGGACGCTCGATCACGACCTTCGAGATCGCAGCCTGCTTGAGTTCCTTCTCAAGATATTTGCGGATCTTGATGTCCTCGTGCAGCAGCTTGCCGTACTCGCCGGTGTTCGCGAACCAGCGCGAATCCCAGGTACGGTTGATGCCGAGACGCAGACCGATCGGATTGACTTTCTGGCCCATTATGCGGCCTCCCCTTTTTCTTCGACTTCACGAACAACGATCGTGAGGTGCGAGAACGGCTTCTCGATACGGCTGGCGCGACCACGGCCACGGGCATGGAACCGCTTCATGACGATCGACTTGCCGACATAGGCTTCCGCCACGATCAGCGCATCGACATCGAGGTCGTGGTTGTTTTCCGCGTTGGCGATCGCCGATTCCAGCGTCTTCTTGACCGTGCCGGAAATCCGCTTGGCCGAGAATTCGAGGTCGGAAAGCGCTGTCGCGACCTTCTTGCCGCGGATCAGCGCGGCAACCAGGTTCAGCTTCTGCGGGCTGATACGGATCGTGCGCAACACGGCGCGCGCTTCGTTGTCAGCAAGCCTGCGCGGAGCTTTGGCCTTGCCCATGATTATTTCCTCTTCGCCTTCTTATCCGCGCCGTGACCGTAATAGGTCCGGGTCGGAGCGAATTCACCGAACTTGTGACCGACCATGTCCTCGTTCACCGAGACGGGAACGTGCTTTTGGCCGTTGTAGACACCGAAGGTGAAGCCGACGAACTGCGGCAGGATGGTGGAGCGGCGGCTCCACATCTTGATCACCTCATTGCGACCACCTTCACGAACCTTGTCCACCTTCTTCAGAAGGTAGCCGTCGATGAAGGGGCCTTTCCAAATCGAACGAGTCACTTGGCGTTACCTCTTCTTAGCTCTTGCGCTGATGGCGCGAGCGCAGGATGAACTTGTCGGTCGCCTTGTTGGACCGCGTCTTCTTGCCCTTGGTCGGCTTGCCCCAGGGCGAAACCGGATGGCGGCCACCCGAGGTGCGGCCTTCGCCGCCGCCATGCGGATGGTCGACCGGGTTCATGGTCACACCGCGATTGTGCGGACGTTTGCCACGCCACACGGTGCGGCCAGCCTTGCCGTCATTGATGTTGCCGTGGTCCGGGTTGGACACGGCACCGACGGTGGCCATGCAAGAGCCGTGAACGACACGCTGCTCACCCGAGTTGAGGCGCAGGATCGCCATGCCCTGGTCGCGGCCGACAAGCTGGCCATAGCCACCGGCCGAACGAGCGACCTGAGCGCCCTTGCCGGGCTTCAGCTCGATATTGTGGACGATCGTGCCGACCGGCATCGAAGCCAGCGGCATCGCGTTACCCGGCTTCACGTCGACCGATTCGCCGGCCACGATCTTGTCGCCGGGAGCCAGACGCTGCGGGGCGATGATGTAGGACAACTCGCCATCGTCATACTTGATCAGCGCGATGAAGGCGGTGCGGTTCGGATCGTATTCGATACGCTCGACCGTGCCGACGACGTCGAACTTGCGGCGCTTGAAGTCGATGATGCGGTACGTGCGCTTGTGACCACCACCGATGAAGCGGGCCGTGATACGGCCGTAATTGTTGCGGCCGCCCGATTTGGTCAGGCCTTCGGTCAGGCCCTTGACGGGCTTGCCCTTATAGAGGCCCGAACGGTCGACGATGACCAGCTGGCGGGTGCTCGGAGTTACCGGGTTGAATTTTTTCAGTGCCATCGTTCTGTCCTCGCGACCTTGCTCAGAGACCCGTCGCGACGTCGATCGACTGGCCTTCGGCCAGCGTCACAATCGCCTTCTTGACGTCGCTCTGGCGGCCGATCGTGCCGCGGAAGCGCTTGATCTTGCCCTTGCGGACAAGCGTGTTCACGGCCGTCACTTTGACCCCGAACAGCGCTTCGACGGCGGCCTTGATTTCCGGCTTCGATGCCTTTTTGGCTACGTTGAAGACGACCTGGTTCTGCTCGGAAGCCATGGTCGACTTTTCGGTGATCGCCGGCGAGACGATCACGTCGTAATGACGAAGGTCGGTCATTTGAAGCGCTCCTCGAGAGCCTCGACGGCGGCCTTGGAAAGGACCAGCGTGCCGCGGCGCAGAATGTCGTAGACGTTGATGCCCTGAATGGGCAGCACGTCGATGTTCGGGATGTTGGTCGCCGCCAGCTTGAAATTCTTGTCAAGCTCGGCGCCGCCGATCACCAGGGCGTTGCTCAGGCCCAGCGTCGCAAAATTCGCGATCAGCGCCTTGGTCTTGGCCTCGGTCAGCTTCAGCTCGTCGATGATGATGATCGACGCGCTCTTGGCTTTGGCCGAGAGGGCATGCTTGAGGCCGAGCGCACGCACTTTCTTCGGCAGATCGTGCTCGTGGCTGCGCACGACCGGGCCGTGGGCCTTGCCACCGCCGCGGAACTGCGGAGCGCGAGCCGAATGGTGACGGGCGCGGCCCGTACCCTTCTGCTTGTACATCTTGGCGCCGGTGCGGGCGATTTCCGCGCGACCCTTGGCCTTGTGTGTGCCCTGCTGCTTCTTGGCAAGCTGCCAGCGCACGACGCGCTGCAGGATGTCCTCGCGCGGATCAAGGCCGAAAATCTCTTCGGAGAGCTTCAGCTTGCCGGCGTCCTTGCCGCCAAGCGTCGTAATCTTGAGATCCATTATTCCGCTCCCTCTGTGGCCGGGGCCTCGTTCGTGGCGGCACCATCGGTCGCAACGGCGCGGATCGCAGCGGGCTTCGGCGCATTGGCCGGTAGCGCCACCTTGGCCGCGTCGCGGACCAGGATCCATGCACCCTTCGAACCCGGGACCGCACCGCGGATCAGGATCAGGCCGCGATCGGCGTCGGTCGAGACGACCTCGACATTCTGTGTGGTGACGCGGGTGTCGCCCATGTGGCCGGCCATATGCTTGCCCTTGAACACCTTGCCCGGATCCTGGCGCTGGCCGGTCGAGCCGTGTGTACGGTGCGACACCGAGTTGCCGTGCGTCGCGCGGCCGCCACCCATGTGGTGCCGCTTGATGACGCCTTGGAAACCCTTGCCGATCGTGGTTCCCGTCACATCGACCTTCTGGCCGACGACGAAATGCTCGACGGTGATCTCGGCGCCGACATCGATCATGTTGTCGGCGGAGACGCGGAACTCGGCAACCTTGGCCTTGGGCTCGACGGAAGCGGTCGCGAAATGGCCGCGCATCGCCTTCGACGTGTTCTTCACCTTGGCAAGGCCAACGCCGAGCTGGACGGCGGTATAGCCGTTCTTCTCCTGCGTGCGCTGCGCCACGACCTGGCAGTTCTCCATCTGGAGAACAGTGACGGGAACATGTTCCCCGGCATCGTTGTAGATGCGGGTCATTCCCACCTTCTTTGCAATCACACCTGAACGCATCGGTTCAATTCCTTTAGAGTTCCCTGTCGGGGCTGTCGCCCCTCCACGCCTCTTGTTCCTTCAGAGTTCCGGGTCGCCCCGCTGACCTCTGGTTCCTTAGAGCTTGATCTCGACGTCGACACCGGCGGCCAGGTCGAGCTTCATCAAAGCGTCGACCGTCTGCGGGGTCGGGTCGACGATGTCGAGCAGACGCTTGTGCGTGCGCATCTCGAACTGCTCGCGGCTCTTCTTGTCGACGTGAGGCGACCGGTTGACCGTGAACTTTTCGATCCGCGTCGGCAGCGGAATGGGGCCGCGGACGTTGGCGCCGGTGCGCTTGGCGGTCGACACGATTTCCCGTGTCGAGGCGTCGAGCACCCGGTGATCAAACGCCTTCAGGCGGATGCGGATATTCTGTCCGTTCATGCGTCACTTCCTTGTTCTGGCGCGGCGCGGGCAGCGCCCGCGACAGATCGGTTTAAGTCCAAATTACTCTTTGATGGTGACGACGATGCCGGCACCGACGGTGCGGCCGCCTTCACGGATGGCGAAGCGCAGCTTCTCTTCCATGGCGATCGGCACGATCAGCTCGACATCGACCGTGATGTTGTCGCCCGGCATCACCATCTCGGTGCCTTCCGGCAGCGACACGATGCCGGTCACGTCCGTCGTGCGGAAATAGAACTGCGGACGATAGTTGGTGAAGAATGGCGTGTGACGGCCGCCTTCGTCCTTGGTCAGGATGTAGGCTTCGGCCACGAACTTCTTGTGCGGCTTGACGGTGCCCGGCTTGGCCAGAACCTGGCCGCGCTCGACGCCTTCACGGTCGACACCGCGCAGCAGCGCGCCGATGTTGTCGCCGGCTTGGCCCTGGTCGAGCAGCTTGCGGAACATCTCGACGCCCGTGCAGGTCGTCTTGGTGGTCGGACGGATGCCGATGATCTCCAGCTCCTCGCCGACCTTGACGA
>NZ_JAMYUP010000107.1:0-10427 GCF_040323155.1 Mesorhizobium sp. M0060
GTCATGCTCTGCCCCCGCCGGACGACGCTCAACGCCAGCGCGACGACCGGTTCTTGATCACTACCTCAACCGCAGGCGCCCCTCCCGCGCAGCGGGTTCGTTCTCCGGCCCCAAAGCCGCCAGTCTGCAACGCGCAGCATGTTGGTCATTCCACCGATCCGGTCCGTCCGCCAAGAGCGGACATAAGCTACCGAAGCTCCTATTCCGGCAGGCCGGCCACTCGCATCGCGTCGGTGACATCATCGATGATCTCAGGCGCAAGCCCCACCGCCGCCGACCAACGGCTAATCGTGAAATGCGGATCGAGCGACAGCAGCCGGGATCCCGCTGTTTTTGCCTGCTCGATCCGGCCAAGCCGGGCAAGGGGGGCGGCCAGCCATCCGTGCAGGATGCTGAAGCCGGGGTTCAACTCAACCGCTCGCCGGCCTGCAGCTATGGCCTGCTCATGCCGGCCGGCGAGGAAATTGCCGAAACCGATGATGCCCTGCGGCACGCAGCTCATGGCGTCGAGGGGACTCAGCCGCATGGCCTGCTCGCACCAGTCAATGGCGCGTGCCGCATCGCCGCCATAGGCGACCGGCACGCAGCCGAAAGCATAGACGAAGGCGCAGGAAGCGCTGAGCGCCAGAGCCTGCGCGAACGCCTCGTCGGCCAGCCTGCGGTCATGCTCGACCAAGCCGATGGTGAAGCCGGCCAAAGCCAGCGCCATGGCATCGCCCGAACCGTGCTCGATCGCCGCATGGGCATGGCGGGAGGCCTTGTCACTATGCTCGGCCTGCATACCGCCGCGGATGAAAAGCGTCTGGTGCGCCCAGGCGGCAAATCCGTGCGCAAGCGCATAACTCGGCTCAATGGCGAGTGCCTGGTCCAGCAGCGGCAGCCCCTTGGCGGCACCCTGCGGCATGAAGGTGTAGACGTCGGGGAGTGCGCGCAGAAAAAGATCGTAGGCATCGAGACTGTCGGGTCGCCTGCGCTTGATGCGTTCGATCTCGGCCCGGCGCAAGTTGGGCTCTATGGCCGCGACCACGCTGACAGTGATCTCGTCTTGCAGCGCGAAGACGTCGGTCAACTCGCGGTCGTAGCGTTCGGCCCACAGATGCCTGCCGTCCTCGGCGTCGATGAGCTGGCCGGAAATGCGGACCCGGCTTCCCACCTTGCGCACGCTGCCTTCCAGCACATAGCGCGCGCCGAGCTCGTGTCCGACCTGCTTCACGTCTACCGCTCGACCTTTATAGGTGAAGCTTGAATTCCGCGCGATTACGAACAGCCAGCGGATGCGCGACAGGCCGCTGGTAATGTCTTCGACCATGCCATCGGCAAAATAGTCTTGATCCGCATCGCCGCTCAGATTGACGAAGGGCAGCACGGCGATGGAGGGGCGGGCGGGAATGCTCAGCCTCGGCTTCGGCTGCTCCACTACAGCCGCCGCTTCAGCCTCTTCGCGCACGGTGCCGACGAAACGAAAGCCCCTGCGCAGGATGGTGCGGACGAGGCGCTGCTGCTCGCCATTGTCTTGAAGAGCGCTGCGGGCGGCGTTAACGCGGCTGGCCAGCGTGGCGTCGGAAACGATGCGTCCCTGCCAGACCGCATCGATCAGATCGTCCTTGCTGACCACCCGCTCGCGATTGCGGATCAGATATTGCAAGAGGTCGAACACTTGTGGCTCGACGGATATCAGGTCGTTGCCGCGACGCAGTTCGCGCCGGTCGCCGTCTAGTGCGAAATCCTCGAAAAGATACGGCAAATTGCTGACTCCGGAACGCAGCTAATAGCGATTCTGGACACTGTAGCCGTGTCGTGGCCGCAAAATCAAAGCCGTCTCAAGGGAAAATCAAGAGGCCCTGAAGGTCACCTCAAAGCGGTGTAGCCGGCCCGGCGGCATAGTCCTTCTGCAACCAACGCAAAAGGAGAACTCAAATGTCGCACACCGCAGCAAATTCCGTCATCCTGGTTCATGGGGGCTTCGTCGATGGCTCCGGCTGGGAAGGCGTCTACCATCAGCTGAAGAAGGACGGCTATGACGTCACCATCGTCCAGAACCCGACGACGTCGCTCGCCGACGATGTCGCGGTGACGAAGCGCGCCATCGCCGAAGCCAAGAGCGACGTCATCCTTGTCGGCCATTCCTATGGTGGCGTGGTGGTGTCGGAAGCCGGCACCGATCACAAGGTAGCCGCCGTCGTCTATATCGCCGCCTTCGCGCCGGATGCCGGTGAATCGGTCTCGACCCTGATCGCCAACCCGCCGCCCGGCGCCCCGGTGCCGCCGATCCTGCCGCCTGTCGACGGCTTCCTGATACTCGACAAGCAAAAGTTCGCCGCATCTTTCGCCGCCGATGTCCGTCCCTCGCTCGCTGCCTTCATGGCGGACTCGCAGGTTCCGTGGGGTATTCCGGCGCTCGAAGGCAAGGTCACCGAGCCAGCCTGGAGAGTGAAGCCGAGCTGGTATCTCGTTGCCGCCGACGATCATATGATCCCTCCGCCGGCGCAGCGTCAGATGGCCAACCGGGCTGGAGCGACAACCGTTGAAGTGCCCGGCAGCCACGCGGTCTACGTCTCCGATCCCGCAGCCGTCGCCAGGATCATCGAACAAGCCGCCAAAGGCGTCGGAAATAACTGACCCGCATCAATCTAACGGGTGGCCCGGGCGACCGGCGCCTGCGCCGCGCCCGGCAGCAGACATAGAAGGTATCCACATTGGAGGTCATGTTCGCGGCCTAAATCGGCCGGTAGGGGCGGTCCTATCCGTGCCGATAAGCGGACCTCGATGGCGACACGCCACGAGCGGCTTGCACCATGAGGGGTCACCCGAGGCAGTTTGTGGGGTGCCGATCGGGCGGGGGGTTGATATGAGACCAGGCGTGTTGGCCGATTCAGAATGGAAGCTTGATATCGCCTACCGATAGAGGGCTACCGGCCGCTATGAGCGCGGCAAGCGTCTCTCTGTCCTGTTGCCGGCGCTTCACCAAGCCTTTCAGCACCCTGTCGAGGGATATCGTCCCGCCGCCGGCGACTGCCAGGACGAACATGCCGCCGGCTATGGCCAAGTCCTTGTCGAAATGCAGCAGTTCATTTTGACTGGCGAAATTGGTGTGGAACAGCGCTGCCGTTGCCAGACAGAACAGGCCAAGTGAAACCGCTGCCAGGCGCGTCAGCAAGCCGAGGCCGACGGAAAGACCGGCTCCCAGTTGCAGCGCTATGGTGGCCACGAGAAGCGGCAGACTCACACCGAGAGCTGCCGTGGATTTCGCGGCACCGTCGAAATGGGTCGCCAGCTCAAAGCCTTCATGCACGAAGAGCAGGGAGAGCAGCAGGCGACCCGCCAGCAGGGTCAAGTCGGTGAGATGTAGTTTCGAGGCGGTTTGTGTCGTTGTCACGATTGGCTCCAGGCAAAGGGGAAAGAGCAGGCGCCTTGCGGCACCTGCCTGACTTCATTTGGTCACTTTGGTGTCGATGGCCTTTTGCAGGTCCGCGCGTTCCTCGCAGCCTGCCGGGCAGAGCTGCGTCAGCGATGCCAGCTGCTCGCTGGCCTTGGCCATGTCACCGGTCTCGACATAGAGTTCGCCGAGATATTCGCGCGCGGCCTTATGGTCCGGCTTCAGTTCGAGCGCCTTGGTGTAGTAGGTCAGCGCGGTCGTGTAGTCACCGGTCTTGCGCAGCGTGAAGCCGAGCAGATTGTAGACGTCGGCCTGCTGTGTATCCTGTGCGAGATCACGCAGATCGGCCAATGCGCCCTTATAATCCTTGGCGTCGATCTTGGCCTTGACGGCGGTGAGGTCGGGCGCGTCGGCGCCTTCGATGTCGTCGACCGCAAAGGCTGGCATGACTGTCGCGACGGGAACTACAGTCAGTACGGCAACGGCCCCGAGCAGGCCGAACAGGGCGTGCCTGTTGAAGAGGGAAGGTTTCATTGTCTTTCTCGCTTTGTGGGGATTGCCGCGCTTAAATTTGCACGGGGGTGAAGCCGTACGCATTGCCGTCCTTGACGAAGGTGCCGGTGCCCGGGAACGGGAAGTGCGAGCCCGAGATCCGGATATTGTCGGTAATCACACGATCGATCACTTTGTGGCACGCGGTGATCGCCGTCGGCCCGTCCTGGTCGTAGCTGCCTTGCCACTCCGGATGCGGCGCCAGCAGCGCCGGCACGTACATCGTGTCGGCCGAAATCATGATCTGTTCCTTGCCAGAGTTCGCCAGGTAGACGGAGTGGCCGGGCGTGTGACCGGGCGCCGCGATGATCTGGATGCCGGGCGCGACTTCGGCACCGTCCTCGACTAGCTTCCAGTTCTTCCATTTCGGGAAGTTTTCGGCGATGCGCTTGCCCGCCGGCTTGCGCCCTTCCGGCAGCTTTGCCAGCCGGCCGGGATCGGTCCACCAATTATATTCGGTGGCGTTGACGACGAGTTCGGCGTTCGGGAACACCGGCGCGCTGGTGCCCTTTTCCATCAGGCCCCAGACGTGGTCGGGATGGAAATGCGAAATCATGATGGTGTCGATGGTCTTGTAGTCGATGCCGGCGGCAGCCATGTTGGCCGGCAGGTGGGTGGCATTGGTCTGCCATTGGCCGACACCCGATCCGGCATCCATCATGATCAGCTTGCCGTTCATCTTGAGCACGACGACGGTGAGCGGGATGGGCATGAAGTCTGTCGTCAGGCCGGCCTTGGCAAGGGCGCCCTTGGTGTCCTCGACGGTGACATCCTTGATGAAGGCCGGGTCGTGCGGCTTGCGCCAGATGCCGTCATAGATGGCGGTGATCTCGATATCGCCGACCTTGTATTTGTAGAAGCCGACGGTCGGCTCCACCGGTGTCTCGGCCAATGCGGGACGGGTAAATTCCAGCTTTCCAGCGAGGCCGAAAGCGGCAGCGGCGGCCGCGGACCCAAGCAATGTGCGACGTGTCATGTTGAACATGATGATCTCCTGTGTGAAGCAGTGAGGGGATGGCGGAGAGCCGGGCGTGGCCCTCCGTCGTGATTGCGGAACTGTTGTGGTCCTGGCCCGAGAAACTCAGTTGCCCCAGATGCCTTGGCCGTACTGAGCCGGCACGCTGGCATTGGCGTCACCCTGTACCTTTTCGGACTTTCGGATCGAGCCGGTGTGCGACGTGTCGATTTTTGAAACCGAATGGCTGGCGACCAGCTGGCTGGAAGTGTTCGAGTCGTAGTGGTCGCTGCCGGCGAAGGCCGTGCCAGTGGCAACGAGGATGGCGGCAGCGGTCAAGACGATCTTTTTCATGTCGCTGGTTCCTGTTTGTGAGTGGGTGAGAGAGTGTTCGGAGGCGCGTTCAGCGACCCCAGATTCCGTCGTTGTTATGCCGGGTGATGATGTCCTGAACCGACCCTTGGCTCGGCCCGGTCGTCACCTTGGTATCGACGCCGTCCTGGCGCGAGGTGTAGGGGGTGGAAGCCGTCGCATTGGTGTCGACAGTCGCGACCGGCTGGTTGGAATTGTTGGCGCCATTGTCGCTGCCGGCAAAGGCAGCGCTTGAGGCAAGCAGCATGGCAGCCACGCTGAGAGCGAGCTTGGTCATTTCGGTAGGTCCTTGTTTCGTTTCTTGGTTGCGTGCCGGGAAATTGGCCCCGCTAACAACAAGACTCGCCAAGGGATCCCTTTATTCCCGAGTGGCGCGAAATTCTTTTGGAAGTCCCGAGATCAGGGGGTGGCGGTCGCCTGGAACTGGGCCAGCCGACGCCGCACGACAGATGGCGGCGCCAATGAAGGAAGGAATGGTGGAAAACTACGGACCTGCTCGGAGCCCGCGTGCGGGTTTCCCGCTTCGTCAAATCAATAGGTCATTGCAAGCGCGCGCGTCGCGTCCGAAGTCGGCACCATGCTGCTGCCATGGCCCATCGGCCCACGTAGGGTCTGCGCCAGCGGTGGTGTCGCATTTGAGTCGCATTTGATAAGCAGAGGTCTGGACGGTTGGCTATCAGCCCGTCACGACAGCGGCGCGGAAGCGCGCCACGAAATCCTCGAGCTCCGGCCGCTCCATGTCAGAAATCGCCCAGTAGGAGAAGGCGCCGTCGCTCCATTGCACCAGCGAGAAGCCGCCCTCCGAAAGATCGACAGGGTCGGTTACCGCACCGGCATTTTGCGGCTCGGCGACAAGGGTGATCAGATGTTCGCGGTGGCGATACACCAGTGCCGGCACCGCTCGACCGCCGATGACCTCGACCCTGCCGCCGATGAGCGCAAATCCGTCCTTGGCCATGTCCGGCGCCGGTGGCGAAAGGCCGAGCCTTGCGTCGAGCCAGGGCTTTACCGTGTGCCGGTCCGACGAGACGACATCCACCGGGCTGGTCGCCAGCAGGCTGCGCTGGTGGCCGCTGGCTACCCCTGCGGCAAAGCTGTCGGTTGCACCAGGCTGCATCGCCCATTGCGTGGCGCCGCTGGCCAGCACCGCGCTGATCATGATCGACGCCGCCATGGCGCGCCAATCGAATGATCCGAAATTGCGCGTCGACCACCTGGTTCGAGCGGGCTTCGCTTGTGCCGGCTGCGCTTTGGGTCGCAGCACTTCAACGTTACCGACTGCGGCCATGGCTGCGATGCGCGCGCTGAACGAGTCGCTCACCTGTGGCTTCGGAAGCGTGGCCACCGCCCCTAGCAAGGCCATGACGCGGGCATGTTCTGCCGCCAGCTTGGGATCGGCGGCGATGCGGCGCTCGACAGCCATTGCCGCAGCGGCATCGAGCTCGCCATCGACCAGTGCATGCAGCATCAGGTTCATGCCTGCGGCGTCCTCGGGCAATCCATCATTGTGCGCGCTCATTGCGCCCTCCCAAGGTCAGAGATCAGCAGGCCGCGCGCCCGCGCCAGCCGCGACATCACCGTGCCGATCGGCACGCCGAGCATCGCCGCGATATCGCGGTAGGCGAGGCCATTGATGTCGCGCAGCACGAGCGTCTCGCGGAACGGTTGCGGCAGGGCGGCGATCGCCGCTTCCAGAGCCGCCGTGTCGGGCTTGGCAATGAGGCTCGCCTCCGGGTTTTCGCTATCGGGTACATCGACTGCGCGAGCGGCGGTCATCTCGTCGAGATCGCCGAGGTCGCCCACCGAGACGATGCTGCGCGGGCGATTGCGCGCCAGCCATGTGTAGCACGAGTTGCGAACGATGGTGAGCAGCCAGGCTCGTGCATTACCGCCGGCATAGCTGGCGATGCTCGCATGTGCCTTCATGCAGGCGTCCTGCACGACGTCCTCGGCGTCGGTAGCATTGCCGATCAACCAACGGGCCAGCGAAAGCGCGTCGGCGAGATGAGGCATTACCACTTCGCTGAAGCGGTCGGCCCGCGCATCGCTGCTCAGCATGGGTACACCGTCATATGCGCCTCGTCTTGAGCTGTGCTCATGGGGCGAGGATGGTTCTGCCTTGCGAGCTAACCCAGCGGAAATATGCCGGGCCGCCAGCGGCGGTGAAAGTGAAGGCAAGTGTCTCATCGATGTCAATCACACACCGGGCCGCAACGATGCGTCCATCCAGATGCGTTCTCGAGCACAAGCATTGCCGAATTCACGACCAGCATCGCATCCGTGGCGCCAGGGCTTTCTCGATCTCGGCCGGCGCAGGATTTCTCGACAGGCAGGCGCGAAGCCAACCGGCCGGCGGCGCCAAACCCATGGCCCTTCAAGGGGGCTCGTGAACGTATTGGCCGATGCCGTCGTGCTCGTCAGTGCTGGGGCTTGCAGTGTGGCGTTCCTTCAAGGTCAATCAGCAGCGTATGCATGGAAGACCAGGGTAGGCGGTGTTTTATTCCCGGATGCCGCAATCTTTTCACGGCTAACTGATTGGCCGGCGTGACGCCGGAATCAAGGCTTCTTCGCGCCTGTCGCTTCTCGCACCAAGGTCCTGAATGGCGGAGATAATCGTTTCCCCGCAAACGCACGGCAAGGGTCCGTCGCGGGGCCGCTGCGCACGCAGGGCCAGCGGCCACGCGGCGACCGCGCCGCTAACCGGCGATATGAATTCTCCCCGCGCATGTGACGCTCCAGGGACGTTACCACGCTTCGATCGCGTGGTCTGAGCCTGCTTCACGCTAGGGAAAGTCAAAATCTAAGGCCAATTTGTAAGTCTACGAATACTTCCGAATGACCGCTTGGGGTCAGATCGCGACAATGATTGTGCGGAAATGAATGTCTGCTCTGCCAAATCGGGAAATCAGAACCAGCCAGTCGGCTTCCGGCCCCATAGCTGGCGCCGCCGCCCGAAGCGGTCGGCCAGCGCGCCGTCGAAAGGGGCGAGGATCGCAACCACGAGAGACGGAGCGGTGACCAGAAGACGGACCAGCAGGTGCATTGGGTTGGCCTTCGAATGCCGCCTGAAGCCCGGGAGCGAAGGGGCTGATGAGCGTGTTGGACAGGATCGTCAGCGTCGCCGAAAGGAGTAGCGCGACAGCCCGCCCATCGCGGAGGAGTGAAAGCATCGGAGGGGTCTCTCGTGTTCTATTGAGAAAGGAAGATCGATCGTTGATCGTTCCAGCCGACCTGTCGGACCTGTTGATTCCCTGGATTGCGCGGCCTTCGCACACGCAAGCTGCGCCGCGCATAAAGCCGCGGACTGTGTAGGCGGCTCGCAGTTCCGAGCGGGTGCATACCGCCGGCGCGGAACGCTCCTGTGATCCCGCGCGTTGTGCCTTCGCGACTGAGGGTTCCAGATGTTCGATTGGATGAAGCCCGGAAAGGCCCCGGAACCGCGGAAGGGCATGCCCAGTCCGCGGCTTGGGGAAGACGAATTCAAGCGCCGCTTCCGCTCGCAATTTCATGACCCGGCCTTTGATTCACTAGAGGGAGAGCTCACCAAGGTCACGGAGGCGGCGTGGGACGCTTACAAGCATTCGCGCAAAAGTCCGTGCACCCGCAAAGCTGGTCCGGAATTCGCCGAACCGGATTACGACTTGGCTGTGGACTGGTACAATGCTCATCAGGCCGTCGGAGCCGCTCAGCAGCGGCATGAGGACCAGAGCCTTCCTTCGCGCATCCTTCTGATTAACTGCTCATCCCGCTCCGAGCACACCTGCCCAAGCGAGATGTCGAAGTCCTGGCGGCTTGTCGAAATCGCACGCGATGTGATCGAGGCCGCTGGCGAGGTGGAAGTCGAGCTGCTCGATCTGTCGCGGCTCGCCTCCGAATACGGGCGCAACATCCATCCCTGCAAAGCGTGCTTCTCGACGGCGCCGGCTCTGTGCCATTGGCCGTGCTCATGTTATCCGAACTATTCGCTCGGCCAGACCCAAGACTGGATGAACGACATCTACCCAATGTGGGTGGCGGCCCATGGCATAATGATCATTACGCCCGTAAACTGGTATATGGCCTCGTCGCCGTTGAAGCTGATGATGGACCGGCTGGTCTGCGCCGATGGCGGCAATCCCGACCCGACCCGGACGCACGGCAAGGACGCGAAAGAGGCGAAAGAGCTGGAGCTTTCCGGCTGGGATTATCCCCGCCATTTGGAAGGCCGGCTGTTTTCCGTGGTCGTCCACGGCGATGTCGAAGGTGCGGAAAATGTCCGGCGCTCCATTTCCGACTGGCTCTGCTTTATGCATCTCTGTCCGGCGGGAGCAATGGCAGAGCTCGACCGATACATCGGATATTGGAAGCCCTACGCAACGAGCCATGATGAGCTCGATGCGGACCACGCCATCCAGGAGGAAGTCAGGAATGCGGCGCGCACTCTGTTGGACGGAGTTCGCGCAAAGCGATCGGGGCAGCTCATCGCGGCGGGCCAGGAACTCACCCAACCGCGGCAGAAGTGAACGGGTCAGCAATCGGGACAACCGGGCCCGAACTATCTCATTCCCTCGAAGAAAAACCGCGATCCGCCGGGCAGGTGGATTCCGCATGTTGAACACCGCCAAAAACCGGCCGCAGCAAGAGAACCTTCTGCAGATATCAGAAGAGCATTCAGTAAAAGGCCGTCAAACCCGTCCCTGGAAGCTCCAGATGAGAATGGTTGCGTTGGCATCAGCTACCGCGGCAGCGGTTTAGTTCAATCACAAAACCAACAAATCCGGAATCCCCTTCGATTCCGTCAAATCGTGAACCGCCTCTACCTGCAGTGTGCTGGGTGGAAGGACCTTGATCAGCGACGTCGCCGACACCGAAGGGTCGACCGCTTGGTCGCTGGACATCATTCGAAAAGTTGGGCCTCGTAGTAGTGTAGCTCGAGCAGCAGGCACCCGGTCTGCGACCGGAAGGGACCGTGATAGACGCCAGGCGGCCGGCAGGCGTAGGTGTTCGGGGCAAAACTCGGCGACGCCTCTTCGACCGAAGTTCCGCCAACGATGAGATCTCCCGATACGAGATAGACTTCTTCCCAGTAGTCATGCACGAACGGCATCGTCGTATAGGCGCCTGGTGCAAACCGAAGCAGCCGCGTCCGATTCCCGGTCTTGCCTGCCTCGTCGAGCCGGCCGGCAAGAATCT
>NZ_JAMYUP010000108.1:0-10296 GCF_040323155.1 Mesorhizobium sp. M0060
CGGCCGAGATGACGCGAAAGTATCAGCGCCGGCGCGATCGTTTCCGCGTCAATCTCACCAAGGCGTCCGGGCTCTGATGCCCCCGTTTTGTCCGCTGGGATGAGGCGGTCAGATCTCAGGCGATAACATACCTCATCGAGCACAGCGAGCGCTGTATCCAGACTATCGGCGGCCGACGCTTCGTAGTCAGGCATGATCATCAACTGCGTTATGGCACGGCCCACAAGAGGGCATCGCGATAAAAGTACGCCAAACAACGCTAAGGGAGAACAAAACGGTGATCTGATTTCGTTCAACGCTCGTTTTCGAGAGCCGTTCTGGGTCGTTCGCAATCAACTGTGTAGGCCAGCGGAGCGAACAAGGAGCGCCAGATCCGGACAGGGCTGAGTGGGGTGTTTTTCCGGAAGGTGGGGCCATGCCCTAAGGGACACGAGATGTAGTGGACTCGTCGATCCGCGCGGTTTCGATTCGCGCACCCCGGGCACAACGCTGGGATAAGTCCCATCAGATGCTCTCCGGTGGCCGTCATCTGTTTAGCTGACATTGGGCCGAGGGCTTCCAGCACGAGCCACATGGCGGGGGTATCGGCCGTGACCATGGTGCGCCGCCCCTGCCGTCAATGCCAGCCGCCGTCACCGAGTCGCGAAGATGAAATTCAAGGTGACAAACTGGCCGGAATACGAGGCGGGCCTTCGGCGGCGCGGCAGTCTGACGCTGTGGTTGACAGAAGAAGCCTTGGCCAGGTGGCATGCGCCGCGAAGAACGACCCGCGGCGGCCAGCCCCGCTATTCCGATCTCGCCATCGAGGCGGTCTTGACACTGGGATGCGTCTTCGGGCTTCGTCTGCGCCAGAGCGAGGAATTGGCGACCTCGCTGCTCGATCTGATGGGGCTTGATCTACCGGTTCCCGATCACACGACGCTAAGCCGCCGGGCGCAGATATGGGAACCATCGGCCAAGCGGCAGCGGCATCCCGAGGACGGTCCGCTGCATGTGCTGATCGATAGCACCGGATTTGAAAGTCTACGGCGCCGGCCAATGGCTGGAAGACAAGCACGGTGCCAGATCACGCCGGACCTGGCGCAAGCTGCATTTGGTTCTCAATGCCGACAGCGGCGAGATCATCGCCCATTGTCTGACCGACCAGGACGGCGACGATCCCTCGCAGGTGAAGCCGCTGCTCGACCGGATCGACGCAGAGATCGACCAATTCACGGCCGACGGAGCATATGATGGCGGTCCCACCTACTGCGCGGTGCTGCAACACAGCGTCACCGCAAGGATAGTCATCCCGCCACGTTCAACGGCCGTGGAGAGTGATGACACCGGACCACCCGGTCAAAGGGACGGTCACATCACGGCGATCGCCAATGATGGAAGGCTGAATTGGCAGGCGTCCACCGGCTATGGCAAGCGCGCCCTGATCGAGACCGCCGTCGGGCGCTACAAGGGGCTGATCGGACGTCGCCTGCGAGCCCGCTCCTTTTCGGCTCAGCAGACCGAGGTCGCCATCGGCTGCGTCGTTCTCAACCGCATGACGGCGTGCGCACGCCCGGAGTCCGTTCGCTGCCCGGCAAGGCCGACATAGCAGGCGGCATCAAAGAGCTGATTGTGCCTAATGCCACATTTGTCCACCAACGCCTTGTGGCGCGGGCAGCCGCAGGCACAGGCTACGCGGAAAATGAAAAGCGGGCCAACCCATTCGCTTGCACACAGCCTGCGTTTTGCCAGCTTCAACCGCAACGTGCTGTCAATCTTCGTCTTGCCATGTCTTGAACGCCGAACTGTTCACGCCATTGGCGCCGCTTTGTCATCCCGTGCCCCGAAATGAGGCCGTCGTTCGAACGATATGCGCAGTTGCTTATCCGCCAGAAACCGGCGAGCCAGATCGGTGTCGCGCTTACCCACGCGTGACACCCAGTCCGAAAACAGGCGAACCGCGCGCCGGTTCATATGCCGCGAAGGACAGACCAGCCAGTATCCCGGAAACTCGATGACCTCGAACTCTATCGAGACCGGAACCAGAGAACCCGACACCAGGTCCTCGAATGCGATGGATGTGCTTTCCAGGACCACACCTGCACCGTCCTTCGCCAGTTGAACCGACATTGACGAACGGTCGAAACGATAGGGATACGTCATGCGGGCGCCCTGGATACCGTTGCACGGCAGCCAATAATCCCACCGGAAATAGGCCTTCACACTGTCGATCAACCGCGCATGGCGAAGCTGCTCGCGCGGATCCGGTGAGATCGCGCGCAGTTCGGCAAGATAGGAAGGCGAGCACATCGGCAGGATCAGATCGTTGACGACGCAATCCGAATAAAGGCCGGCCCAGCCGCCGTCGCCATAACGAAGATCGAGATCGATGACCTCCGTTTCGAAATCCGAGAAATTGGGCGTGGCGTCGACGCGCAAATTCCAGCTCGGATAGCCCTTGCTGAACTCGGCCAACCGCGGCGCCAGCCATTTCTCGCCGAAGGAAGGACTGACGCGCAGGCTAAGCTGGAAGCTTTCGCGCTGCCGCACAATGGCATTACGCACCTCGCGTATGGATTCGAAAGCCTGGGTCGTGGTCTGGAAGAGCCGCTCACCGTCGATCGTGAGCGAGAGATGGCGCTTTTCGCGCTGAAAAAGCCGCACCCCGAGTTGGTGTTCGAGCAGCCGCAGCTGCTGGCTAACCGCCGAAGGTGTCACCTGCAATTCCTGAGCGGCCTTTGCCACGCCGCCGAGCCGCGCGACTGCCTCGAAATGCGTCATCGAATTGAACTTGATGTCTGACCTCGTCCTCGTCAGTTAAGCTCAGCTACACAGAATGTTAAGAAACGAAAATTGAGCCGAATGTCAATCGGTCGCACAGTGGTCCCGGAAGGAGATACAGGATGGAGCCGAGTTCAACCCAAAGCTTGGGTATCGCCGGCAACGTGCGGGGAGTTGGACAGGTATTGACCAGGAAGCCCCTGATCGAAGCTGCCAATATCGAGAAGAGTTATGACGCAACCCGTGTCCTGCGGGGTGTGAGTTTTCAGGTCCGGGCCGACGAAATCCACGCGCTCCTGGGCGGCAACGGCGCCGGCAAAAGCACTCTCATCCGCATCGTCACAGGGCTGACCTCACGCGAAGCCGGCGAGATTGGCTTCGCCTCGTCGAAGGCCGACCACAACAGCCCGATCATCGCGGTGGTGCATCAGGAGCTGGCGCTGTTGCCCGAGCTGTCCGGTCGCGGAAAACATCGGCATTGTGCATGCGAGGTCGGGCTGGTGGCAGATCAGCCGTCGCCGCACGCGCGAAACTGCGCTCGGAGCGCTCCAGCTGATCGACCCAGCGATCGGCGAAGCGATCATCGATAATGCCGGCACGCAAATTGTCCCTCCACGAAGGCCAGATCGTCCAGATCGCTCGTGCCCTTTCCACCGGAGCCGAAGTGCTGCTTCTCGATCCCGGCGATCCGGTTGGGGAAACGCGCTGGCTGCAGGAGATCGCCAACAAGCGAGGCTTTGCACATCGTCGGCTATGCCGACCTGTCCCAACCCGACGTCGGCGACCTCCTCGACCGCCACATGGAATATCCGAACTTCCGCGGCATGCGGCAGCCGATGAATTATCATCCCGACCCCACCAAGACCTATCTGGCGCGGCCGGAGGTCAGTCGTACGCCCGAATGGCGGCGCGGCTTCCGGGAGCTGGCGAAGCGCGGGCTGAGCTTCGACCCGCAGCTCTACTATCCGCAGATGAGCGAGTTCCTCGAACTGGCGCGCGACTTTCCCGACGTGCAGATCATTCTCAATCACACCGGCATGCAGGTCGACGGCGCCGAGCATTTTGGCGCCTGGAAAAAAGGCATGCACCAGTTAGCGCAAGCGCCGAACGTCGCCTGGATCTCGGGCCTCGGCATGGGCGACTGGACTTGGACCACGTTCTCGATCCGTCCTTATGTCGAGGAGGCGATCGCAGCCTTCGGCGTCGGCCGCTCGATGTTCGCGACGAACTTCCCCGTCGACAAGCTGTTCTCGAGCTTCGACGCCATTTTGAACGCCTTCAAGGAAATTACGATCGCCCACCCGCACGAGGAGCGGCTCGCGCTGTTCCATGACAACGCCGCCCGGTTCTACCGACTTTAGATCACCGGCAAACAGAAATAGCAGGAGAGTTCGACTTGTTGCTGAAGGGCAAGGCCGTGGTGATTTCGGGGGCCGCGGGCCCCCGGGGAATTGGCCGCTCCACGGCAGCGCTGATGGTACAGCACGGGGCTCGCGTTGCAATACTCGACCTCGATGACGGGCAAGCGCGTGACGCCGCTGCGTCGCTTGGACCCCACCATATCGGCCTTGCGTGCAACGTCGCGGACCTCGACGCCTGCAAGAGGGCGGCGGCGCAAGTGACAGAAACCTTGGGCAGGATCGATGTGCTCTGCAACAATGCGGGCGTCACGCAGCCGGTCAAGACGCTGGAGATCAGCGCGGCTGACTGGGACCGCATCCTCGATGTCAACCTACGCGGCGTGCTCCATCTCAGCCAGGCATTCATCCCGAACATGCGCGAAAATGGCGGCGGCTCGATCATCTGCATGTCGTCAGTTTCGGCCCAGCGCGGCGGCGGCATCTTCGGTGGCCCGCACTATTCGGCTGCCAAGGCGGGTGTTCTGGGGCTTGCCAAGGCCATGGCGCGCGAATTCGGTCCCGAAGGCATCCGCGTCAACTGCATCACACCGGGCCTGATCCAGACCGACATCACCGGCGGCAAACTGACCAACGCCATGCGCGCCGACATCATCAAGGGAATCCCGCTCAGCCGGCTGGGCGAGGCGCGCGACGTAGCCGGCGCCTATCTCTTCCTGGCTTCCGATCTGGCCAGCTACATCACCGGCGCCGTGATCGATGTCAACGGTGGGATGCTAATCCATGGCTGAGTGGACAACGGAGCTTGAGATGCCTCGCGCTGGCAGCAATGTCAGCCTGGCCGAACGAGCCTATCGTATCCGCCGACACGCCGTGCGGATGGGTCAAGTCCAGGGCCAAGGTTATGTCGGACAGGCGCTGGGTGTCGCCGACGTGCTTGCCGTCGCCTATTTCCATGCGCTTCGTTACCGGCCGGAGGACACGTTGTGGGAGGGACGCGACCGCTTCCTGCTGTCGATCGGACACTATGCGATCGCGCTCTACGCGGCTCTGATCGAAGCGGGCGTGCTGCCGGAGGAAGAGCTCGAAACCTATGGCAGCGATGAAAGCCGTATGCCGATGTCCGGCATGGCGCCATACACGCCCGGCATGGAGATCACCGGCGGCTCGCTCGGTCACGGCCTTGGCATTGCCGTTGGCATGTGCATGGGGCTGACGCGCAAGCGAAGCGACAGTTTCGTCTACAATCTTTTGTCCGACGGCGAGCTCGGTGAGGGCTCGACCTGGGAAGCCGCGATGTCGGCCGCCCACCACAAGCTCGACAATCTCATTGCCATTGTCGACTTCAACAATCAGCAGGCCGATGGTCCGTCGACGGCCATGCTCTCCTCCGAACCGGTGACCGACAAGTTCGAGGCGTTCGGCTGGCATGCGCAGCGCGTCGACGGCAACGACATCGAGGCGGTCCGCAAGGCCTTCGACATGGCGCGCGGCCTGAAGGAACCTCGTCCGCGTGTGATCGTTTGCGATACGCGCATGGCCAAGGGTGTGCCATTCCTGGAAACCCGCGACATCACGCATTTCATCCGCGTCGAACCGCACGAATGGACGTTAGCGCTCGAAGCTTTGGAAAAGGGACGTCCGCGTTGAGGTTGTCAAAGTTCGCGCCGCGCCACGCCGCCAATGCCGGTGAGCGCAAGACCACATCGGCGATGATCGCGTCGATCGCGCCCGATGGCGTACCGACACGCAATGCGCCGTTCGGGCACACACTGGCCAGACTGGCGCACCAGCGGCCCGGGATAGTTGGCCTGACGGCGGACCTCGCGAAATACACCGATCTCCATGTCTTCGCACAGGAGCATCCGGACCGCTTCTATCAGATGGGCATGGCGGAGCAGGTGCTGATGAGCGCCGCCGCCGGCTTGGCGCGGGAGGGTTTTACGCCCTTCGCCACCACCTACGCCGTCTTCGCATCGCGACGTGCCTACGATTTCATCTGCATGGCGATCGCCGAGGAGAAACTCAATGTGAAGATCGTCTGCGCCTTACCGGGGCTGACGACCGGCTACGGCCCCAGCCACCAGGCGACGGAGGACATCGCGATCTTCCGCGGGATGCCGAACCTGACGATCATCGACCCTTGCGACGCGCTCGACATCGAACAGGCCACGGAGGCGATCGCGGACTACAACGGGCCGGTCTACATGCGGCTTTCGCGCGGTAAGGTTCCTGTCGTGCTCGACAAAGACGACTATACATTTGAAATCGGCAAGGCGCGAATGCTGCGCGAGGGCGCGGACGTATTGTTCATTTCCAGCGGCCTGATGACCATGCGCGCGCTGGAGGCCGCGAAGGCGCTTGAAGCCGACAGGATCGGCTGCGCCGTTCTGCACGTTCCGACGATCAAACCTCTGGATACGGAGGCGATACTCGCTGCCGCGCGCCGTTCGGGACGGCTGGTGGTGGCGGCGGAGAACCACACCATCATTGGTGGCCTTGGCGAAGGCGTTGCCGCGCTGCTGATGCGCGAGAGAGTGACCCCAGTCTTTCGCCAGATCGCCCTGCCCGACGAGTTCCTCGACGCTGGCGCGCTGCCGACGCTTCACGATCGCTACGGGATCTCAACTTCCGAGCTCGTGCGCCGCGTCCGCATTTGGAGCGAATGAGAAGTAAGAGCTCTCCCCACACAACAGTTGAGTCATCGACCTTGACCTTGCCCTCTTATCTAATCCGGTTTGAAGTTCGTTCTGGCCCATCGAGAGGACCAGGACATGAAACGTAGCCGCTTCTCTGAAGAGCAGATCATCGGAATTTTGAAGGACATGAGGCCGGGGTATCGGTTGCCGATCTGTGCCGCAAGCACGGGGTCAGCGACGCCTCGATTTTCAACTGGAAGGCCCGCTTCGGCGGGATGGATGTCTCCGAGGCTCGGCGACTGAAGGCTCTGGAGGACGAGAACACGCGGCTGAAGCGGCTTCTGGCCGACGCCATGCTCGACAATGCCGCGTTGAAGGATCTTGTGGGAAAGAAATGGTGACGCCCGCGGCCAAGCGGAAACCTTTCCAGCGACCAGATCGATCAACTTCAACGCCGACTGCAACGGACCAGGCGATCAAGGAAAGGTGCATCATGAAGCATTCGCGGAGCCGACAATAGCCGACCATTCTCGACCGGATCATCCACAACGCCCATCGCATCACCCTCGAAGGCGACAGCATGAGAAAGCAAAAAACACCGCCGCCCTTGACCGGCGCCGAAAACGGCGAAATCAATCGCAAATGACTTCAACCAGGCAACCGAGCGCCGACCCCATCCTGCTGTCCGCGAATTAGTGAAACTGCTGTCCGCGATTTAGCGGAACGACTGTCCCGTTTTTGCGAAATGCGCACGTCCGACGCAGCTTGCGTTGACAGAGGCGGTTTTACGCGCAGTTGCAATAGCACTTCCGCCGGCCTATTTTTGTGGAGTTCATTGTGGTTCGGCCAAGGGCGCTTTGGGCGCCGGACCGGCCCCGTGTAAACCTCATTAAAGAGAGACGAACCCTGCCATGGAAGAATTCTTATCGCGCATCGCCACTGGTGCCGGCATCGACCCGGCTCTCGCAGAGAAGGCCGTTGGGTTAATGCTGGGTTTCCTGCAACGCCACGCGGCCGACGGTCCCGTTGCGCGCATGATCGCGGCCATTCCCGGAGCTTCGGAATTAGTGGCGAAGTATCATGGCAACGACCCAGAGGGCGGAGGCGGCCTCATGGGGCTCGGCCAGCAATTGATGAGTGAGGGTCTCAGCATTCTAAAGATCGCCGCCATCGCCAACGAGACGATCGCCTTCGCCAAGGAACATGCCGGCGACGAACTCGTGGACGAGGTCCTCAATTCCGTTCCTGGCCTTCCCCAGTTCGTCTGATCAGCGGCAGCCGGGGCGCATGACCTCGTGCGCCCGTGCCGGCCCGTCTGCGCAGGTAGGCATTCTCCGCCGAGCGCTCCGTACCGATCTCGCCAGACCACCAACCGCCGGGCACGCGAAGCGAGCGTTGGAGTACTTCATTCGTCTCTCCCAAAATCGACCGCAGGCGAACCGATGTGTATAACTTCCGGCGGTAAGGGTTTATCGTGAACGCTTTCGATGAAGCCCGCGAGATAAGCAAACGTATTGTATTTCTCAAGAACCAACCGCTTCGCCTCTTGTATTGCGCCGCGACGCTCCTTCCAGAGGTCCGAGTCGATGATTTCTTGAATTTTTTGGATTACGTTCTTGTCCTCTGGGTCAATCAGAACCATTGAGTCGGAAGGGAAGAACCTCGTGATTGCCGGGCTGCCGTAATAGATCGGCATTGTTTCAGCAACGAAGCAGTCCATAAGCTTCTCTGTAAAATAGTAATCAGCACGAGTATTCTCGAAAGCTATACTGTAACGGTACGGTGCGAGTGCGTCCCATTTATCTCCAATCAGCCGAAAACCTCGGCCGAACAGGTCAAAATCGAGCTCCTCTCTTAGCCGTTCCAGAAACGCCAGCCGATATCGATGCCCTTTAAGCAGGGCGATGTTACTGGTAATCCATGAGAGCCGAAGCGGCTTGTCCACGACTTCGCTGACCAGAAGTTGGTCATATGTCTTTGTTACAGACCAAGACCGAGTGATAGGTGGAGACAAAACGAATCGGCGCTCTGCATTCTGCCGAGCAGCCAGCTCTGCGTCAGACGTCAGGACGATGGTATTTTTCCCCTGCCCTTCATGAAATGCGCGATGAGCTTTCGTCGGCGGTTCGCCGATTGCAAAAATTGTCCTGTTTGGACTCGCCTCGATATCAACAGGGAGCCCAAAAATAGAAGCAGAGTTAAAGACAATATGCCAATCGGGCGCGAAGGATGTCCTGCGTACAAAAGCGACATTGTTCCAGATTCCACTGCCCTTTGGAGTGAGATGGTGGATTGCATCATCCAAAACGCCCCAAGAATCCAGACATGTAGCAACAATGGGCGCCGGACGTTCCGTCAACAATTTGGTCGACAAAGCAGTTCCACCCCATTCACTTCCGTTGGACCGGGAGCAACTCGTGCATCGGGCGCAAGACCTCTCTGCGCCTGAAACAGCTCGCGATCCTGATCGGTATCAAACACACGATTTTCTGTGCGACTTCGCGATTCTGTGCGACTTCGCGCCATTCGACAACTCATCTCTAAGACCGCGGGAATCCCTTCACTCGTGAAGGTACTCAATCGCCATTTCGGATTGCGGTAAGATTGGGCAGCATAAACCTTCCGGGACCCGCTGTCGAGGCAATTGTCGCTTTGCACCTAACCAGGTTCTTCCTCACTTTGTGTGGTGATCAGGCCGGTTGAGTGGCAGCATGCGTGCCCTCCAAATATGGAAGTTGACTACATTCTTATTATTAATCGGGATATACGACCAGTTTAGAGGCGGCTCGCCTCTCACAGGCGACGTTTGCAGCGGCGACGGCAGATCGAGATATTGGCGGGTTGATGCCGGGGCTTTGTCCGAAATCTGTGGTCCGATTTCGGACGAAGTGACGGTCAAGATGTCCGAAATATGCTACGAATTTCGGACAAGCTTCACACACAAAGCGCCGCGGCTTTGCCCGACATCATCGATATCATGCAGATGGGCGATGCCGACCTAGCCTCGTCCCCTCCCCTTCCAGCCATTGCCAATCCCAGCCTGCCTGCGCAGCTTGAGGCGCTCGCCGGCCGCGCGCGCGATTATATCGAGGCGGCGAGTTCGGCCAACACGCGCCGCGCCTACGCAGCCGACTGGAAGCATTTTTCGAGCTGGTGCCGGCGCCAAGGCATCGAGATGTTCCCGCCCGATCCTGAGGTCGTCGGGCTCTATATCGCCGCCTGCGCGTCAGGTACGGCCACTGGCGACAAAAAGCCCAACACCGTTTCAACCATCGAGCGCCGGCTTTCGTCGCTCTCCTGGAATTTTGCCCAGCGCGGCCAGCCGCTGGACCGCAAGGACCGGCATATCGCCACGGTGATGGCTGGCGTTCGCAACACCCACGCCTCCCCTCCCCGGCAGAAGGAAGCGATCCTGCCCGAGGATCTGATCGCATGTTCGAGACCCTCGACCGCGGCACGCTGCGTGGTCTGCGCGACCGCGCCATGCTGCTTTTGGGTTTCGCCGGCGGCCTTCGCCGATCCGAAATCGTCGGCCTCGA
>NZ_JAMYUP010000109.1:0-10139 GCF_040323155.1 Mesorhizobium sp. M0060
TGGTACGCCCAAGGGGCGTGCTTGTTTCTCGTAAGATCAAGCACTTAGGTTGCCCAACCGGTCGCAGGGCCCCCATTGAAAACATTGCAGCTTTCGCCGCGATGTCCAACCGGCCTTCCGTTGATGAGCGAAAGGATTGTGTCGGCACTACCGACGCAACCGGAAGCGCAGTATCGCCGAACTCGGCCGCTGCTGCCAGCACCACGTCGGAAAACTGGTCGGAAATGGCGTCGAAAGCCAAGATCGTCGATGCAGCCGGCCGATTGTTTGGGGCCAGAGCAGCGCGCCAGCTGTGGCAGGACCTCGGGCTTCCGCTAGTTGGCAAATCCCCCGGACCCCCTGACTTAAGCTTGCTGCACTACGTCGCCGCATTCGTCGAGGCGCGGCTGGTCGCAGATTGTCGGGTCGGCATCGCTGCACGGCAGCTTCACACGGCCTACATTGATTGGGCTGACGAGACGGGCGCGCCGCGTCTATCCCTCACACGCTTCGGATTGCTGATGCCCAGGACCGGCATTCGGCGTGTGACCGGCCGCACGGTCACCTACGAGGCCAGGTTCAAATGACCGAAAACCCCGTACCCCTTTTTGAAGGCGCGGCACTGTCGAAACTGGCGGTTTCTTTGTTTTTATTGCGTTTTTCGGCGCGACACTTGCGACAGTTTGCGACAGTTTGCGACAGTCTAAACAGCGAGAATAGCGCAACAAAATCAAAGGCTTGCGACAGTTTGCGACAGTTTTGCCGGGTCTATACGTAGAGAAAACAGGGTGCGGGATAAATTCTCTCAGCCCTATAGCGTCTAAAAACTATCGCAACTATCGAACCTATTGAAATCTAACAATAAAACTATCGCTAAACTATCGCTAAACTATCGTAAAGTGGTGCAGAGGTTATTAAAACAATGGATTGGGGTATTGGAAGTCAGACGACAACCAAAGGCCGAGCCGTTGATGAGCGCTGGGATGTCGGCACTACCGATACCATCGGCCAAATTCCGAAGGGTGAGACCGGGCATGCGAGCCGTCAGCCACCCCCCGGTCTAGGGACCGTATCAGGCGCCTCTGACCTATACGGGCCCGGGGGATCCCGGGATTTTTCTAGTAGGCCACTTTGCAGGCGGTACACGCAACACGCGTTCGGACCCGTGCAGCACACATCATGCAACCTGAAGGAGAATGCGAAATGACTGAGAAGACCGTCACCCTGTCCCGCCGCTATGAAGCGCATGGCGCTGTCTTCGAAACGGTGAAGGTGCGCGAGCCGCGGTTCAACGACTTGATGCAGCTGGGCGAGCCCTACGAGATGCAGCGCGCCGCCGGCAACAACGTCGTCATCGAGAACGTCGAAACGGTCGCCGCCTATGTCCGCCGTTGCGTCATCGAGCCCGGCTTCGACATGCTTGGCGAGCTCGGCATCAAAGACGCCAGGGCGGTTCGGGTCGCTGTGCTCGATTTTTTTACGTATGGCGAGCCAGCCACCGCCTCGCCTGCCTCGAAGTCGGAACCCGCGCCGATGAGTTGATATTCCGGTTTGGCATGCGGGCGGCCGATGTCGCCTGCATGCCGATGTCGGAGATCCTCGCCTGGTTCGCGCGCGCCGTCGCATATCACAATCGTAGGAGCCAAAAATGAGCAATCGTACCATCGAAGCCGTGATGCGGCTTTCTGCCAAGCTGGGCCCGATGGGCGCCTTCGATAAGATGGGCGCCAAGCTGAACCAGGTCAATCAGAAGTCGATCGCGTTCAACAGGACGCAAGGCCTGCTCAATCGCACGATGTCGGCCATGCCGATCGGGCGCTTTATTGGACCTGCCGTCGCGGGGTACGCCCTCACGCAATCGATCAAGGAATTTGCCTCTGTCGAGCGCCAGCTCACGCGAATCGGCCTTACGCTGGGTGCGTCGCGCGACGAGATGCAGGGCCTGTATCAGGATGTAAACCACTTCGCCAAAGCCTACGCCCTGCAGTCTGACCAGGTCATGGAAACGGTCGGCGCCTACGCGGCCGCCGGCGCCAGCCTGACGGACATACGCAACGATCTGGACCTGCTCACCAAGTCGCAACAGGCGCTCGGAGCATCGGGCGAGGATGTCGTGAACAGCTGGAACACCGCGCGCCTGTCGCTCGGTTTGACCACCAAGGACGCCGAAAAGTTCTTCTCGATCATCGCCGCCGGCAGTTCGGCCGGCAAGTTCGAAGCGCCCGACATGGCGCGCTTCCTTCCCTCGCTGCTGCCGTCGGCGGCCAAGCAGGGGTTCCAGGGGATCGAGGGCGCGCAGCGCATGGTCGGATTCCTCGAGGTGATGGCGAACTATACCGGAACTGTCGGCGAGGCCGCGACGTCGGTCGGCGATTTTCTCGAAAAGCTTTCCAGTCCGGACGTCGAGAAGCGGCTCTCAAAAATCAGCGGAAGCTTTCTGAAGCGCATGTCGGCCGCTCGCGAAAATGGCGAGGACATGCTCAAGGTGACGCATGATATTTTGATGGAGGCCACCGGCGGCAAGGCTGACCGGCTTGGCCAGATTTTCGGCGACAAGGAAGCCCGCCAGGCCGCGACCGTGATCCTTGCACACTACGACGAGATCGTCGCCGCCCAAAAGGAGATCGCGGCGAATGCACCTGGCGTCCTCGATCGCAACAACGCGCAGCTGCTGAAAAACACGCAAGCCGGCCTTGATCGGATCAAGGAAACGCTTAGCGAGCTGCAGATTCAGGCCGGCGATTTCGCCGCATCGCTCGGCGTCGTCGACGGGCTGAAATACATCGTCGACACACTCGGCTATGCCAACTCGGTCAATGCCGGTCTCGAAAAAAGCGGCGTTCACGGGTTCGCCGCGCGCACGGCCTGGGGCATCACTCACGGAGACGAGGACAAGGACATGATGGCCCGGCGAGGCGGCTATCGCTCCGATGAAGAGCTTCGCGCGGCTGCCGCCTACAAGCAATATGGCGATTCGCGGCGCGGCGGCTTGCCGCGTGATCCGAGCTTCAGCGCCGGCACTGACGCCAATGGCGTGCCCATTCCGCTGCCCTATGGCGCGCCGACGCCGCTCGGTCCTGTGGTGCGCAGCAACCTCTACCCAGCCCAGCACGGCCGAGGATCCTCGTACCGGCCGGATAGCGCCTGGTCGCTGCCGCCAGGTGCGGGCGGCGGGTCGCAACCGGCCGGTGACTGGTTTTCCCCCGTCGGCGCCGAGATCGAGGATAAGATCGCCAGTGGCGGCCAGCAGGCCGGACAATCGATCACCGACGGCGCCAAACAGGCCGGAGGTATATTTGCAGCGATGGTCGCCGGCATAGGCAAGCAGCTCGGCACCGAGGCCGGTGCAGCGTTCAACGCGACGGCAAGGGCGCCGACCCCTGCCGCAGTGCGCGCCGATACCGGACGCTCGATTGCTGGCCGCTTGATGGGGCCGCGCTGAACGATGTTCGACGGCGAATTTCTGTCGCAGCGGTTTCAGAGGATCGGTGAAGAACACACTGAGCTGGTCAGGATCGCTTGCGCCATGGCCGAGATCGACGACCGGGAGGAGCGGCTGTTTCACAGGCTGATGATCGCCGAAGCAAGCAATCGTATCGCCGATCTCTGGCAGCAAGTCGCCGCACACCTGGCGGACGGGGGCGCGGGGGCCAATGCCTAAAAAAAAGTCGATCTCGTTGCCCGGCCGCACCTCACGGCCGTTTCAGTCCTCTTCCCGTGAAACATTGCCGACGTTTCACGCTCGAGTCGCGCCTTTGCTGCCGGCGTTGAGCATCGCCACGGCGCAAGCGGCTGCGGTGCGACGGGCGACCGCGCGAGGCCACACCATGGGCCCGTGGCGGCGCGACAAAGGCGTATGGCGCACGGCTTGCGAGCGGTGCGGGGAAAAGCTCGACCTGGCGACAGGCGCGCTCAGTGCGGCCGGCGTGGCGGCTGTGAAGGCGCAGGGCGGCATTGCTGGCGAGATGGAAGGCGGCATCGTCTACGTGCTTGGCGGCGCGTTGGAGCCTTGTCCTCGCTGATCTTGCGAGGGTTTGCGGGCAGGGGCTCAGGATTTGAGGGGGACCGGGGGTAAGGCTCTAATGTTCGCGCAAAACAGACCAGGCTGCGATATGCCGACGGGCTTCAGCTTCGAACTCCCGCCATTTTGGGCGCGTCTCGCTTTCCTGGATGAACGCGTTGCGCTCTCGACGCGTCACCGTCTTGCCGGTCGGAACGGCATCATCAGGATCGGCGCCAGCGGCGGCGCAAATCGCCCGGGCGACTTTTTCCAAAATCTGATCGTCGGTTTCCTTTGCCATCCCCAAGGCTCCTATTCTCGTTTCAGCGCCCTAAGCGCTTGTCCGGCGCGCGCCGCCACCTCAGCTTCGTAGACATCCTTCCGTAAGCGCACCCCTGGTCCGTCGCCGTTCTTATCGAGAAAGATCACGCCAGCCGTTTCCAAGGCGGCGCGCATGGCCGCGAGATTGTTAGGGTTTGGCATCCTCCGGCCCTTTTCGAAATCCACGACGGTATTTCGCGACACGCTAGCATTACGAGCCAAGACCGCCTGATCCATCTCAACAAGGGCGCGAGCTGCCCGTATTTGTGCCGGTGAAATAGTCATCAAGCCCAACGTTGCGCATGGTGTTGACAATGTGCCCTTAGTTGGGCATCATGCGCAATAGATATCACGATGCCCAACTAGGAGCAACTACAATGCCGAACGCACTCGTTGCGGCAGCCGCCGAAGGCTTGCCGTCAATTAACCGCCGCCAGGTCCTTCATAGTTTGGCAGCATCGTCAGCCGCCGCCGCTGCCTTGGTGGCGGCTATTCCCGCGGAGCCTGCCGAGCATCCCGACGCAGACCTATTTTGGCTTGATCAGGAAATGGCGGAAGCCGAGGCGCAGATGCATCGAGCTAACAAAGCCTGCTGCCGGGTCGGCAGGAAGGCCGACATGCTCTATCCGCCGCAACCTGCGGGATGGGTGGAGCCTCGCATGCCCGACGATCTTCATGAAATGACCGGCGGCATGCTTGTTCGGGACTTAGCGTTTCCGGAGAAACAGCCAGCGCCTTTGCGTGATTTTCATAGGTCTCGTGAAGAGCAGCTGGCCGCGCACAGGGCTTTGCAGGAGGCCTTCCTTGATAAGGTGAACGAGATAAATCGCGAGGCCGGCGTTGATGTTGCAGAAGCCGCCTACAGCGCGCGCTCGGCCGAGTTTTGCAAGGTCGGCGATCGCATCTTGGCAATGCCGGCCAACACGTTGGAAGGGATTGTCGTCAAGCTCCGGGCGGCCGACAGGATCGGCGCCAAAAACGATGCGTTGATATCGATTGCCGCCGATATCAGGCGCCTGGCAGGGGAAGCGGCGTGATGGGAAAAACCGACGCAAAGCTACTACGGCTCGAAGCAAAATTCCGCGCCGCGGACGATCGACGGAAGGAAGCTACCGCCAGGACAGCCGAACTCGAAGAGGAAGTGGATCGCCTCATGGCCATCGTTCGAAAGGCGGAGGAGAAGGAGGCCAAAAAGGCTGCGGCGACGGCCCGCGCGTTCGATCGCGTCATGCACACCCGGGCGAGAAGTTTGGCGGGTCTGCTTGCGAAGGTGAGGGTCAGAACGCTCTGGAACACTGATGACGAGGAAAGCGAGATAACAATCCTGAAGAGCCTTGTCGCTGACATAGAGGCGATGGGCGACGGCTAGTACTTAAAAAATAACCGTGGGGTCAATTGACACCAAGGCAGGCGTCATGTCATTTCTGGTGTCACCTGACACCCATCGGAGCCTTGTACATGCCCCTTTCTCGTTCCCACTACCTTGCCCTCGCCGGTGTCGGGTTGCAGCTCTTCAAAACCCTTCAGCGTCGGGATCAAATTCCCCTGTTGGGACCCAAGCTAGCCCCCATCGACGCGGAAGACGCATCGAAACTGGCGGATTTTCACAGCTTTGTTGAAAATCGCGGTTATCTGCCAATCGAGGCAATTATGCTCGCCATTGCCGACGATCTTTGCACGACATCGTCATTCACCCGGGACGTGGCGAAGCTTCGGGTGCAGGGAAGTCCCGAGTTGACTATCAACGGCACTCGCCGCGCGCTTGCCGGCGAGAAAATCTGGATCGGCTTCTACGCTACCGAAGAGCGGGACGGCATCGTCGATGAGTACGAGCGCCATCATGTGCCCTACCACTTCTCCGCTGTGGGAACGCGCGAGCAAGTCTTGGGGCAAATCGACAACGATGCCGAGGGGTGGTCGGACGATGTGCGTTCCATCAACCTCGTGAACCTCACATTGATTGTGAAGCGCGCGCAGGTGGTGCGAGAGAATCTGAACATCACCGAACCGCTCTTGCCTGAAACGGACCAGGAGTAACCCACAATGGCCGACATCTATCAGAATGGCGAAATGATCCTGCATGGCCCCGTCGCTGGCGATTTCTTCGGTCCTAACGCTTTCACTTCGCACGATGTGATCGGGGTGCTGGCGCAGCATGGCTCCAAGCCGCTGACTGTACGGCTCAATTGCCCAGGGGGTGACGCTTTCGACGGTATCGGCATCTATAACGCCCTGGCGCGACACAAGGCCGGCGTCACTGTCGTCGTCGAAGGTCTTGCCGCATCTGCGGGCTCGCTGATTGCTATGGCCGGCAGCGAGATCATCATGTGCGCTGGCACCATGATGATGTTGCACGAGGCCCATGGCGTCACGGTAGGGCCGGCCTCGGCGCAGCTCAAGCAGGCCGAACTTCTCGACCGTCTGAGTGGCGAATACGCCAGCATCTATGCGGCGCGGGCTGGGGCGGCGCCGGATGCCGTACGCGCCTCGATGAAGGACGAGATCTGGTTCACGGCCGAAGAAGCCCTCGAGGCTGGCTACGCGACCAAGGTCGACAAGGCGAAAGCCAAGTCATTCGCCGCCTTCGATTATCGCGCTTATGCCAAGGCGCCGGAAGCGCTGAAGGCGCTGGCGCTCAAGAACAACTGGACAGCCGGCGAGAAGCCGCTTTCGGCCTCGGCCGAGAAGGATCGCGCCGACACCCTGCAGGCCGAGCTGGATGCTTTAAAGGCGTCCAGCCAGGCTGAAAAGGACAGGCAGACGCAAGCATCGGCCTATGAAGCAAGCCGCCTGGCTGCAGCACACCTGCCGATGTCTGGACTGGCGCAGCCTGGCAATCGCGGCAGCCGCAGCGGGCCCACGACCTGGAATGACTTCCTCCCAAAGTAAGGACTAAAACCGATGAGCGCAGCTCCCAAGCCTAATCCCGCCGATCTCTTCGACCCGATGGCGATCGCCATGTTGAACCGGCACTCGCCGGGTATCGTCCGCGCTGCCTTTGGTGACGCAGTATCGCGTGCACATCCTGGCATGGGTCTCCGCGATGCGGCGGCTGCGGTTGCCTCGAAGACCGGAGGGCGCACCGAAATCCGCGCCATGATGACGACGGATGATTTTCTGAAAATCCTGTCGGACACGGTCTCTGTCTCTGCGCTGGCCGCGCAGATCATCAACTACCCCGAAATCCTGCGCATCTCTCACGAGACGACCTATGAAGATTTTCGCGAGAAGGAGAGCGTCCAGGGCGGTCTCTTCCCCGAACTGCTCCCGCCTGGTGAGGGCGGAGAGGTGCAGTATGGGACGATCGGCGAACGCAAGGAAAAGACCTTTGCCGTCATCCGCTCGCGGATGATCGAGATCACGACCGAAGCGCTGGTCAACGACAATCTCGGCTTGCTGGTGCAGCCGGCGCTTCGCATCGGTGAGACCGTGCTCGACGGCAAGGCGCGGGTGATCGTCAACCGGATCGAATCGAACCCGGTGCTGTCGGATGGCGTCGCGGTGTTCCACGCCAGTCACGGCAACCTGGCTGGCGCCGGTGCGGCTCTGGACGTGACGACGCTTTCGGCGGGAAGGCTCGCCATGCGTCGACAAAAGGACATCGACGGGCTGCGCGATATCGGCGTCAACCCGTCCTTCCTGGTCATTCCGCCCGAGCTCGAAACTGCCGCCGAGCAGCTGCTCGCCGCGATCACGGCCACCTCGGTCGACGAGGTCAACCCGTTCTCAGGCAAGCTGACGCCGGTCGTCGAACATCGGCTCGCCGACCCGAAGGCCTGGTATCTATTCGCCCGGCCGGAGCGGCAGATGAGCCTCGAGCATGGCACCGTCAACGGCATGGACGATCCGGAGGTGCGTACAGAGGCGCCAATCAACCGGCACGCCGTCATCACGCGCGTTTCCACCGCCTTCGGCGCCGGCTGGATCGACTATCGCGGCGCCTACAAGAACGCCGGACCGGCGTAAAATCAGGAGAGACCGACAATGAGAAACCTTGTCCAGGATGGCCATACGGTGCCGTTGACGGCGCCCGTCGACCGCGCGCCGGGAGATATCGTTTGTGTAGGCAGCATCGTCGGCATTGCCGTCGGCGCCGCCGCCAGCGGCCAAGTTGTGCAAACGCGCCTTCAAGGCGTGTTCAAGGACCTGCCGCTGAAGAGCGGTGATGTCTTCGCCGCCGGCACGCTCGCCTATTATGTGGTCGCCGACGACGAGCTGACGACCACGGCCGGCACAAACAAGAAGTTCGGCGTCTCGCTTGGCGGCGGTCAGTTCAGGCTCAACGGATCGTTCTAAGGAATCTGCCGGGACCTTCAGGGGCGCGCGGTTCGTCCTTTCACGCCAATTCCGCCCGGCAAATAGTCATGATCCGGGATTGGTTGAAATCGCACGAGAAGGCCTGTCGCGCTCGGATGTACAGCGCGGCAGCCGAAGCGGATGCAGTTGGGGGGATGGTTCGCTCCGGCTGCATCCGCGATTTCCTCACAGGGTCGGAAAAATAGCACTATGGCCAACCGAGCTGCATTGATCACCCAGGCCGACGCGACGCGCCTTTTCAAGGCGGCCAAGCTCGCCGGCTATGATCGGGCCAAGTTTGTTTCCTACCCAGATGGCCGCGTGGAGGTGCAGGTTGAAACCACGCGCCGTGGCGTGCAGGGTGGCGATGACGCCAGCGAATGGGACGATGTCCTTTCATGAAACGCCGCGCGGCTAACCCATTCCCCGGCGTCTCGCCGGCCCCCGATCGCCACGGTAAAATGCGTTGGCGTTTCCGCAAAAAGGGTGTGCCGCAGACCTACCTGCCGGGCGAATACGGGTCTATCGAATTCCGCAAGGCCTACGAGGCCGCGCTTCAAGGATCTCGCGCTGCCGCGATGCCTGCCCGGCACCAATACGGCACATTCGATTGGCTGATTGAGCACTACAAGCGCTCGCCGAAGTGGAAGAAGCTTCGACCGATCTCGCAGTACAATCTCGGCAAGGATTTTGATCGCTTCAGCCATGCGTATGGAAAGCGGCGTGTCGCAACATTGCGGACTGAGCACGTCGAGGCGATCATCGGCAAGAAGGCCGATACCCCATCCGCCGCAAATCATCTGCTGAAACTGCTTCGCAGGCTATGCCGTTTCGCGATGCGCAAGAAGCTGATCGCCGTCGACCCGACGCTTGATGTAGAACGCTATGCCGAAAACCCGGATGGCTTCCACACCTGGGCAGAAGATGAGATCAGCCAGTTCGAGGCGCACCATGGCATCGCTTCCAAGGCGGCTCTCGCGCTGCGGCTGATCCTCAATTCCGGGGCCGCTCGGCAAGATGTCGTCAAGCTGGGGCGCCAGAGCGTCCGCCAGGGGCGAATCGCCTATCGCCGCGGTAAGACCGGCGGCGACGTGGACTTGCCCATCCTCGAGGAGCTCGAGGAGGTTCTAGCGCTGGTTCCTGGCGATCGGATGTTGTTCCTGACACACACCGGCGACAGGCCCTACAAGCCAACCACATTCGGCAACTGGTTTCACGATCAGTGCATTGCCGCCGGCCTTCCTCACTGTTCTTCTCACGGCCTCCGCAAGGCCGGTGCGACGCGCCTTGGCAATGCCGGCGCGAGCGAATTGGAGATCATGGCTTTCCTCGGCCATCGCACGCCTGACGAGGCGCGGACCTACGTCAAGAAATTCAATCGGAAGCGCCTCAGCGACACCGGCATGGAGAAGGTGTCCAGGGCAAAAAGAGAACAGGATTTGTCCAACCCCGTAGAAAAGTTGGACATTCACCGCCGCAAGGCTCTGAAAGAAAAGGGAAATTAGATGAAGGTGGTACGCCCAAGGGGAATCGAACCCCTGTT
>NZ_JAMYUP010000110.1:0-9787 GCF_040323155.1 Mesorhizobium sp. M0060
GTCTCCTATGCATGAGGCTCTGCGCCGGCCAGCCGGCTTAACCCTCGTACCGTTGCATATCGGATGACGGGCCGCCCTCAGGCCCAGCAATCATAGGGACTAGGTGGGAGATCTCTGTCACCGCTGCTTTGGGATTCTATTGTGGCTCATGCCTGGCTGGTGGGCTTGGCGTATTTTCCGAAAACAGCCGCTACATCGCGGTCACTGGCAAAGTCGCCGCGCTGGGCTTCCGCCAACCCGGCCTCTATCTCGGCGAGTTGCCATTCCTCACGGGCCACAAAGTCTTCGATGGCTCGCACAGCCACGTCGGAGCGCGAGCGGTGGAGCTTTTCGGCAAGCAGGGCGAGCCTGTCTGCGGTTTCTTCCGGAACCCGCACGGTAAAAGCGATCATGGTCATGCTTTAGTGTGGCTCAGCTGTGATTGTTGGTGAGCCAGGGTGGTTCGTCAAGTTACCCCCGGGGAGCATCCATCGTCCTCTACGGATAAAGCCTCACCTTGTCCCAACCGCCCTCGGCGTTGCGCGAAAACACCACACGGTCGTGCAGCCGGAACGGACGGTCGTGCCAGAACTCGATGGTCTGCGGCACGATGCGGAAGCCCGACCAGTGTTTTGGCCGCGGGATGCCGCCGATCGCATGACGCGCCGTATATTCGGCGACCGCCTTTTCCAGCGCGAAGCGGCTCTCCAGCGGCCGTGACTGTTTGGAGGCCCAGGCGCCGATGCGGCTGCCGCGCGGACGCGTCGCGTAATAGGCGTCCGCTTCGGCGTCGGTGACGATCTCCACCGGGCCGCGCGCCCGCACCTGCCGGCGCAGCGATTTCCAGTGGAAGCACATCGCCGCTTTCATGCTGCCCAGAATCTCGCGGCCCTTGGCGCTCTCGAAATTCGTGTAGAAGACAAAGCCGCCCTCATCGAACCCCTTGAGCAGCACCATACGCACATTCGGCATGCCCTCGGCGTCGACCGTCGCCAGCGCCACGCTGTTGGGGTCGTTGATCTCGCTCTTCGTCGCGTCGTCGAGCCACGCCGCAAAAAGCCGGAACGGCTCCGCGGCCTCGGTAAAGTCACCGCTTATTAACCCAGTTTCGCTCATAGTTTTCCCAATTTGTCGCCGGCTGGGGAGATTGCCGATTGTCGCGTATCGCGCAAGCTTTTGACAGTGGGCAATGGAGCGTTATCGCTTCGGCCAGCGCCAAAGCAATGATCGTGATAGTCGTCCTGCCGCTTGCCGCCTGTGGCGGCGGCTTCAGCCTGGAGCAGGCGGAGGTCGACCGCTCGGTGCTGACCTCGAGCACGCCGGCCTCAGTCACGCCGCTCGATCAGGACCGCGCCTCCGACCAGGCCACGATCCGCAACGCCGTGTCCTCCGCCGACGTCGAGCAACTGGCCGGGCAGGCCGTTCCCTGGGCGAATGCCGACACCGGCTCACGCGGCTCCATTACCGAGCTCGCGGAATTCAGGGCTAACGGCGAGACATGCCGCCGCTTCACCGCGTCACGCGAAAGCTTCGACGGCGTCGCGCTGTTCAAGGGCGAAATATGCCTGGCCGGCGGCAGCATCTGGCGCTTGCAGGACTTCAAGGCGCTCTGATTTTCCGCCGGCAACATGGTGGTAAGCCACTGGAATTCCTTCCTATGCGAGCGCATATAGGAGGCGACTATGGACTCACTCCGTCTCCAGGGCAGGAAGCATGCGCGACCCCTATGAGGTGCTGGGCGTTGCCAAGAACGCATCGGCCAAGGACATAAAATCGGCGTACCGGAAGCTCGCCAAGAAGCATCATCCAGACCAGAATCCGGATGATCCCAAGGCGAAGGACCGTTTTGCCGCCGCCAACCAGGCGTACGAGATCGTCGGCGACGAGAAGAACCGGGCGGCTTTCGATCGCGGCGAGATCGACGCCGACGGCAAACCGCGTTTCCAGGGTTTCGAAGGCGCGGCCGGCGGTGCCGATCCTTTCGCCGGTTTCCGCCAGCAGCAAGGGCCGGCCGGCGCTCATTTCGAATTCCGCACGGGCCGTCCCGGCGGTGATCCGTTCGACGGCAACAGCGACATCTTCAGCCAGATCTTCGGCGATGCCTTCACCCAGCAGCGCGGCGCCGGCACGGGCGGCCGCCGTCAGGCCCCGACGGCCGCAGATCTCAACGTGACGCTGGACGTCACCATCGAGGAAGCCGCCACCGCCGAGAAGGTGACGGCGATGTTCCCTGACGGCCGCAAGATGGCGGTCAAGTTGCCGGCCTATATCGAGGACGGCCAGACCATCCGCCTGAAAGGCCAGGGTGAGCAAGGGCCGGGGCAGCCGGGCGATGCGCTGGTCAAGATCCGCTTTCGCCGGCACCCCCGCTACCGCGTCGAGGGCCGCGACCTGCATGTCGACCTGCCGGTGGAACTGGCCGATGCGGTGCATGGCGCCAAGGTGGCGGTCGAAACTCCGACCGGCAGGATTGCGGTCAATGTTCCCCCTTGGTCGAGTTCGGACAAGGTTCTGCGGCTGAAGGGCAGGGGCCTGCCGGAAAAAGCCGGCGGGCACGGCGACCTCTACGCACATGTGCGGCTGATGCTGCCGGAAGGCGGCGACGCCGAACTCGAGGCGCTGATGCGCCGTCGAAAGGGCTGACGGTCGAAAACGCTGGCGCTTGATACCGTGTGTGAAAAGCGGGCGTGAGTGGTTTCGTGCCGTCGATTATCGACAGGAAACGAGCAACCAGCGCCACTTACGGACGCTTCTGCGATGCACGGAACGTCTTGATTGGGCCAGGAGCGTTATCGCCGAACCACTACTCGGACGTCGCGTTTGGGCCGAGAAGCGGACTTGCGGCTTCGAGGCTCGGAATGTCAGAAGCGGACCTTGAGGCGCCCTGCGCACGTCGACGTGAACTGGACCCGTTGCGGACGTTCCTGAGCCGACTTCTTTTCCCGATAGACATTGGCCTAGAACAGCGTTCATGACCCATTGCTGACTGGCCTAGGCTTCCGGCGGGACGGCATACCTGCCTGCCTGGTCTCCGGAGCGATTAGGCAATCTTGTGAACCAAGTCTCGGTGGCGGCTCCGGGTTAGATGAGCTCTTATCACAATGGAAAGGGAACCTCGTGGATGGCCTGGGGAACTGATGGCTTCAAACCTAGGCGCACAGGAACATCATAGAGCCTGCCGCCGCCCAACCGGGGCTTGGTAGGACGAAGTCCAGGTACAAACACCCGTGCAACAGGCGATTCGGCGTTGTGCGTCAGGTTGACCGCAAAGATCTCAAGTTCCTGCTCGCGGCAGATGTCGAGGCAATAGTTCCAATCCAGTCGCAACTCGGCTGACGAGGCCTGAACTGCTGAATTGCCTGACAGGTGAGGACGGCGGTGAATGTTCTCGTCCATGTGCCACCGATAGAGGTGCAGCGCGCCGGGGGTGAAGGCCGCCGTGCCGGACATATCGGCGTTCCGTTTGAGCAGGGTAAGGTTCGCCTCACATTCTGCAAGTTCCCCCACCGCGCGCCGGGCCGCCTCCGACATGGATCGTCCGGCCGCGAATCCGAACGCAATCGCGCCACCCCCGACGTGATGAGAAATTGCAGCGACAATGGGGATGGGCAGGTCAAGCGTCAGGAGGAGAAGCCGCAATTCGCGGTACTGCGTCTGCAGCCAATCGGCGTATTGGGACGCCAGTCCATCCGACAGCGAAGTCAGGTCTATCCGAGGCAGAACCAGCCGATTGTACCACCATATGGCTGTTGCATCGCGCTCCACGACTTCGCAGAAGCCGCGCACGACCGCGTCCTCTATACTCGTTCCCCTCGCAAGACCATTGGAGTCCGCCGGGGGCAGACCTGATGACTCATCGTTGGGATACCCGAGAAAGCACAATCCCGCAGGCACCCAGGCCTCGCTCGTGCTGAAGCGCGGATCGCTCCGGATCCAGTCCAGCGGCTGCGACCTGCGCCAGCGGATCGGGACCGCGCGGCTATCATCGACGTTTTTGTTCCAATGCAGCCGCTCGCAATACTGCGCATCACTGAAAAGTGTGAGTGCAGGCGGCTCGATCACGCGCCCGCGCAATTCGCCGGCGCGGGCGCGTGAGAGTCGCTCATGAGGGATCATCTGGGCGAAATAGGTTTCATCGGCCTCATACCCGCAGGCGGTTGCCGCCTCCTGGGTGGTGTTGCCCCACCCTGACGCAAAACGAGAAGGTCTGGCCCCTCGTACGGGACCGACCGCGACCGTGATCGGGCATCCGAGCGTGGGATCGGTGATCACGATGGGGCCGTAAACCAGGCTTGACCCGCCGGCCCCTGCCTCGGACGCCTGCCGCTCCGGCATTATGGACCCTTCACCCAAGCACGGCCCTCACATGTTCAATCCTCTACACTATCGGCACCAATTGCTCATTCGCACGCTGACACGCACTGGAGTATGATGCAAACTCCTGCGAGACACTTTGATATCGTCAAGCCAACGTCGAACATAATACAACCCGCCGAGGGGAAGAATGAACGCGGGCGACAGCAATCTTCAGCGACGTCTGACGGCTATCTTGGCTGCTGACGTGGTCGGTTACTCGTCGCTGATGGCCCGGGACGAGGAGCGCACCTTTGCGCTCGTCAAGCATCTCATGCAGGACGACATAGAGCCTAGGATCACGCAGCACCGGGGACGGGTTGTGAGAACGACCGGAGACGGGATGCTCGCCGAGTTCCCAAGCGCTTTCGGAGCCGTGCGGTCAGCAGTGGAAGTCCAGGAACTGCTTGTCGGTCAGTCTTCGGGGAAGGCCAGCCAGGAAATTTTTCTCCGAATTGGGATCAACTTCGGTGATATCATTGTCGATACCGATGGCGATGTGTTTGGAGATACCGTCAACATAGCCGCGCGCCTGGAACAGTTCGCCAGCCCGGGCGGCATCTGCCTTTCCGGAAAGGTGCACGACGAAGTTCGCGACAAAATTCATCTTCCGTTTGAATATTGCGGCGAACAGCATCTCAAGAACATTCCGCGCCCGATTCCCGTATACTCGTTGTTCCACAAGCCCAAAGGGCTGCCACCTGCATCGACTGCACAGTTGGCTGGTCCGAGCAAGCCCTTCATCCTCGTTCGCCCGTTCAAGAGCGCGGGCGACGTCCAACCCTATTTCAGCGGCGGCTTCACCGAAGACATCGTCACGGAACTGACGCGCTTTACTCAGCTTACGGTTGCGTCCTATTACACGTCGACGCGGCTCAAGGATGTGGACCTGGTCGCGGATAACGGCGTGGATTTCGTCATCGAAGGCGGCATCCGCCGCATGGGCCAGCGAATGCGCATTACATGCGAGCTGGTCGACGCAACCTCGGGTGAGTGCTTGTGGGCCGAGCGCTACGACGGGGACGAGCAGGACATCTTCGATGTCCAGGACGAACTGATCGGAAAGATCGTCGGGACTGTTATCGGCCGTCTTACGGCCGCAGGCGCCGAGAAGGCGCGGCGTAAACCACCTGCCAATCTTGCGGCCTATGAGTGCGTGCTTCGGGGCAATGCCCTGCCCCTGGGCGACATCGCGGCCGAAATGGAGGCTCGACAGTGGTATCAGCGGGCGATCGAGCTCGATCCATCCTACGGGCGCGCGCACGCCAAGCTCGCCCACTATAAACAGCTTGAATGGTTTCGCGACATGGGGCCGTCGGATGCGGTGCTTGCCGAGGCTTATGACATCGCCAAAAAAGCGGTGGCGCTTTCCCCCAACGATCCAGTCTGCCTGAACATACTGGGCTGGGTGCTCCTCCACCGTCGTGATTTCGACGTCGCATCGCAGCTATACACACGCGCGCTCGAACTCAATCCGCACGATCCCGAGCAGGTCTCCTACCAAGGGACTTATCAAACATTTGCCGGCGAGCCCCAAAGTGCCTTGGACTGGTTCGAACGGGCGCGAGTGCTCGATCCGCTGTACGAGCCTTCATGGTATTGGCCGTTCCGCGGTCTTGCCCATTTCATTGCCCACCGTCCGGATAAGGCAGTCGTCGATCTGGGCCGCTCGTCCACCATGCCGACCTGGGTTAAGGTCTATCTGGCTGCAGCGAACGCCCTGCTTGGCCGAAACGAAGAGGCGAAGAGCTACACGTATCTGGTTCTGCGTGGCGCACCGGAGTTCTCCGGGCTGCGGTTCGCCACCAAGGAACCTTACAAGCTGGACGGAGACCGTAACACGCTGCTCAACGGCATGCGGGAAGCGGGATTGCCCGAGTAGGAACTGGCGACTATCTGCAGCCGAAGAGCACGGCCGTGGCGAGCTCGTCATGGTAGTGCCGGCCCTGGGCATATTTGTGATAGTTGTGGAGATAATCGATCAGATCGCCGCGGGTCAGGACCCCCCTCGGCACCTGGGGCACCACCACATTGATCAAGTTCGGTTCGTCCACGTGAACTTCGACAGACACTCCCGCTTCCACGATGTCTTCCAGCACCATCTTGAGATCACGCTTCAGGTCCGCATAGGCGGCAGCATCCGGGATCGCGTCGCCCCCGTCGAGAGGGTCATCCCCGTAGATTATGGGCTGCCCATTCAGATCTTCTATCGTCAGTGTCTGCGAATGTGGCGCTGTTCCGGCGGCGGTGGCCTGGACCCTGATGTCGCCGATAACACGGCCTGCTTCCGGGCGAAGTCTTATAGTATCACCGACGGCGAAAATCTGCCGATCAATGGTAATTGTTAGAGGATTTGTTGAATCCATGGACAGGATACGTGACGAGGCCGGCAAAAGCTTGAGCCAGGCCCCTACGATCGCTGCGCCGATCTCTTGGACTTGCCGACCTGGCTTCAATTCTGCCCTGGGCATCGCCGAGGCTCCCCTCCGAGGTCAATGCAAATAGCCTAAACGCATTTTGCATCTGTCGCAAGCAGTGCGCAGGCGGCATGCTCGCATCGACTCAATGTTTTCGTGGACAGAAAACCGTATTGGGAGCATTCTGATCCTCGCGGTATCAGTAACGACAGCCGGAGGATGCACGAATGATACTTGCTCAACTTCGTGTGCTGTTGATCGGCTGTCTCCTCGCCGCTGTCGGAACAGTGAGACCGGAAGCGTCAAGCCAGGAGGGCTTCACCGACAGCGGTAACATCGAAAAGACTTTCATCGTCGACATCGCCAGGGCGGAGGAGTTACGCAGGGATATCGGCGCGCTGAACAAGTTCATCGCAGGCAAGGGCAAGCTGGAAGCGGTGGATATGCCGGATATCGGTATCAGCATCGTGACGGGGACCTTTTCCGAGAGCGAGATCAAAGAGCTGCGCTCCAGGGGATATGAGGAGCCGGATCCTTTCGTGGTGAACCTGTTCGATGGGGCCACCTGCGAGAGGCCGGAACTCCTGGGCACCTCGCCGACTGCGGACATTGTCCCTCCCAGCGTCTGCAGGGTCGTCGGGTCACCACAGGCGGTGGCTTCAGGATCGCCCACCGTGTGGATCATCGACAGCGGAGTGGATTGGAGCGTTGTCACCGCGGGGCTCCTCAAGGTTCAGGAAGCCATCGATTGCACGAGCAGCCCATGCCAGACCGTGTCGAGCCTCGACGACACGGTAGGGCACGGGACGATGGTGGCAGCAGTTATCGGCGGAAAGCGTGTCCAGCAGGGCAACCAGTATGTAGGTCTGGTTGGTGTAAGCCCCGACGCCCCGCTCAAGATCGTAAAGGCCTTCAGTAAGCTGAAGACCGAAATTATCGGCCCGCCTCTTCTCGCCCTTCGCCATGTTCGGGACAACGCGGTCGCTGGGGATATTCTGAACGTGAGTTGGGGTGCATTATATCTGGAGAGCACCAGACGCGGAAGCACGCTGCAAGATCTTAAATTTCTCGACGCCCTTCTTTATCAGATCGCCGACCGCCAGGTGCGCGTTGTCGTAGCGGCGGGCAATCCCCGGGAAGACGAAGAGGGCCCTTGGGTACAGTCTTATTTCCCGGCCAATGCAGCGACTTATTTTTCGCCTGTGACGACAGGAAACAAGGTGGGAGCGATATACAGCGCGTCGGCTTCCAACAGCGAATATATTCAGGTGGCAACTCCTGGGAAATGCCAAGGCATCAGCAACGCCTGGTGCGACACGCTATGGCGCGGGGGGGCGTTCGGCGCGTCCTATTCCGAACCGGGCGTCAATGTCCTGTCACTGTGGAAGAGCCGAAAGAGCGGCAAGCTCCGGAGGAACATCTGTTCGGGCACATCTTTCGCAGCCCCGGCACTTGCCGGCCTTTTGGTTCGCAACGCGCAGCCGACGAACAAGGCTCTGATAACGGGAAGTCTTATCCCGAATACGGATCTGGTAGGGTATATGACCGCGGGTACGCCGGTGAACCCAAGTTCGGACGAGCCTAAATGCAACTGACCCGAAGAGCAGCGCTGCAAGGTTTGGCCTTGGCGTCCGCGTTCGGTAGCGTGCGTCTGGCCGGTGCCTCGCTTGTGGACGAAGATCCTCGCCTTCTGCTCGTCCACGTGCGCGGCGGACTCGATGCATTAGCTGCCGTGCCGCCCTACGGCGATCCGCATTTTGCCTCGGCGCGCGGGCCCCTCGTGCCTTTCCCGAACTCCGGCGTCGCCGAGATGCTCAAGCTCGACGGGTTCTTCGCACTTCATCCGGCGCTCGGGCCACTCCTGCCCTACTACTCGTGCGGCGAGTTGCTCATCGTGCCCGCGACCGCCATTCCGGATGCGGGCCGGTCCCACGCGGCCGCCCAGGCGGCGCTGTTCGACGGCGATATCGACGGCGGCAGCGCCGGATGGCTCGACCGGGCTTCGTCTGTACTGTCGCGCCGGCAGAAGGCGGTGTGGCAGGCCAGACCGGCCGATCGATCGATGGACATGCTGGCCGATCTTGCGCTGGCCAATCCTCGGCTCGACCTCGTCCGCCTCTGCGCCGAGGGCACTTGGCCGTCCGGCGGAAAGGGCAGCGAAAGCCTGCTGGAACAACATGCCGCATGCGACGCGGTTCGCTTCGGCGACGCGGCCAGGAGCGCGGCTCTTGCCCTGTCAGCTACCGGCGGACCGCGGATCGCGATGCTCGAGGTGGCCGGCTTCGACACGCATGTGGCGCAGGGAGCGGACTTCGGAAGGCTGGCGCGGAGTTTGAATGGGCTGGCGCGGGGTCTCATTGCATTTGCCCAAGCGTCCGGGCCTGCCTGGAACAGGACGGCGGTGCTGGTGGTCACGGAGTTCGGCCGTTCCGTAGTGCCCAACACCGACGGCGGCACTGATCACGGGGCCGCGAGTGTCACATTGTTAATGGGTGGCGCCGTTGCCGGCGGGCGAGTAGGCAATCGGTGGCCCGGTCTTGCTCGAGACCTGCTTCATGGCGGAACAGACTTGGCTGCTACGACGGACGTACGATCGATCATAAAGGGCGTGCTGACGGAACACCTGCGTCTTCCTGACCGAGCAGTGGCTAAAATTTTCCCAGGCGCTGCCGGGATACCGGCGGTGCGTGGACTGTTTATCAGGAGCCTGTCCAGGCGGAGGTTAGACCGCTTCGACGTGATCTCCAGCGCGGTTTAGCTTCTTATCCGCGTTTTCGTCGGCTACGGGACGCATCGGACTGCAATAGGCGACGCCTAATCTTAAGTGGCCGCTTCTAAGAAGCTTCCGGAATGACGGCTATTGTGAAGGGTTTCGAATGCCGGCGCCTATAATGTCCGGTTTAAGGCAATGGCCGAGCTAACTTGAATGGCCGAGATTGCTGAAGGGTTTCGGGTGCCGTCAGGCGTACGAAAGTCTCTGATGCAGGAACCCGCGGGCCGCAGGCGATTGCCTATGGGGATTTGTGCCTCGGGGTGCG
>NZ_JAMYUP010000111.1:0-9592 GCF_040323155.1 Mesorhizobium sp. M0060
CAATTCCTCCAGATCGAACACTGAACTACTTGACCCGTTGCCTTGTCACGAACCCCTTGCGAAAACACGCGATGAAGACCGAGTGCGCGTGATCCAGCTTCGCTCCTCGCAACGTGATCGGGAGGGCCGACATGCATTTGCCAGAGAAAGTTTGGGGGGCAGGTTTCCACGTAACTTTTGATCCATAGGCCGCTTTGCCCGGAGCTGTGCTATCGAACCGGCAGTCGATTGCTGCCGGCATCATGCCTTTCTTAGCCATTGCTTCGGAAACCCCGTTAAAACTTCCCTTCCTAAGCCATCCATCCGCACCGCTAGTTGAAACTGTGGTGCACCCTGCCAGGGATATGCTCGATATCAAGAGCCCGATGGCCAATGCATTGCCTACGAATGATCGCCGAGTGCCAACCTGATTCTGTTTCAGGCCGTCCCCACAACTGAAAGTAGTTCAGGCTCGATGGGGATACGGCGCGAAACAAGGGAGCGCCTCTTCTTTGGTTCGGCCGATCGCTTCTAGTCAGCAGCCGCGGGCCAGCCGCATCGCCTGCAAAGCCAAATCGTACGGGATAGGTTGATCGCGCAGCCATAGTCCGAACTCGCCATGAGGCACTGACGCCTTGACCGCGAGCATCCTCTTGCCGAGTGCGATCAGTTCCTCGCGGCGGCGCTGGCGCTTGGTGAAGCCCTGCCGGCCCTTTCCTTTGCCGTCAGCGAGCTCTCCCGGAGGCCCCGGAGGTGCACATAAAGGATGCCAGCTAGCGCATGCCCCTGATGAACGCGGCCGCGCAGCACGATCGCCATGGATGCGCCGAGCGGGATCGCGTCGAGAACCTCGAGCACGGCGGTCATGCCCTGCTCCACTAGGTCCGGACAGGCCAGCAGCAAGTCAGAGACGGCCGTCAGGCTGCTTTCTTCGATGAGCGCGTGCTTGCCGCGGCCCTCAGCCAGGACACACAGGACCAACCGTGCATGCTCAGCGCCATGATTGTCGATCAGCCGGCGGATGGAGCCGACGGCGCGCGTCTGGCCTTCTTTCGGATAGCGGCCCTTGGGGACGATCTCTACGTCGAATTCGCCACAGAGCGCGTCAACTCGCGGGTCGACGTAGAGTGCAGATCCGCGGCTCCAGCCTTTTCGCGCAAGCATTCGGCGTCTCCGCATGATCGACGCACGACGTTTGCACAAACGTAACGGCCGCTGCAAGAGTGATGCACGATGGACAGTGGTGGGGCACGCGTTGACGAGATATCAAGCGTTCAGGATTTTCGCTTCCTTGGCGGCGCTGAGAAATGCCACGCGCGCTATCTCCGGTGCGCTGCCGCCGCCGAGCACTTTCATGCACGCCATGCGAGCCTGGATGCGGCGCCCGGTTTCTCCAATGGGCCAGCGGTAAAGCAGCATTTCGGCGGCTTCGCGGGTGCTCGAAACACTGACTTTGCCCGAGGACAGCAAAACGGTCACGGGCTCTTCGAACGTGCCGACGTCTCGTTCGCAGGTCATATGCTGGTCTCCTTTCGCAACCTCCCCAAGACTTACGGCTGAACCATCCGTTCCGTTGCGTCACGTTTGTCCCGGTGGGCGAACATTCTGTGAGGATGGGACCTCGTCCAGAGCGGGGGCTTGATCGCTCAGACTAGACTCGCCAAGGCTTGCGGTCCTCAAATGGCGAGAACCGTCCTTATCGCTACGGGCCACTTGCCGGCGCAGGCATCCGCAGACGGAAGTCAATACTCATTTCTGGGGATGGTGTCGCTTGGCACTTAACTGCCAAGCGACACCTGTTCATATGCCTGCGGAGAAGAACGGCAAACCTGTCCGCACCATTCAGAATCTTGTAGGGTCACGTAGGCGTGGGTGGAGGCGGAACGGTGCACCGCCTCTGGTGATGATGCGAACTATGTTTACTCCATAGCGCTCTAAGGCCCCTTTTGATAAGAAACATGCTCGCGGCTCTTCGAAGCACTGCGGCTCAACCATCTCGACCGACACCTTGCGCGTTTCGAAGACCGCTCCCATTCACCCGAGCTTCACGAGGTTCTGGTTGGGGAGAGGACCGCCGGGAAATTGAGCGAGCTTGCCGCCGACCACCAGCGAGCCGAGATCGATCCCGGCGAATCCGAGCTGCTCGATGAGGGCGGCGACCTCTGCTTTCGCCGCGCCGTCAGCGCCGGAATAGAACAGCACGCGCTGTCCACCGTCCGAGCGGGGATCGGTGGCCAGCAATTCTGCGCGCAGGTAATTGAAGGCCTTCACGACGCGGGCTCCGGGCACGAGATCGGCGAACACCTCGCTCGACGCACGTCCGCCGAGGTCCACGGGCTTGAACAGCGGTGCTTCGATCGGGTTATTGGCGTCGATGACGATGCGCCCTTTCCAGTCTGGAAGGTCCGCCATCGCCGCCGGGAGATTTGTCCAGTTCACGGCCACGAAGACGATGTCGGCGCGCGCCGCTTCCTCGCGGCTGGCCGCTTTGATCTTGGGGCCAAAGTCGCGCACCAGCTCCTGCAAGGAGTCCGGTCCACGGCTGTTGGAGATCACAGCCTCGATCCCTGCGCGCGCCAACGTGCGCGCGAAGGCCGTGCCGATAGCGCCTGATCCGATGATTCCGATGGTCATATGATGTCCTTTCAGAAAGAGCGCGTCCGCGGCTCTCGACCGCGGCCGGCATGGCACTTGCGGATCACAGTTTTGGCGTCAGCGCGCCGAGCTGCTGCATCAGCGAAAATAGATTGGCCACGCCCCAGTGGTCCGTGATCTTGCCGTCACGCACTCGCATGACATCGACGGTCTCGAATTGAATTTCGCGGCCTGTCGGCACAATCCCGAAAAACTCTCCGCGGTGTGTCCCGTGATAGGTCTTGTAGGTCGTCACGCGGTCTCCATCGGCGAGCTGCCAATGGATTTCGGCGTGAAAGTCGGGAAACGCCGCGCGTAGAACTTTGTACAGCTCCCTCGCGCCGTTCTTGTCCGGCGTGCGCCCCGGCTGCGGCGTGTGGTCGAGGAAGTCGTCGGCGAACAACTCCTCGAACACCGCGAAGTTGCCTCCGCCCTGCACTTCCTCGGTGTTGCGCCGAACGACCGCCTTGGCGGCTTCGCTTGCGTTACTGCTGGTCATGACAAGGCTCCGATGGGCTGAGAGGTTTGGGCTTCGATTACTTGCGACGGCGGCTCACGCCCCGCCGCCGGCCGCCTGACCGAGCAGTTGCAGTTCCCAGGCGAGCGCGATGCCGGTGCCCCCGCCATGGTCGAGCAAAGTCGCGGCGCCCAGCTTCGCCGTCTCTTCGCGAGCCCAGTCGCGCTGCAACTCACCGGCCACTGCCATCCAGGTGATTGGAACGACGCCCGCCATCATCATGCGGCGCACCGCCATGTCGTGCGCCTCCACGCTGACGCCGCCTGACGCATCGGTGACAGCGTAGACTTCGTATCCTTCGCCGGCGGCCTGGATGGCCGGCATGGCGAGACAGATCTCCGACCAGAGCGCCGCCATGATGATCTTTTTGCGGCCCGTCTTCTTCACGGCGTCGACAACACGCACATCTTCCCAGGTGTTGATGAAGGTGCGGTCGATCGGCTTCTGATCCGGGAAGACATCTTGAAGGCCCTTGATGAGCTTGCCGCCGCGGTCCTCAAGGACGGTAGTCAGGATCGTCGGCACGCCGAAGATTTTGGCCGTCTTGGCCAGCGCGATGACGTTGTTCACGATCATCGTGGGTTCGTGGCTGTGCAGATTGGCGAATTGGAACGGCTGGTGGTCGATCAGCACCAGCACCGACTCTTCCGGGGTCAGCAGGGCGTTGAGGCCGTTCTTGGGAGCGTTGGACTGGGTGGGCATGGGCGTTGTCTCCGGGTGGCACTGCGTTGTGTGTCACCTAGCTATCGCCCTTTTATTGGCCTATAATTAGTCCGCAATGACTTGCAATTCTTACAAGCATCACTTGAAAAAAGCCCATGGAGACACTGGCCAACCTCGAATCCTTCGTCCGCAGCGCCGAAACGGGCGGGTTTTCCGCGGCAGCGCGGCGGTTGTCGCTCACGCCTGCCGCGGTGAGCCGCAACGTCGCGACACTCGAACGCAACCTCGGTCTCCGGCTGTTTCATCGCAGTACGCGCAGGCTGACGCTGACGGATACGGGTGAGCGTTTCCTGCTCGAGATCAGGGACAACCTCGAAGGGCTCCAGCAGGCCATTTCGAGCGTGGCGACGAACGGCGCAGAGCCGGCGGGAATGCTCAAGGTAAGCATGGGCCTCAACTTTGGGGCCGACTACATTCTCCCGATGCTGCCCGCGTTCCTTGCCTGCTATCCCGGCATCCGGCCCGATTGGCAATTCACGACGCGACAGACTGATTTGATCGCCGAGGGCTTCGATGCCGCAATTGGCGGCGGTATCGAATGGGGTCCCGGCGTCGTCTCGCGCACGCTCGCGCCGCTGCATCTGATCGCGGTTGCTTCGCCCAAATACATGAAGAAGCGCAGACCTCCGACCGACCCCACGCAGCTTTCTGCGTTCGATGGGATCGCATGGCGCTCATCACGGACGGGCCGGGTCCGCGAACGCATCATGCGCAACATCGAAGGCACCTCAGTTCCGGTAAAGCTCAAGGAGACAATCGTCCTCGACGACCCGGAAGCGACCTGTCGCGCGGCGCTGCTTGGTCTCGGCGTGACCTTGAACGCTGTGTGTCACGTCCTGCCGCATCTGGAGAGCGGCGCGCTCGTCCGCCTGATGCCACAGTGGTACATCGACGAAGGGCCGATCTCGATCTACTACGCGAGCCGCACGCTGCTCCCGTCAAAGACCCGTGTCTTTGTCGATTTCGTCGCGGACGCGTTTCGACGCCAGCGGCTCGCTGAAAGATTTGCTGGTAGTATTGGCTAGCCATCCGTGCGGCGCACTAACCATAAAGGCTACTCCGGCCCGCCGCCCCCGAGCTTGAACAGGAAAGCCCCGGACACGGTTGCATCCGGGGCCTCGTCCCTCACTGACGGCGATTGTTTCAAGCGTTGGCGGCCTCTTCGGTGAGCTTCGCCACCGCCTCGGGCTTTGAGACGTAGGCGGCATGGGTGCCATCGGTTTCGACGGTCTTTGCCCCAGCGCGCGGCCATCATGCGCTGGGCCGGCGGCGGGATCATGCGGTCATCGGCAGCGACCAGGTAGTAGCTCGGCTTCTTCTTCCAGGCCGGGACGGTGACAGCGCCGGCAAGTGCCTCGACGCCCCGGGGCACTTGGGAATCCGCCATGAAGGCCGCTGCTTCAGGGTCGACATCGGCGGCGAGGGAGGCGGCGAACTGCGCCTTGTCGAGGAACAGGAAGCCATCGACCGGCGGCAGGATCGGCGGCACGGGCGCGCCAGCGGGCGGATTGGCGATCAGGCTGGAGACCGACTCGCCCTCAAGCGACCCTGTTGGGCGCGCGATGTACATGTTGCCACCGAATAACACTATGACGACTACATTGCCGCTCGTGATGAAGTCGGGTTTATCGAGGCAACGACATCGGTGAAGGGTTGGACATCGCTGGTAGACGCGGACTTATTTTGTATCAGGCGGTCGTCCGAGTTAAAAGGTGCTAGCGCTGACTGAGCGCCACCGCCCTACGATTGAGTTCCACACTGCCTTTTTATGCAACATCTCGAAGCACAAAAGGCGAACGGCGGTGCAGCTGTTGGCGCGGCAAATAGCTAAGCTCAACTATCCGGCTTGAGCCCAATGCCCTACAGGTAGAAAGTCGCTCAGGGCGTCAACTTTCTGATTACCTGTCAGATGACAGGCGGCGTTTAAGCCGGTGCGCTGCAGTCAAATCAGCTTCTTCATCAACCGCATCTTCTTGGTCGGCTACGGCATCCCGCGACAGCATGATGAGTGCAAAGCCATCCCACTGCAGCAGCACCTGCTCATAGAGGGGAGCAGGCTTGCGCCCCCTTTCAACATTGGTCCATACGCCGGCGTCGGTTTCGTCGATATCGCTCGCGACGCCCAGCTCATGCTTGCGGCGCCGCAGCAGGGAATGGTCCGGAACCAAGAGAGGGGCAGCGCCTCCTTTCCCCCTAACGAAAAGGCGGAGGTACCTGAATCTTTCTTGCTCAGCCGGGACGCGCTAGGGAACTGTTCCATGCTTGACGCCTTGATCGCCGCCGCTGATCAGCTAAGTCGGCTTCTTGCTTGTCAGTCCCGGCTGTTATCCGTCCCGGCCCGCTGGGCGGACGATCAGTCCATTGACATTCTCCAGCCGCCCAGTAGCCCTCCGGTGGCTGGAGAGCGCATCGTTTCAAGCCGACCAGCTTTCATGTCTACGCTTCATTGATTCATTGTAACGATGTCGCCTGAAGAGTTATCGCCTCGTATAATTCCTCGACGCCCATGGCGTTCCGGATGTTTTTCAAAACCTCTTGCGAACGCAACTGCCGTGCGACGCAAGCAAGCGCGTTGAGGTGTTCATTTTTGCTTTCGCTCGGCATCAGCAGTAGGAAAATAATGTCCACGGGGACACCGTCGATGGCCTCAAAATCGATGGCTTTACCCAGCTTGGCGAGCATGCCGAATGGTTCGCCCACACCCTGCAACCGTGTATGGGGAATGGCGATCCCCTCGCCGATACCGGTGGAACCCAACTTCTCCCTGCCAAGAAGCGCTTGCAAGATCGAGCCCTCGGCGATCCCGAGCGTCTCGCCGGCTTTCGCCGACATGATCTGAAGACGAGATTTCGACTTAGCCGCGAGGTCAATGACCACGCTTTCCGGCCGGATGAATTCGACGACTTTCATATCGTTCTCATTTGATTTGTCTGGCGAGCAGAATTGGAGTGCACGTTGACGCCCACTTACTCGACTTCGCGCAGCCGATATCCGACGCCGGTCTCGGTGGTGATGTAGCGCGGCTGGTCGGGCGTCTTCTCGATCTTTTGCCTGAGCTGGCGGACGTAGACCCGGAGATACTGCACGTCGGTCGAATCGCCCCACACCTGTTTCAGCAGGAAATGGTGGGTGAGAACCTTGCCGGCATGCTGCACGAGGATGCGAAGAATGTCGTATTCCTTCGGCGAGAGCTTTATCTCCTTGTCCTCGACCTTGACGATGCGCTTCACCAGATCGACGGAGAGATCGCCGGTGTGGAACACCGGCTTTTCGCCCTGCTGCTGGAATTTGTGGCGAAGCGCCACGCGGATGCGTGCCACAAGCTCGTTCATACCGAATGGCTTGGTGACATAATCGTCGGCGCCGAGTTCGAGCGCCGAGACGATGCCGGCCTCGTCGGTGCGGCTGGAAAGAATAACCACGGGAATGTCCAGGCCATCATCCCGCCATTTGCGCAGCAGCTCATGCCCGCTCATGCCAGGCAGACCGAGATCGAGCAGGACAAGGTCCGGCTTTTCCGTCTCCATGAGTTCGATTGCCGCCCTGGCGTTCGGCGCCTCGCTGATCGAATAGCCCTGGCTGCCAAGCCCGACGCGAAGCAGTTTCCGGATCGGCGGTTCGTCATCGACCACCAATATCCTGACGTCCAGGCTCGTCATGCCAAATCGTCCATATTTTGATCGCCCGCATCGGGTTCGCCGAGGTTGGGCAGTTCCGACGGCGCCGGCATTCCTATGGTGAAGACCGCACCCGAGCGACCGGTTCGGTTTGCCGCCGAAATCGTTCCGCCCATCGCTTCGATGAAGCCACGGCAGATCGAGAGTCCAAGCCCGGTGCCGGCACGGACCTGATCGCCCTTGCGCACCCGGTAGAAGGTGTCGAAAATCCGCTCCAGATCATCAGGCGGGATGCCCGGCCCCTCGTCCATGATCTGCAGGATGACGGAGCCACTGTCGACCCAGCCCTGCAAGCGGATGGTCGAACCGGGCGGAGCATATTTTGCGGCGTTGTCGAGGAGATTGAACAGCGCCTGCTCGAACAGGACAGGGTCGAGCTTCAACATCGGCAGATCCGATGGGATATCGATCTCGGTCTTGTGCTCGCCGATGATTTTCCGGGTCCGCTGCAACGCGGAACCGACAATGTCGCCGACATAGTGAAGCGCATAGTTGGGCTCCATCGCGCCGGATTCGATCTTGGTCATGTCGAGCAAATTGGCGATGAAGCGGTTCAGCCTTTCCGATTCGTCGAGCACGGTCGACAGCAGCTCGGCCCGGTCGTGTTCGGGAAGCGCTGGAGCGAATTCCCTGAGCGTGCCGGCCGCGCCCATGATGGCGGCGAGCGGCGTTTTCAAATCATGGGAAATGGAGGTCAGCAGCGCCGAGCGCAGGCGGTCCGCTTCGGCCGCAAGCTTTGCCCGATCGACATCGGCGACAAGCTGGATGCGCTCGATGGCGACCGCCGCCTGGTCGGCGAGGGCATCGAGGAGGCGCTGCTGCTCCGGCGTCAGCAGCGGACCCTGCTTGTCGTTGTCGAGGCCGACCACGCCGATTGCCGTGCGTCCGGTCCGCAACGGCAGATAGAGGCGTTTTGCTCCCGGCAGCGTGTCGGCGCCGCGCCCCGCGGCGCGGTTATGCTCCCAGGCCCAGCGCGCCGCGGCGATGTCGGCCTCGGCCAGCGTGTCATCCGGTGGATAGCCGGCCTTGACCGTGATCGTGCCGTTTTCGGGCAAGAGGAGCACCACGCGCAACTTGAGCATCGAGGCGATCTGGAAAGCCGTCGCCCACAGAACGTCGTCGAGCGTGCCGGTGCCGGCGAGCTTCTTGGAAAAGAGATAGAGGTCTTCGGTGGCCCGTGCCCGTGAGCGGGCGGCCACCGCCTGTCGCTGCACGCGCGCCGTTAGATTGCTGGCGATGACGGCGACAACGAGAAAGATGGCAAGCGCAACAATGCTCTCTGGATCTCTAATCGTTAGGGTGTAGCGCGGCTCCAGGAAAAAAAAGTTGAATGCAAGGGCGCTGATGAAACAGGCGTACAATGCCGGCCAGAGTCCGCCGGTCACCGCCGATATCAGCACCGCCACGAGAAAGACGATCGCGAGATTGCGAACGTCGAGAAACTGGTCGAGAACTGCGCCGAACGCGAGCGAGCCAACGACGTAGGCCGTGGCAAGCAGATAGGGCCAGATTTGGAACTGCCCCTGCTCAGCGGCCGTCCTGACACCCCTCGAGGTCGCCTCGGCGTTCCGTTCGGTTCCCGAAATGACATGGACGCTGATGTCGCCAGCATTGCGGATGAGATCATAAGTGAGCGAGCCTTCGATCAGCTCTCGCCAGCGCGATCGGGTAGGCCTGCCGATCACGATATGGGTGAAGTTGTTCGCCGTCGCATGGCGAACGATGTCCTGGGCGACGCTCTGACCCGGAATGGTCGTCACCTCGGCGCCGAGCTGCTCGGCAAGGCGCAGGTTCGTCGCGAGTCGGTCCTTGTCCTCCTCGGGCATGCCGGCTGAACGAGGGGTATCGACATTAAGAGCGGTCCAGGGGGCGCGGAGCCGGTCGGCTAGCCTGCGCGCATAACGGACGCGGGCGGCACCGCCCGGACGCGCGTCGACGCAGACGAGAACCCTCTCGCCTGCCGCCCACGGCCCGGGGATGGCGTGGGCCTGCATATGGATCAGCAACTGCTCGTCGACCCGCTGGGCGGTGCGGCGCAGCGCCAATTCCCTGAGCGCCGTCA
>NZ_JAMYUP010000112.1:0-9554 GCF_040323155.1 Mesorhizobium sp. M0060
CAGACCCGAGCCGCTGCCACAATCGGTCATAGGACTGGCGGACGTCTTCCGCCGTCGCGTGCCGCGACCACTGGGCGTCAACCCGCTGGAGATAGTCCAGGCCTACGGCCACGGCGCTGTCGCTCTGGTCCATGTTCGTGTAGAGATTGATACGCACGCAGGTGACAGCAGCAGAGTCAACAGTTGTTCGTGCGCGCGTTGACACCACCGAGAGACGTTCTTCCGCTGAGGCCAACTCTCCGGATAGATACTCGCACTCAGCCCAGTTGAGTTCGAGGTCGAACGTGAGCCGGTAGCACCGTTCCCATTCGTTCTCCACCACCAGAGCGCGGCCGGCGGCAAAATACTGCAGCGCTGAGGCATAGGCGGTTGCCGCCTTGGCACGCTTGCCCGCCATGAGGTTGAGCTCGGCGACCTGCTCGCGCTCCTCCGGCACGGTAATCAGCGCCGCGCCGCGGTCGAACTGGTTGACGATGTCGAAGATGCTGTCTTCCGGCTCTTCCGACGTGGTCCGCGCCGCGAGCAATCGGCCAATCCGAAGATGCGCCATAGCACGCTCGCCTTTGCCTATGAGCGCATAAGCCGCCTCCTGGATACGGTCGTGGAGAAATGTGTAGGTACTGCCCGATCGGAGGACGAGGCCGGCGTGGACCGCTTCCCAGAGTGCCGCGTGCATCGCTTCCTCGGTCCCCCCGTGCACCAGAGCGAGCGTAGGCGACTCGGCGACGTTCCCCAGACAGGCCAGCTGTCCTAATGCCTTCTGAGTCGCATGGGGCAGACGGCTCAGCTTCGCGGCCATGAGATCCGCGACGTTATCGGTGAAGCCTTTGGCGCTGATGCGCGGCAGGTCCCACGTCCAGGCCTCCGTGCCGGGATCGAACGCTAGCAGCGCCTCCTCCGCCAGGGCCATCAAGAATTGGATCGTAAAGAACGGATTGCCATCGGTCTTCTCGAACACCAGCGCGGCCAAGGAGCGCGCGCGCCCAGGCTCGATGTGCAGCGCATCCGCAAGCAGCCGCTCCACATCGTCCGGCATGAGGGAAGCAAGCAGAATCTCCTGCACCCGCCCCCCGGCTCCGCGGATCGTCGCCAGCATCCGTGCGAGCGGGTGAGAGGGACTGACCTCATTGTCCCGGTAGGCGCCGACCAGCAGCAGGTGCCGCACCTCCGGGTGCGTGACAAGATGTTCGATCAAATCAAGGGTCGCGGTGTCCAGCCATTGCAGATCATCGAGGAACAGCGCGAGCGGGTGCTCTGGCCTGGCAAACACGCCGAGGAACCGCCGGAACACCAACTGAAACCGATTTTGCCGGTCCTGCGGCGGCAGTTCGGGAACTGGCGATTGCTCACCGATAATGAGAGCAAGCTCCGGGATAAGATTGACCATCAGTTGGCCGTTCGGGCCAAGCGCGTCCAGCAACGCGGAGCGCCATCGGCTCATCTCTACGTCGCTCTTGCTGAGGATCTGATCGACAAGGCCCTGGAAGGCCTGGGCCAGCGTCGCATAAGGGATATTTCGCTTGTACTGGTCGAACTTGCCGGCGGCAAACAGACCGCGCGATGGGACTAGTTGCTTGTGCAGCTCATTGACGAGCGAGGACTTTCCTATGCCGGCGTGGCCGGACACTAGCACGAGTTCTGTCGCGCCGCGGGTCATGACCCGATCGAACGCGACGACGAGCGTATCGATCTCGGCTCCGCGTCCATACAGCTTTTCCGGGATCAGCAGCCGGTCCGACGCGTCCTGGGCACCCAGCGGGAACGCGTCGATCCGGCGATGCGCCTCCCATGCGGAGAGACACCGCCGGAGATCGGCCTCGACGCCCGCGGCGGTCTGGTAGCGATCCTCGGCGGTCTTGGCCAGCAGCTTCATCACGATCGCCGCGAGTGGCCTCGGGATGCCCGCGACCCGCTCGTCGGGCGGCACCGGTTGCCGGGCGATGTGGCAGTGCACCCACTCCATCGGATCGGCTGCGGTGAACGGCAATGTCCCGGTGAGCATCTCGTAGAAGGTGATACCGAGTGAATAAAGATCGCTGCGGGCATCGATCGAGCGGTTCATCCGGCCGGTCTGTTCCGGCGCCATGTAGGCAAGCGTGCCGGCAATGATTTCCGGAGGTGCGGGTGCCTGGCGCTCGCGCGGCAGACGCGAGGCGATGCCGAAGCCGGTGAGCCAGACGCCGCCGCTTTCCAAGTCCACCAGGATGTTGGCCGGCTTGAGGTTCTTGTGAATCAGCCCGCGTATGTGCATCTGGCCGATTGCGGCCGCAAGCGGGATCGCGATGCGCAGAAACTGCGTCACATCCATGGGGTGACCGAGCAGCTGATCGAGCGGCTCGCCGCCGGGATCCTCGAGCACCAACGCCATGTGGCCGTCGTGGCGGGACAAGTCTATCGGCCGGACAGCCCAGTCGGGGTTCAGTTCGGCCTTGAGGTCATGTTCATGCTCTAGCCGGTTGATCGACTCACGCGACGGGTATTGCCCGATAGGCTCGACCAGCAGGATCGGGTCCAAGCCGTCGCCCGACCCGCGGTAGAGTGTGAACTCGCCTCCCCGCAACGCCGAGAATACATAGCCCGAAAGGTCCGTCACCAGGGCCTCCTCTCAGCCCCGTTGTCAGGGCCCTCCCTGACTCGTTTTATGATTGACCTCATTGCCGATGGCGGCAGGCTGGCATGAGCGCACGCACAGTTCCTCTTGTTCTTCAAATCCTATGCGATCTTCCGGTCAGAGTCAGCGGCTTTCCAGCGGCCAGGTGAACCAGCGTAGTCGCGACGCCGTCGCCATATTGGAGATCGCCCTTTGCGCAGTTCGCGATCTGATGCACCTGGATTTGCATCGCCGCCCCGCCGACAGCGCGAACTGTATTGTCGAACAGCGTGCCATTGGTCCGGGCTCATCTTTCCGAACAAGTCGCTGGGCTGCCTATAGTGATCGTCGTCAACGCATGATCCCGGTACGCCGGTCCAGATGGTTTTGATATTGGAGTGGGAGATTCCATGGCCGCGCAGGAAGGCGCGGGCCACGTCGGCGCCAGCGAACACTCGCTCGCGCTGCGGTGCTGATGGGTGAGTCCCGTGTCGTGGAACATCGCGCCCCCGTAGAAAGCTCAGGATCGAAGCTCAATCCGCGGCGCTTCCCGGCAAGAACGCCGAAATAATAGATGCCCCTGGAATGATGAAATAGCGACGGCGACTCGGTGTCGCGCACCAACTTAATGATTTTGCGGGCGATCTTACTGTCGTGCACGGTGGCGCCGTGGATGGACGAGTTCAAGACTTTCTGCTTTTTTCTCGTCAGCACCCTGAACTGAACTTCTCGTTGCAGACACCCAGATTGTATTCATCGAGCCAGGCGCCGCTTATCGAAGATTGCTCCTTTTGTGCTCCTCTTGCGGTTCTATGCATGAGCACATGGGAAATGCCTGTCCTTCGCAAGTGTCCGGAAAGCATACGAAGCCGATGAACTGAGCCGACGAGCGGGGCGCCGTGCGGGTTGCCCTGCCGGGCTTTACCAGTGGTCTAGATCATCACAAAGGTCCTCAAACTCGAAACGAGACCGCCATCGACTGGATGCAGGTGCCGCCGAAGAAGGTAAACGCCCGGTCCTGGGCGTCGAACACCACCTGCTGCGTCTCACGCGGATCGACTCTGACGAACATCATGCGGCCGCAGAAGAGCCGGACGGCGGCGACAGCTGCCGTCGCTTTCGCTTCAGGACACCCCTGCCTTCCGGCAGAATCGCTGATCTCGCTCATACCAAGGTTTGAGTTTCCCAGACTGAACAGATAACCGAGTAAACCCTGGTAGAATGGAAGGCACCCGGCACCTGCAGTAGTCTGCAAATCTGTAGCTGGTGCGAACAAGTACACCCTTGGCACGAAGGTTGAAATCGACTGCAGGCTCGCTGAGAGGCCAGCCTTCGTCCAAATTCGGAGGTCCCGATGTCCAACCAAGTTCAGGTTAAATCACGTTTTGAGTTGACGCATATCAAAATGACGGGCGCAGCAGTCATGCTGGTCGCCATGTCCGCCATACCGGTGAAGGCGGAGACCGGATCGCCTCCTTGCGCCCCGCGGCCAGAACTCCTGAAACAACTTTCCAAACGATTCAATGAAGCGCCCTCTGCCCTCGGTTTGGCCAAAGACGGCTCAGTCATTGAAGTGCTGACCAGCGACGACGGCTCGACATGGACGATCATGATCAGCAGGCCGAACGGCTCAAGCTGCCTCGTCGCGGTCGGCGAAGGCTGGGAAGAATTGAAGCGTGTCGGCGCCAAGGGCGAGCGCGGCGCCTGATCGTCTGCATCACGTGTGGGTCGCAAAAGAAGGAACGCCAAGATGGTTGATATCTATTCCCGCGAAAGCGCGCCGCGGCAGAAGTCGTGGCCCGGTGCGATTGCTCAGAAGCTATGGCCAGAGCAGGCAGCTGACCTGGGATCGCACCCCATTGCCCGCAGGCTGCCGGGAACTCACTCCGACCACGGCGCTCCAAAGGCATTTCTGTCGCGGTTCATCGTTCTTCAGGCGATCGGCGCCGCTGGAATCGTCGGGCTTTGGGTCGTCGGTATTGCCGGCAAACCCTTCGCCGGCAACAACGCGTTCCTATGCTGGTTGATCGCAGCCATCGGTGCCCTGGGCATTTTGTGCGTCTTCTTCCGGCGCTGGCGCGATGTCGATTGGCTGGCGACCCATGTGGTGCGGATCGGGCTGCTCGGAACCGTGGTTGGGCTCATCGTCGCCTTCTCTGCGGCACGCGCCGGCGGCTCGGCTGACCCCAATGCGATCCGCCCGATGATCGCGTCGGTCATCGACGGCATGTATGTCGCGCTCTATGCGACGCTGCTCGGCATAGCCACGAACCTGTGGCTAAAGATCAACCTTCGTCTGCTGGGTAACGTCGATGGATGAGGAAACTCTCACCGTCTGGCTCGACACCGCTCTCCTGATGCTCGGCGGCTTCGTCCTCATGACCGTGCTCATGATGACGGTGATGAACCCGCCTGCCAAGGCGAGTGAAACCGATGGCGTCACGGCGCCGGGAAACGTCACCGTCGAGACGCAGTGGCCCGACAAGCTCGACGCCGATGTCGATCTGTGGGTCCAGGCGCCCGGCGATGTGCCGGTCGGCTACTCCAACAAGAGCGGCAAGGTGTTCGATCTGCTGCGCGACGACCTCGGCATGGCGCAGGACATGACCGACTCCAACCACGAAGTGGCCTATTCCAGGGGCGCGCCCGCGGGCGAATACATCGTCAATGTTCACATGTATCGCGGCGTCAACGTCACATATCCCGTCCCGGTGAAGATAAGCGTCAATGTAAAGCGCGATGCCAAGTCGTCAGCGCCGGTGGCCACAACGACGGTCCAGCTACGCAAGCCCAACCAGGAGCTTACCGCCTTGAGATTCCGGCTCGATTCGACTGGCCAACTGGTGCCGGGCAGCATCAACAGCATCTTCAAACCCTTACGCGTGGCGGCCACCCAATGATGATCGCTCCCGTCATCTTCGCCCTGCTGCTCGGCGCGTTCATCTTCGTCGTCCTGCCGCATGCGGGTTTTGCCCGCCGCACCCTCTCGGTCGGCATTTTCCTGGCGCTGATCACTGTCGTCTATGTCGGCGCGAGCGAGCTTCTTGGCCGTCCCAAGCCGCTCGGGCTCGAGTGGCGTGACACGGCAAAAGCCCAGGTGGTGGGCGCCGTCCCGGTTGAGAACGAAGCCATCTACGTATGGCTCACCACGCCCGGCTCGACTGAGCCGCGCTCATATGTGCTGCCATGGAGCCAGCAAGCCGCGCAACAATTGCAAGATGCGATGGGCAAGGCGGAAGCCGACGGCACCGGGGTCGAGATGAAGATGCAGACCGCTGACGCCGGTCTCGATACACGCGAGCCGATGTTCTACGCACGGCCGCAACCGGCCCTGCCGGCAAAGGACTACCAAAGCGGCGTTCGCCCCCTCGTCTATACACAGCCGGGGTCATAGCCGAGTTTTCGCTTCGTGTCCCCCTCCTGCAGCTTGGGAGGATGGCGCCGTGGCTCATTTCTGTCCGCCGAAAAGCGCCGCGACGGTGCCCAGCAGGGCGCCCTGATGCATACAACAAGGCATGAACGACAATCCTTTTGATGATTAAAATCTGCCGCGGCGCATTCCTAGCTGTGTTGTGGGCCGAGAACCGCCGGCGATGAACCACTCATCGCGACGCGACGGAACCGGACGGCCCGCAGATGGAACGCGAGGCGAAGCAATCGCCCGCTTTCCCCCATTAAGAAAAGGAGGCGCAATCATGCGCTCTTTCAGGACTCTCAAGGCAGCAACCCTGACCACCCTTCTCATCGCTATTCCGCTCGCCAGCGCCTATGCCAACGAGACGCCGACCTCGATTGTCGATCAGGCGCAGGGTTTGGACCAAGGCATCGCTGACGCAAGGCAGCAGAACACGATCACGCCGACCGAGGCGCAAAGGCTGCACATGCGGGCAGTCCATATCACCCAGGCCGCCGAAAGAACGGCCGCCGAGAACCGTGGCAAGATACCGGCTGCCCAATCTCAGCAGTTGCTGCGCCGGCTCGATAGTCTCGACCAGACGCTCCTTGTCGATACCGGCAGTGGCTTCGCCATCAACGACGACAATTCCGACAACGGAAATTATCCTAACTGAAGTCTCCAGAGCCAGCGGGCCGCAGCCGTGCGGCTCGATTGGCCCGAGGCGCCACCGGTCGCTGCTTCGCTTGCGTTTCCCCTGCCACCGAGCGCTGTATGGTCCGGACCGCATAGCCGCAATAGATTGAAAATACAGGATGCCTCATGCACAGTCTCACTCCCATCCTTTCGACCATCACCACCGCCTTTCTCGCTTCTTTCGTGGAGGTCGTCGAAGCCTTCACCATCGTGCTTGCGGTGGGGGTGACGCGCAGCTGGCGGCCGGCGCTGACCGGCGCAGCGCTGGCGCTGGCGGTTCTGGCCGCACTGGTGCTGGCGTTCGGACCACTGCTGGCGCTCGTTCCCATAGAAACCTTGCAATTCGTGGTCGGTGTCCTGTTGATCCTGTTCGGCATGCGGTGGCTGCGAAAGGCTATTCTGCGCAGCACCGGCATCATCGCGCTGCATGACGAGGAGGCGGCCTTCTCGAAGGAGACCGCTGCCCTGCACCGGCAGGCCAATGACCGGCGGGCCGACTATCTGGCCGGGGTGGCGGCGTTCAAGGCGGTGCTGCTCGAAGGCGTCGAGGTGGTGTTCATCGTCATTGCGGTAGGTGCCGCGCATGGGCAAACGCTTTACGCCAGCCTGGGCGCCTTGGCGGCGTTCGTGCTGGTGACGCTGATAGGCCTGGCCGTGCACCGGCCGCTGGCGCGCGTGCCGGAAAATGCGCTCAAATTCGTGGTCGGGCTGATGCTGACCAGCTTCGGCATCTTCTGGACCGGCGAAGGCATCGGTGCCGACTGGCCGGGCGCGGATCTCGCCCTTCTCGCCATCTTCGCTATCGTTGCGCTTGCGTCCTACGCCATCGTCCGCTGGCTGCGCAGCGCCTATCCCGCCGGAGGGCTCGCCCGATGAACATTGTCCGTCTTGTCATAAGGGAATTCGTCGGCATGTTCATCGACGACGGCAATCTGGCGTTGCTCGCGCTGATCCTGATTGCAGCGGTGACGGCGGCGGTAGAGTTTCTCGCAATGCCGCCATTGCCTGGCGGCATCCTCCTCCTGGTGGGCTGCCTCGTCATCCTGGTTCACAGCGTCCGCCGCGCGGCGCGGGGGCGCTAGGTGTTTGATCCCGAGCTTTGATGGTGCATTCTTTTCGTCCGAATCGAAGGAGGCACTATGGGCCAGGTTCTACACGGCAGCGCCACGACGACAGAGGCAGTCCGTCGAGCAATACAAAATAGTCAAGAGAGCCTGAGAGCGCTGGCCAAGCGCTACGGGATCAACCAGAAGACGGTCATCAAGTGGAAGGGGCCGACGTCGGTCGCCGATGTGCCGACGGGGCCGAGGAATCCCTCCGCGACGGTGCTCACGATCGAGGAGGAGGCGGTGATCGTCGCCTTCCGGCGGCACACCTTGCTGCCGCTTGACGATTGCCTCTACGCGCTGCAGCCAACGATTCCAACCCTGACGTGCTCATCGCTGCCTGCAACGTCATGGGATCAGTCGCTTGCCGGAAGTCGAAGGCGATAAGCCGGCCAAGATGAAGTTCAAGACCTATCCGATCGGCTATTCGGCCCAGAGCACCTGCGCTCAATCGGCGACACCGAATTCGCCGTAGGGCAGGCAGCAATGGTGCTTGCGGCAAATACACGGATTGCCGAGCGGCGGCAGGGATAATCGCTTTTGTCGATCTGTCGCACGGCGATCGAACGGTCGAAGCCATCGCTGCCCATCGTCAAGCGGCGAACGGGCGGCTCGTGGGGGTCCGGCAACGCGGCAAGTGGGATGCTGACCCGGCGGTCAATGGCGGTGTAGGGGTAAGCGCACCAGAACGCTATCTTGATCCAGCCTTTGGTGAAGGCATCGACGCCCTGACCCGAGCCCGCCTCGCCTTTGATGCCAGCATCTTTCATACACAGTTGCGCGAAGTTGCCACCTTGGCCCGGGCCAGTTATCCTGCGAGGGCGTTATCGGGGGCAAGACGTGCGCCCTTCCCTGCACCACAAGGCAGCGCCGATTTCGCGCCTTTGCACCTTTGACGAACCTGCTGGACGTCGGAGATATTGGCAGTCGCCGCTACCTGAAAGCATGTATTGCTGCACGAACGGCCCTACTGGCCTCGATCGGGATGACTGAAATTGGCCGAAAGCAGAAAGTCTGCCTTCAGCATGATTGGGTTACAGACCTTTGCACCCAGCGTAATCTCGACCAGCTTGCGCGTTAGCTCGGTTATGTCTGGTTCCGTCGACTTAGGAAATGACTGCGGAAGCAATTCTGCATTTCCTTGAACGACCTAAAGCCGAGGCGCGGCGCGAGGCGGGATAGGGTTGGCGGGGAAACTTGGCACCGGCGCGCGATCGCGACGGCATTCTCGAAAGCCACATAATCCGGCTCCGCAAACATCACGCGGGCGACAGCTTCCAACTTCGCCGGAAGTATGAGTTCCCTCTTCGCAATCAGCATTTTGATTTCGTCGAGCGTTGGCGTCGCACTGTTGCCAGCTACGAACTGTCTACCGCCCGGTGAGAGATCACTTAGCCCCATACTCATGGTGGTCATCGTTTGGCCGCTTGCATGAACGTGTCGAACTCGGCATCCCCAATCGGAACGGTATGCTCGTCACCGGGATACCTACCGGAATCGACGTCTGTCTTGTATTCTCTAAAGGCGGCCACGCGCTCGTCCTGAATCTTCTGCAGTTCAGGGCCAAGGTTTCGGTAAACCTTTCCGTGTCGCGGCTTGTGGTTCTTGCCGTAGCCGCAGACATCTTCCGTGAAGAGATACTGCGCATCCGCATACTGGCCGGCACCCATGCCAAGCATGACCAGCGACGAGTTTTCGGTCAGGAATTTCGCCACCCGGTCGGGCACGACTTCCAGTTCCGCCCCGAAGACACCGATCTCCTCGAGTT
>NZ_JAMYUP010000113.1:0-9521 GCF_040323155.1 Mesorhizobium sp. M0060
CGCCTCTTGCACCTCATATCCGCCGTACAAGTGCCTCGACCGCCGATCGGATCGGCGGGCTGCAGCTTATGTCAAAGGCCATTGTCAGCAATCATGAGAGTGGAATGGATGCGCACTTTACGGGGGCTGGGCTCCGAACCTCGGATTATCGCCGGCCGGATGGCGGAACGCACCGAGGCCGGCGCGCGTGCAGCGCGAGTTCGCAAGGTCATCGAAATCGGTCGGCCGATTATCGAGGGTTTCTGGAACGATCTCGGGCACCTCGCGTCATCCATGCTAGGCGACGTGGCTTCCGCCGAGCGGGCCTCGCTGCAACTGATGGAAGCGAAGGCGAGCACTGTAGCTCAAGCCGATGATGCGTCACGACAGGTTCTGACTGACGCTCCGGATCTGATCACTGAGCGGGTGGAGCTACTGCGCCGACTAGGCAGACTACAAGCGCTTGCTCAAGAGATCGATGCCGGGGAAAGCCTTGGCAAGTTCGCATTCGGCTCGTCGTGGCAGGGTCGAGGATCCGATTGGGCCGCTCTCACGCAAGCCGAGCTTTGGCTGAAAGAAAATGGCTCGATCCGACATCTGGCTGCGCGGTTGCCTGAAAGAATCGCGATCGCAAACTCGGCTCGTTCAGCACGTGAAGCGACCCAAGCGGCAGCGCAGGAATTGAAGGCGCTTTCAAGCAATTTGAAAGCCGATGCTTCCTCGTTGTTTGGAGTAGACGATTTTCCGGACGTCGCGATAGGCGAGGTCGTTTCTCGACTTGAGGGTTGGCTCGATCATCAGGAGCAGCTCTCGAAATGGGTTGCCTATGAAGAGCGGTCTGAAACAGCGCGCAAGGCCGGACTGGGACAGTTGATAGACGGCCTGGCCAACGGCGAGATCACAACAGGATCGGCGCGATCAGTTTTTGATATGGCCTACTACGAGCGAATGTTTCTAGCGATGGCGACCGATGAGCCGGAGCTGGCAAGGTTCGACGGAGAACTGCATTCGAGGGCTGTACGTGACTTCGCAGATCTGGACCGCCGGCGCATCAAGGCCGGCGCCATCGAAGTTGTAACGGCTCATCACCGGAAAATTCCTTCAAGAGACGGCGGAGCTGGACCTGTCGGACTGCTTCGTTCTGAGATGGCGCGCAGACGAGGCCACATGCCCATCCGGCAATTGATGCAGAAGGCAGGCCCTGCCATCCAGGCACTGAAGCCAGTGTTCATGATGAGCCCGCTTTCGGTGGCGCAATTCCTGTCGCCCGGCCGGATGTCCTTCGATCTGCTCGTGATGGACGAGGCGTCTCAGATACAACCCGTGGACGCGCTTGGCTCGATCGCCAGGGCCAATCAGGTGGTCGTTGTTGGCGACGAACGCCAACTTCCACCCACGACCTTCTTCGCGAAGATGACAGGCTCGCAGTCTGACGATGACGAGGGTGAGGGCGCGCAGGTCGCCGACATTGAAAGCATCCTCGGCCTGTTCACGGCCCGCGGCTTGCCGCAGCGTATGCTCCGCTGGCACTACCGTAGCCGTCACCAATCTCTAATCGCAGTATCGAACAGCCAGTTCTACGAGAACCGGCTTTTCATCGTGCCAAGCCCTTATACCCAAGAGGCAGGTATGGGATTGCGGTTTCATCATGTGCCGGAGGGGGTCTTCGATTCCGGTGGCACAGGAACCAATCCGGTAGAGGCGAGAGCTGTAGCCGAAGCGATCATCCGTCATGCGAAGGTGAACCCGCAAGAGACTCTAGGCGTTGCAACATTTTCGGTTAGCCAACGCCGCGCGATCCAAGATGAACTCGAAGCGCTGCGGCGACTAAATCCCGACACCGAGGAATTCTTTCACGCTCATCCAAGCGAGCCATTCTTCGTCAAGAACCTCGAAAATGTTCAAGGGGATGAGCGCGACGTGATCATGATCTCGGTGGGGTATGCCAAGAATGCGCAGGGATACATGGCCATGCGTTTCGGCCCTCTTGGCGCGGAAGGCGGCGAGCGTCGGCTCAACGTCCTCATAAGCCGCGCCAAGCGCAGCTGCGAAGTATTCGCGTCCATCACAGACGAGGACATCGACCTGGAGCGTGGCAAAGGGAAAGGCATCTTCGCCTTCAAGCTCTTCTTGCACTACGCGAGAACAGGGCGAATTTCGCTTGCCCAAGCCACGGTTCGCGAAATGGATTCAATCTTTGAAGAACAGGTAGCCAACGCCCTGATCGAAAAGGGTTATCAGGTTCATGCTCAGGTAGGCATTGCCGGCTTCTTCATCGACCTCGCTGTTGCGGATCCAGAGAGGCCAGGCCGCTATATTCTTGGCATCGAATGCGATGGCGCGGAATATCATTCATCTCGCTCTGCCAGAGATCGTGACCGGCTACGGCAATCTGTTCTGGAAGACCATGCTTGGATTATTCATCGGATCTGGAGCGCTGACTGGTTCCAACGACCTCGTGAGCAGCTGGAGCGAACCATAATAGCGATTGAGGCTGCCAGAAAGGAACTCGATGAGCGGGCCGAATTGGGGGTCCAGAGAAATCGAGCTGTAGCCGTGCAGGTTGTTACGGTTGACAGAGGCAACGTGACGGAAATCGGTCTCGAAAGCACAAACGGATCCGAGACACCCAATCGAGCCTACGAAGAGGCCGAACTAAAGCGACCGGGATCGTTCGAACTCCACGAGACGCCCAGCGGAATCATGGCCGGACTGGTCGAGCAGGTCGTGGCTACAGAAACGCCAATCCATGTCGACGAAATAGTTTCGCGTATTCGGGACGCCTGGGGTCTTCAGCGGGCCGGTGGCAGGATTCAGGATGCAATCGAGCGGGGGATAAGCATAGCACAGAGAGGTGGTGCAGTAGCCCGTCGAGGCAACTTCTGCTTCAAGCCAAGTGCTCCTGTTCGTCTCAGGGATCGCAGTGGGGTCGTGTCCGCTGGATTGCGCAAGCCCGAAATGATTGCGCAGGACGAGGTCGCCCAAGGCGCTATGGAAGTCGTGAAATCCAATCTCGGTGCGACAGAGGAAGAAATTGCCACAGGCGTTGCGAGGATGCTGGGCTTCAAAGCCACAAGCGCACAATTGAAGCAGCTGATTTCGGCCGCGGTCGCCGATTCAGTTGCCAAGGGATTGTTACGGTCCCAAGACGGCTTGTTGGTGGTCGGCGACTCCACGAGCGAGAAATTAGCCGAAGTGTAATGGGGCGTTGCAGCGACCTCGCTGCAATTTCAGTCGAGCTCAGAACACCTCTTTCCCTGGCGAAGGCCGAATGGCATTTCGATTCGTACACACGGCCGATATTCATCTCGACTCGCCGCTTCGTTCGCTGGCGATGCGAAATCCCGATCTTGCCGGGCTCGTGGGCGACGCCAGCCGCCAGGCATTCGTTTCGATAGTGGATCTCTGCCTTGAGGAACGAGTCGACGCGTTGGTCATTGCTGGCGACCTATACGATGGCGAGCAGACCTCGATGAAAACTGCGCGGTTTCTGGCATCGCAAATGACACGCCTGCACCAGACCGGCATCAGGGTTTTCAAGATCCGCGGCAATCATGACGCCTTGTCGCGGATTTCCAAACAGCTGGTGTTTCCCGACACCGTTACCATCTTCGGCGGTCGTGCTCAGTCGGTATTGCAGACAGCCGGCGGTCTGGACATCGTTTTCCACGGTTTGAGCTTTGCGAACCCAAAGGCCCCGGACAGCCTGCTGACCAAATATCCGGCTGCTCGTGAAGGGGCCGTCAACATAGGCATCATGCATACCAGTCTGGCTGGATCGCCCGGTCACGACGTTTACGCGCCCTGCAGCATCGCTGACCTGCACGCCCACGGTTTCGACTATTGGGCCCTCGGCCACATTCATGTTCGTCAAGTCTATTCCGGCGCAAGCACCGTGGTGATGCCGGGAATACCTCAGGGGAGGGATATTAACGAGGCGGGTGAGAAATCAGTCACCCTGGTGACGGTGCGCGACGACCGTTCGGTGGAGATCGAGGAACGGCTGACCAGCGTTGCGAAGTTCGAACGGGTGAGCGTCGACCTTACCGGGGCGGTGGAGTGGCCCGAGGCCGTCGCGCGTATTCGTTTCGCGCTCGAAGAGATGCGGGCCACCGTCCGATCGCGTCATGCTGTGGCCCGCGTTGGCCTGAGAGGGACGTCACCATTGTTATGGGCGCTGATCCGCGACAGGGACCTCCTTCTTGCCGAAGCCGAACAGGCTGCGGAACAGCTGGGCCATACGTGGGTGGAGAAGCTCGAGCTTGACCTCGCGCCGCCTCGGACGGAGACCGCCGAGGATATTGCTGATCCGATTTTCGAACTCGGGCAATCAATGCGTGCCGATGCCACCTCGGAGGCCTTCCGCGCTGAGGCGAGGGCGTTCGTCCAAAAGATGGTCGCCGACCTTCCGGCCGACGGACGGGATTTTGCTGGGAAGGACGAAGCCGGGCTGGAGCAGTTCCTCGATCAGGTGCTTTCCAAGGGTGCGGACTTGGTCACTGCCCGCCTTAAGTCCGGTGGATCGTCATGAGGTTGCGGCGACTTGACCTCATTCGCTATGGAAAGTTCACCAATAGTACGATCGACTTCGGACCCAAACCGGAATCCGGACCTGACCTGCATATCGTGTTCGGCCTGAATGAGGCCGGCAAATCGACCGCGCTTTCCGCCTACTTAGACTTGCTGTTCGGCATCGAGGAACGGAGCCGCTACAACTTCCTGCACGAGTACAGCGCCATGCGCATTGGCGGCGTGCTGGAACTGGCCGGCTCCGAGCACACGTTCACGCGTACGAAACAGCGTACTAATTCGCTATTGAACGCGACGGGCCAACCGGTGAGCGACGTGGCGATCACGGCGCATCTCGCCGGACTGTCGCGTGACGCTTACACGACGATGTTCTCACTCGATGACGAGACGCTGGAAGCGGGCGGGAAGTCGATTCTGGAGTCGCGGGGCGACCTCGGCAAGCTCCTCTTCACGGCAAGCGCCGGTCTTGGGAACGCAAGTGATACGTTGAACACCCTCGAGGCCGAAGCAGACGCTCTGTATCGGAAGCAGGCGCATGGCACCGAACTGGCGCTCCTGAAGAAGCGCCTTGTTGACGTGAAGTCGCGCAGGGATGCGATCGATACCCTTGCATCAACCTACGAGGGCCTGGAGGCCGAACGTCTCGATGCAGCGCAGCAATACGACCGGACCATCAGTGACCGAGCGGTGCTGGTGGCCAGGCTGGATACCATTGCTCGTTACGTGCGTGCTGCGCCGATGCGGGCGGATATCCGGCGCAAGATTGCCCGGCTGAATGAGCTGCCGGACATCGCCTCCCCAGCTCGCACGTGGACGGGTAGTGTCACCGGACTCATCGATGACGATGCCAGCCTCAGAACGCGGCTGTCCGCAAACATCGACGAGGTCCAGCGCTTGGCGGCAAAAGTCACTGCGGTCGATGAGGATGAATCGATCCTGTCGATTTCCGAACGAATCCGCGGGCTTGCGGAGAGCAAAGTGCGCCATACCGCGGCTGGCTTTGACTTGCCCACTCGCAGGATGGGGCTGCAAATCCTCAACAACACCGTGGCAAGCTGCCTAGCCGCCTTGGGTCGATCTTCCGAGCCGGATCCTGCCGCGCTGCTTCTGCCTGCCGTCACCGTTGGCGTCGTTCGCGCTATGGTCGAGCAGAGGTCCGGGATTGCTACCGGGGTGCGCGCCGCCCGCGACGAGGCGGCGGCAGCACTCGATGCGCTGCAGGCGGCAAGGCAGCGGGTCGGCGAGGAAAGGGCAGTGCCCGAACCTGCCAGGGCAAGGCTGGGCTCGGCTTTGTCGAAAGCGCGAGCAAGCGGACACCTGGCGGAGATCAGGACGGCTCGCGAGGCAGAAGATGCGGGAACAATTCGATGGGAGGTGTCGCTCGCGCGCTTGCGTCCATGGAGAGGAGATGCCCTTGCTCTCGCCAACGTCGCGGTTCCGAGCGCCGGGCACATTGCCGCCTGGAAGACAGTAGCGTCAGAACTGGCAAGAAACACCGCCGTACTTGCCGAACGCCTCGCCGAATACGAGGGCAACCATGCCATGCTCAAGGCTGGATTGGATGCCCTTCGTGCCTCGGTCGACGTTGTCGACGATGATGGGGCTGCCGCGATCCGCCGTGTCCGCGATGATGCGTGGGCAACGCACCGCGCAGCGCTGACCGGTGACACCGCTGACGATTTCGCCGTGGCACTGGCGCGCGATGACATTGCCAGCGCGGGCCGGCTGGCCGGCGCGGCGGATCTTGCCGAGATCCGGGCAACGACTCGCGAACTGGCCGAGGTCGCGGCCAACCTGTCACGCAACGGCATCCAACGCACACAGCTCGGCAAGGATGTGGATACCCAATTGTTGGAAATCCGCGCGGCCGCCAGAGACCTGCTCGGAGACGCCGTGGAACCTTCGTCTGAGCGCCTGATCGAAAGGATCGAGGATCAGATCGAGGCGCGCAGCGATGCGCTCGCTGCCTGGGAGCAGATCGAACTTCTCCGCAGGAAGGCGGAGCGAGCCGCTGACGCCGGCGAGCAGATACGCTTGGAAATGAGAGCAGCGCTGGAAAGCGTCGGCATAGTATCAGAGCCCGGCGACACCCTCGAAGCAATCATGGCCATCGCTGAGCTGTTTCTGGATCGGCAGCGCAAGGTGGACGCAGAGTATGCCGAGGCGCTCAGAATGGTGAGCTCCAAAGAAGAGGATCTAGCGGCCCGACGGGTTGCCGTAGGCGTGGCGGAGCGTCGCGAGGAGGAATGGCTGGCCGGCATTGTCGAAGCACTCAAGGGAACTTGGCTCGAAAGCGGGCTCTCAGCATCCGGCGTCGGCACTGTGCTCGATCAATTGGCCGAACTGTCAAGAAGCCTGCAGGAACGGGACGATCTGCAGCTGCGTATCGACAAGATGGCGGCCGACAGGGCTAATTTTCTGGTCGAGGTCATCGCCGTAGCGGTTGAAGCCGACGAGCCGACGAAGGATAGCGAGCCGGAGCAGTTGGCCATCCGCCTTGCCGAGCGCCTGGAGCGCGCCGAGCGGACACGGGAAACGAAGGCAAGCCTCGGCCACGACCTGAAGCGCCTGAAGGAGGCGCGCGACATCCTCGACAATGAGATTTCGGCGCACGAACGCCGCAAGAACGAAGTGCTGGGCGTTTTTGGCGTCGCCACTCTGTCCGAAGTAGTCGAACGCGATGAGCTGCTGCGCGAGCGGGATGGATTGCGCGCTGCCGTCGCTGACCTTGAGGAAGGGGTAGTGGCGGAACTTGCAGTCGACGGATTCGAGGAGGCACGCTCGATCCTGGACGCGATCGATTTCGACAGCCTCACGGTCGAGAAGGCTGAGGGCGAGCAGCGGCTTCGCCAGTTCGATGAGATGATCCAGCAACAGCTGATCCGGCAGACACGCGCGGCCGATAAGCTGGACGCCATCGGCGGCGACAGCGCGGTTGCACACCTGGATGCCGAACGGCGCACAACCCTGTTGGAAATCGAGGAGAAGGCCGTTCGTTACATCGAGCTGAAGCTCGGCATCATGTCGGCTGGAAATGCTTTGCGGATCTACCGTGAGAACCACCGTTCGGGGATGATGGCGCGTGCATCAGACGCATTCAAGCTAATGACCCGTGGGCAGTATTCAGGCCTTACAACCCAGCCCGTGAAAGGCGGGGAGGTTCTCATCGCGGTGCAGCGCGACGGGCAATCCAAGCTCGCTGACGCGCTTTCGAAGGGCGCGCGCTTTCAGCTCTACCTGGCACTGAGGCTCGCCGGTTATTACGAGTTCGCGCAATTCCGGCCCTCGGTTCCCTTCATCGCCGACGACATCATGGAAACCTTTGACCATATTCGCTCGGAGGAGGTTTTCAGATTGTTTGGGGAGATGGCGAACACAGGTCAGGTCATCTATCTCACGCACCACAAGCACCTATGTGAAATCGCCAAGGCTGTTGTGCCACAATCTACCATTCACCAGCTGGATTAGGCTCGATTAGAATTCGCCTCAAAACGGTTCAACTAACCAACTCGTCTGACATAGGAACTTTCGATCGAATCCGTCATGACGTCCCATAGAGGTTGAGAAATGCCTATTTTGTTCTGCAATGTTGCGTGGATGAACGACTACGCCGGGCGGAGCGCGGATGACCCGCCTCTCGGTGGCGGGGCATTTCCGAGTAAGCAGGGTTATTGCGCGGAAGAATGCAACTTTGTTGCAGCCGATGACGGGTACGTTTACGGCGCTTCGAGACGATTAAGGGCGAATTGGATCGGCAGGTGCGCATCCAGAATCTGGGTTCAGGCAAGCACGACGAATTTGTCGACGGGATCGACATCGTTTGGACGGCTCCGGAGGAAGGCAAAGATCCGCGCGTGGTGGTCGGGTGGTATCGCGGTGCGCGACTGTATCGCCACCGCCAGCACTTCAAGGGGCGTAACCCTTCCGCCCAGCACTACAAGGATAAGATCAGGTCGTTCAGGGCTAGGACACTCGCCGAAAATGCATTCGTGCTGCCCCCGGAGGATAGGCACCGTGGCAAAGGGTGGAGTGGCCAGGCAAGCTGGTGGTATGCGAACGATACGACAGATCGATCCGCCAGAGCATTCGTCAAGAGAGTAAAGGCATTTATCGAAGGCGAGCCAGTCGCTCCCGTCGGGGCATCGCCCGATCATGATGGAGGTCGTGGCCGACCGGCTGGAGCGGCAGCGTCCGACGTCTACAAACGGTATGTGCGGAAGTACGAGATCAATGTCCATCCTCAGCATGACAGTCTGCACAAACAGTTCGTAGCGTTTCTCAGCGAGCGATATCCGCGGATTGATTTTCCCGCTTGTTTTCGCGACGACCTTCGGTTGCGGTTGACGCAATGCCGGAAGTGATGGTCGAGATCAAGCCTGCTGATGCGGCTACGATGCGCTTCGCGATTCGCGCCGCGATCGGCCAGTTGCTCGACTACCGCCAGCATCAGCGGTGGACTGGCCGACAGGTAATTCTCGTCGGTGCGAAGGTGACGAGCAAGAACGATCTAAGTCTGGCGTTTGACAACGGCTTTGGCCTGGCCTGGCCCATTGGAACCGGCGGATTCGAGATCCGCTGGCCCGACGGCGCTGGTTGATTGGCAAGCAAGCGCCGAACGTCCGGAGGCTAAAGCTCAGGGTCGCGATGGATCGGCATTGCTGCTTTCGGTGCCGAACCCAATCTCTCATGTGGGGATATCGCAGTCCTCCAAACGATGCTCAAGTCGGTAGTAATGGTCCCTCATGCTTCGCAATCGTGCAATCAGTCCTTACTCGCCGGCGCGCAGAGCTGTGACGAACTCGTTTTCCTCCGCGAACCTGCTTGAGATCGTATCGCGTTACGTACGACATCGATGTTTGCGCCAGCTCAGTGCGGCCAATTTTGTACGATTGCTCGAATTCAGCGTATATCGTAAGCGCCTCGCCGATCACCTATGGGTTTGGGCTTGATGTTTTCCGGAATCGCCAGGGCATGAGTTCCTCGATCTGGCTCTGTGGATGGCCGTTGATGAT
>NZ_JAMYUP010000114.1:0-8832 GCF_040323155.1 Mesorhizobium sp. M0060
CCGACATCTACACCCTCTACATCGTCCGCAGCCGCAGCTCTGTCCAAGAGACAGAATCTAGTATGCCGTCTCGCTTCGTCCAACTCCCCTCTTCCGCTTCTGCCATAATGAGTGGCTGTTGCCAGAAACGGCACGCTGCGCTCATACAGGCAGGCGCAAACGAGGGACCGACATGCCTGCCCAAAGCAATCTCAAGCCGGTGCTGACCGCTGCCGACGTCAACGCGCTGATGGCGACCGTTTTCCCGCAACTCAACGACCAGTTCACCTTCTATGAGGCGGTGGAGGTGTTTCCAGGCGGCTGCATCGTGCGGCTCAATGCCGACGAGCGCCATTTGCGCCCCGGCGGCACCGTGTCGGGCTCCTCGCTGTTCACGCTGGCCGACATAGGCGGCTATGTCTGCGTGCTCTCGCATGCCGGGCCGGATGCTCTTTCGGTCACCACCAGTCTCAACATCAATTTCGTCCGCAAGGCCGAGGCCGGGCCGATCGATGGCCATTGCCGCATCCTCAAGCTCGGCAGAAGCCTGATGGTATTCGATATCGACATCGTCGCCGGGCCGGAGGGACACACGGTAGCGCACGCGACGGGAACCTATTCGATCCCGCCGAAGCGGATTGGAGATGTGGTAAAATAATACCTTCTGCTCAAATCATTGTTTTTGCTTGATTTTACCCCAGAGCTAGCTTTTCATGCGCCTTGACGTAGTCGCCGCCCTCTCCTATAAGCCCTCACGGAACAGCGGCCCGCAAAGGCCGCCGTTTTGTTATTGGCGACGGGCAAGTGCCTTTCGCCAATCCAAGCAACAAGAAACGCCTTCTTTTGAAGGTCCGAACCGAAAGCAACAATCCATGGCAACCTTTTCGCAGAAGCCTGCGGATGTGGTGAAGAAGTGGGTGCTGATCGACGCCGAGGGTCTCGTCGTCGGCCGTCTCGCCACTGTCATCGCCAATCATCTTCGCGGCAAGCACAAGCCCACCTTCACTCCGCATGTCGACGACGGCGACAATGTCATCGTCATCAATGCCGACAAGGTGGTGTTCACCGGCAAGAAGTTCACCGACAAGGTCTATTACTGGCACACCGGCCACCCCGGCGGCGTCAAGGAACGCACCGCGCGCCAGCTGCTTGAGGGCCGTTTTCCCGAGCGTGTCGTCGAAAAGGCCGTCGAACGCATGATCCCGCGTGGCCCGCTCGGCCGTCGCCAGATGAAGAATCTCCGCGTCTATGCAGGCACGGAACATCCGCATGTCGCCCAGCAGCCCGTCACCCTCGACGTGGCCAAGCTGAACGCCAAGAACAAGAAGGTTTCGTAAGATGGCTGAGCTTTCCTCGCTCGCAGAACTCGGAACTGCCACCGGCAACACCAACACCCAGCCGGCAGCACCCGTCCATGTCCAGAAGCTCGACAAATCGGGCCGCGCCTACGCCACCGGCAAGCGCAAGAACGCCATCGCCCGCGTCTGGGTGAAGCCCGGCTCCGGCAAGATCGTCGTCAACGACAAGGTGTTCGCCGAATATTTCGCGCGTCCGGTGCTGCAGATGATCCTCAACCAGCCGATCATCGCCGCCAACCGCGCCGGCCAGTACGACATCGTTGCCACCGTCATTGGCGGCGGCCTTTCCGGCCAGGCCGGTGCCGTGCGCCACGGCATCTCCAAGGCGCTGACCTATTACGAGCCGGCGCTGCGCGCCGTGCTCAAGAAGGGCGGCTTCCTGACCCGCGACAGCCGCGTCGTCGAGCGCAAGAAGTACGGCAAGGCGAAAGCCCGCCGCTCCTTCCAGTTCTCCAAGCGTTAAGCGCAGCGCAGCTTTCAGAAGACGAAAAGGCCGCCTCCGGCGGCCTTTTCTATGAATGGCGGCACCAATCACCGGCGGCAGGCGCGGCTCGCTCGCATCGTGGCAGACTTCAGGCCTTGATGAAGTCAATGAACGCCCGCAACGGCGCCGGCACGAGGCGCCGGCCGGGATAGTAAAGGAACGGCCCGGAGAAGCTCTGCCACCAGGGCTCAAGCAGCGGTTCGAGCGCCCCGCTCTCGAAGTGAGGGCGTAGCCAATCCTCGAACAGACTGATGATGCCGGTGCCGGCGACGGCTGCATCGACTTTGAGGTCAGTCGCCCCGCCCAGGGTCACGAGAAGCGGCCCCGTCGGGTCGACCCGCACCACCTCGCCGTCGCGCTCGAATTCCCACGGCGGCATCGCACCGCTGGCAAAGCGGCCGCGCAGGCAGGCGTGGCCGAGCAGGTCGCTCGGGTGTTGCGGCCGGCCATGACGATCCAGGTAGGCAGGGCTGGCGGCGGTGGCGAAGCGCTGCACGCGCGGTCCGATCGGCACGGCGATCATGTCCTGCTCCAGCCGCTCGTCATAGCGGATGCCGGCGTCGCAGCCGGCCGCCAGCACATCGACAAAGCTCTCCTCGGCGACCACCTCCAGCCGGATGCCGGGATAGGCGGCAAGGAACCGCGGGACGATGCTGGGCAGGACCAGCCGCACCGCGCTGACCGGCACATTGAGGCGCAACGTACCTGCCGGCCTGTCGCGAAAGCCGTTCACCACGTCGAGGGCCGATTCCACCTCGGTCAAGGCAGGACCGAGCCGCGCCAGCAGGCCTTCGCCGGCTTCGGTCAGGACGACGCTGCGGGTCGTCCGGTTGAGCAGCCTGACACCGAGCTGCGTCTCGAGGCGGCGCACCGCCTCGCTCAAGCCGGACGCACTGCCGCCGCTGGCGCGTGCCGCATCGCGAAAGCCTTTGGCGCGCGCTACGGCCACGAAGGCGTTCAGATCCCCGAGATCAATCTGCATTGTTCGTCATTCCGCACAGCCCGTGCGAATTGTAGCCAATTATCATGAGATCGGACAGCGTCTATCTGTGCACCATCCCTGAAGGAGAAAGACCATGTCCAGCGTCGACCAGTCCGGCACATTCATCCTCGGCGACCGCAAAGTGAGACGGCTCGGCTACGGCGCCATGCAGCTCGCAGGGCCAGGCGTCTTCGGCCCACCAAAGGATCACGACGCGGCATTGGCCGTGCTGCGCGAAGCCGTTGCACAAGGCGTCAATCACATCGACACCAGCGATTTCTATGGCCCGCACGTCACCAACCTGTTGATCCGCGAAGCGCTCGCACCCTATCCCGGCGACCTCATGATCGTCACCAAGATCGGTGCCCGACGCGGCACGGATGGCTCATGGCTACCGGCCTTCTCGGCAGAAGAGCTGACACAGGCGGTGCACGACAATCTGCGCAATCTCGCGCTCGACGTGCTGGAAGTGGTCAACCTTCGGATCATGTTCGACGCACATGGCCCCGCCGAAGGATCGATCGAAGCGCCGCTGACGGCACTCGCCGAGCTTCAGCGACAAGGTTTGGTGCGTCACATCGGATTGAGCAACGTCACCGCTGCGCAAGTCGCGGAAGGTCGCAGGATTTGCAAGATCGTCTGCGTGCAGAACCAGTACAATCTGGCGCACCAAGGCGACGATGCCTTGATAGACAATCTGGCCCGCGATGGCATCGCCTATGTGCCGTTCTTCCCGCTCGGCGGGTTCAACCCGCTGCAGTCGTCGACCTTGTCCGAGGTCGCTGCGCGCCTCGACGCCACGCCCATGCAGGTCGCGCTCGCCTGGCTGCTTCGCCGCGCGCCCAACATTCTTCTGATTCCCGGCACGTCTTCCGTCGCACATCTGCGAGAAAACCTCGCCGCTGCCGACCTCGAACTGTCGGACGATGTCGTCAAGGAGCTGGATAGTGTGGCAATGGCGGCCTGCGGGTAGATTACCGAAGGCGGTGACGAGCCAATCTCCCCCAAGTGGGTTCCCTTGCGGAGGAGATGGCCGGCAGGACAGAAAGGGCGCCAAGGCGCGCGACCTTGCAGGCGGACAACCGAGGCGCTGAAGGATAGTCGCATTTTTCTGCCACAACGCCACATTTTGTTCTTGCTTTGTGCCGGCAGCTATGCTACTAATCTGGGTATGGTGCTGATTGGCGCCGACGACCCGCCCACCGTGGCGGGTTTCTGTTTCTGGGTTTCGAAAGTTGGCGCTGCCGGCCTGGGGTCGGCGGGACAGCGTCCTCCTCTGCCGCCGGGCATCTTCCCCACAAGAGGGAGACCGCAATTCTCGCCGCGCCGGTCTAATTGATGCTGGCCGTGTTGGCCGGCTCGGCCGGGCGCTTCTCACCGGCATAGGGCACGCGAAAACCGTTCGCCGCCAGCCAACCGATGGCGGCATTCGGTTCGTCGGTCTGGATGATAGTGGCGCCTCGCTCGACCCAGAAGCCATAAGTCTCGCGCGGCAGGCTGGCCGCGACCGCCAGCTCGTCGCCGCGGCCGCCAGCGAGGAAGCCGCCCGGCTTGTTGACGATGGCATAGGTGTCGGCCCAGATGTGCCAGTCGCCCCTCACGGCGATCGCGCGCATGCGCGGGCTGAACAGCGGGCCGCCGGTCTCGGTCAGTGTCTCGGCGCCGGCCCGCCAATTGATCAGTTCGATCGCCCGCACCGGGAACGCCCGGCTGACTTTTTCGGCAAACATCGCGTCGTGAACCGCATCGTCGGCAATGATCGGCATGAACTGGAAGCCGCCCTCGATCGCGTCCATGGCGGCCGCAACCGTGGCGATCCTCTCCGCATCCCACAGGTTCTCCTTGACGATCACCTGTTCGGCCATGCCGAGGTCGCGCGCGACCGCGACCATGCCGGTCAGGCTTTCGGTATCGAGCTTGTTGTCGAGATTGATGAGGATCTTGTCCCTGGTCGCCATCAACAGCTCGCGCAACGTCGAGACCGTCTCGCCCGTAACGGCGCCGGTGCCTTCGATCACCAACCGGCACGTCTTGAGTTCGGCCAATGTGTGCTTGTCGACCTCACCTTTGCAAGTCGTGGTGCGGTCGAGCCAACTGTCATGCATGACGACGAACTGTCCGTCCTTCGAGCGCCTGATATCGACCTCGACGATTTCGGCGCCCATTGCGATCGACGCCTCGATGGCGGCGATCGAATTTTCGGGATAGAGCGTCTTGCCGGCCTGCATGCCGCCGGCGCGGTGCGCGGCCACCATCACATGATCGCGCCATCGGTTGGCATGCTCGAAGCGGTCGAGTATCTGCCTGGCGCGCGTTTCGCCTGCCGACGCATAACCAAGTGGGACCGTCAGCGCGACGGAAAGCAGAAGGCTCAGCCAAGTCGTTCGCATGAGAATCGCTCCGTACCGGATCGACACCCGGTTAAGCGACGCTCGTGACACCCCGGTGAACGAAGCCGGCTTCGCAAACGCTGGAAAATTCAGATCAGCGCCGGCCGAAGCAGCCGTTGGCGGCTACTTTCGGTTGCTTGCCAGGCAATCTCCCGGCCAGCCATACGGAGCTCGCCTGGCAAGCAAGAATTTGTGACCGGGCTCGAATGGTCGTGGTTCTCCGAAGGAGTCGCAATTCTGAGAATTATGTCCAATAAGGTTGCGCGTCGACGCACAGGAGATCGCTTCATGCCGCCAAGAACCATCGATCACGCCTTCACCACCCGCTCCAGGACGGGTGCGTCGTTCGAGCCGACCTATGCCGGCGCGCTGTCGTTCATGCGGCGCAAATATTCGAAGGACGTGAAGGGCGCCGATGCGGTGGTGTGGGGCATTCCCTTCGACGCCGCGGTCACCAATCGGCCGGGCGCGCGTTTCGGACCGCAGGCGATCCGCCGCGCCTCGGCGATCCTCGACAACGACCCGCAATATCCGTTTTCGCGCGATCTGTTCGAACATCTCGCCGTGGTCGATTATGGCGATTGCCTGCTCGACAGCGGCAACCACCAGAAGACGCCCGGCACGATCGAGCGCGAGGCGGCAAAGATCCTGAAATCCGGCGCCTTCCTGCTATCGCTCGGCGGCGACCATTTCGTCACCTGGCCGCTGCTCAAGGCGCATGCCGCCATCCATGGGCCGCTGGCCCTGGTGCAGTTCGACGCACACCAGGACACCTGGCCCGACGACGGCAAGCGCATCGATCACGGCTCCTTCGTCGGCCGTGCGGTAAAGGAGGGCATCATCGACCCCGACCGCTCGATCCAGATCGGCATCCGCACCCATGCGCCCGACACTTTCGGCATCAAGATCCTGTATGGCCATGAAGTGGAGGAAATGCGGGCATCCGACATCGCCTACGCCATCGTCGACCGTACCGGCGGCAAGAAGACCTACGTCACCTTCGACATCGATTGCCTGGATCCGGCTTTTGCGCCCGGCACCGGAACGCCGGTCGCGGGAGGCCCGTCTTCGGCAAAGATCCTGTCGGTGCTGCGCCAGATCAACCAGGTCGATATCGTCGGCGCCGACGTCGTCGAGGTTGCGCCAGCCTATGATCACGCCGATATAACGGCAATTGCCGGCTCGATGGTGGCCATGCACTATCTCGGGCTGCTGGCCGAACGAAAGGCCCGGCTCGAGGAAATGAACCAGGGCAATTACAGCGTTGCCGGATTGAATCAGGCAAGCGGCATATAACTTTGAGATAACAGGAATTCAGGCAGGCAATGAAACCGAAAATCTTCATCGACGGCGAGCACGGCACCACCGGTCTGCAGATCAGGGCGCTGCTTGCCGAGCGCGGCGACCTGGAAATCATCTCCATCCCGACCGAGCGCCGCAAGGAAACGGCAGCGCGCGCCGAGTTCCTCAATGCCGCCGATGTCGCGATTCTCTGCCTACCGGACGCGGCCGCCAAGGAAAGCGTTTCGCTGATCGCCAATGACACCACCAAGGTGATCGACGCCTCGACGGCGCATCGCGTCGCCGAGGGCTGGGAATATGGTTTCGCCGAAATGGACAAGGATCAGGCGAAGAAGATCGCTTCGGCGAAGCGCGTCGCCAATCCGGGCTGCTGGCCGCAAGGACCCATCGCGACGCTGCGGCCGCTGGTTGCGGCGGGGCTGTTGCCGGCCGATTTTCCGGTCACCGTCAACGGCATTTCCGGCTATTCCGGCGGCGGCCGGCCGATGATCGAGGATTATGTCGCCAAGGGCGAGGATGCGCCGGAATTCCTGCCCTACGGGCTGACGCTGCAGCACAAGCACGTGCCGGAGCTCAGGACCTATGCCAAGCTTTCGCACGATCCGATCATGCAGCCGGCAGTCGGCAATTTCGCGCAAGGCATGATCACGGTGGTGCCGCTGCAACTCGGCGGCCTCGACCATGTGCCGACCGGCGCCGAGCTTCATGCAGCGATCGCCGATCATTTCGCTTCCATCGATGCCGGCGTGGTCGAGGTGGCGCCGTATCTGCATCAGGAACGCATGCCTGAGATCGATCCGGAGACCTATAACGGCACCAACCGGATGAAGCTCTACGTCTTTGCCAATGACGACAGGGCGCAGGCGCTGCTGCTTGCGGTCTACGACAATCTCGGCAAGGGCGCCTCGGGCGCTGCCGTGCAGAACATGGATTTGATGCTCGGCCTCTGAATGGATGCGCCGGCATTTCCAAAGCGCTGGAGGGTCGGCGCGCCCGAACTCATCGCCGAAACGTTCAGCGGCTGCATCTGGAAGGTTGTTCGCGAGGACAGCTCGCCGGCAATCGTCAAGGATCTAAAACCTTTCGACGATGTTGAGGACGAGTTGCGTGGCGAGCATTTCCTCGCCTGGCGACGCGGCAAAGGGGCAGTGCGGCTGCTCGGCCGCGATGGCCATCGCATGCTGCTGGAATATGCCGGCGAAACCTCGCTGTCACAGGTGATTGCGGATCAAGGCGACAATGCCGCCACCGCGATCGCGGCGGAGGTGATGGCAAGACTGTTCTCACCGTCGAAGCACCCTGCCCCGCCGGATCTCCAGCCGTTGCGTGCGCGGTTCTCCAGCCTGTTCAGAAAGGCGAAGGCCGACCGTGATGCCGGCAAAAGGAGCTTCTATCTCGAAGCCGCTGGGATCGCGGAACGGCTGCTGGCCAACCCGCGTGAGGTGCGGCCGCTGCATGGCGATCTGCATCACGACAACATCATGCGCGGTCCGCGCGGCTGGTTGGCGATCGACCCGAAGGGCGTTCTCGGCGACCCCGACTTCGACGCGGCCAACATGTTCTACAACCCACTCGACCGCGACGATCTCTGCCTTGATCCGCAGCGGATCGCTCACATGGCGCAAGTCTTTGCGGCGACGCTGCGCCAGTCACCGGCCACCATATTGGACCACGCCATCGCCTATGGCTGCCTGTCGGCTGCATGGCACCATGAAGATCGCAATGTGGTCGACGAAAACCGCGAACTGGCGATCGCCGCGGCGATTCGGACGGTGCGGTTCAGCCTCTGAGAGCAATCTCATGGGGCAGCGGATAAGCGCCCTTGGTGCCGCGCCAGTGCGCCGCGGCAAAGCCGAGCAGGACCAGCGCAATACCTTGGTGCGTCAGCGCCATGTGCAGCGGTACGTGCATCAATAGCGTGCCGATGCCGATCGACGCTTGGACCACCACAATCAGGAACAGCAGCGTCGCGCGGCGGGCATGTGTCGTTCCCGGCAAGCGCCGGCGTGTCGCGATCATGTGCCAGAGCGCGACCACAAAGATCGTGTAGGCGCCAAGCCGGTGAACGAACTGCACCGTCTTCGGGTTTTCGAAGAAATTGCGCCATGCCGGCTCTAGCAGAAGCAGGTCGCCGGGGACCAGTTTGCCGTCCATCAGCGGCCAGGTGTTGTAGCTCGAGCCGGCGTCGAGCCCTGCGACCAGCCCGCCGAGATAGATCTGAACCAGCGCCAGCAGCACCAGAAAGCCGGCCAGGCGTTGCGTCGAGCGGTCGGCGGCTGGTTCGGAGTGTGGGGCCAATCCACGCGCGACCACCATTGTCGCCGTGAAGATCAGCGC
>NZ_JAMYUP010000115.1:0-8032 GCF_040323155.1 Mesorhizobium sp. M0060
TCATGCTCTGCCCCCGCCGGACGACGCTCAACGCCAGCGCGACGACCGGTTCTTGATCACTACCTCAACCGCAGGCGCCCCTCCCGCGCAGCGGGTTCGTTCTGCGGCCCCACCGCCGACGACCGGTGCTATTGCGCCTAGCGTAAAACTGTCGATTGCAAACCCGCCGAGGAGGAGAGGTTCAGTGTGAAAACCCAATTTCACCCTGAGACCGTGTCCAAGGAAGGCCCGGCAATCAGCTCTTGCGATAGCTCACCCATTTAAGGAGTATGGCCAAAATGGCCATTTTCGGGCGGCTGATTCTTTGAAAAACATATCGGCGAAAGACGCTAAATACGGATTTGGGATGTTGATCGACACCGCGCGGGCGGAGCCGGTTACCGTCGAGAAGCATGGTCGGCCGGTGGTAGTTGTTATCAGCGTCGAAGAATACTCACGGCTGCTGGCCATCGAGCGTTTGCAAACGATCGAGGCGAGAAGGACACAACTTGGGAAATGAGGGGGAATGAGGAGCACGCCAAGCGAAATCAGCAAGAGGTTTAAACGTAGCCCTCGCAACCGAATCATAGCCGCGATCGATTTGTTCTGTGGGGTCGGCGGGCTAACCAAAGGCTTGGAGAAGGCCGGTATTGAAGTCAGGTTGGGGGTCGATATCGATCCCGCCTGCGCGTACCCTTACGAGGCGAACAATGAGGCAGCGTTTCTGCTGCAGTCCGTTGCTGATTTGAACGCGACAAAGCTGCACGCCAATATGAAAGGGGCGGGCTTTAAGCTGCTCGCGGGCTGCGCGCCATGTCAGCCCTTTTCGACGTATCATCAAAAATCAGGTCCCTCCGATGAGCGGTGGCATCTCCTGGGGCATTTCGGGCGTCTGGCCAAGGAACTCGACCCGGACATCATCACCATGGAGAACGTTCCGAATCTCGCGAAGCAGTCAGTGTTCAAAAAATTCGTTTCGGAACTCGAAGCGCTGGATTTCAATGTTGCGTACGAAGTGGTGAATTGCGCCGAGTTCGGCGTACCCCAGCAGCGCCAAAGACTGGTGTTGCTCGCCTCGAAGTTGGGGCCGATCTCCCTGCTGCGCACGAAGTCCAAGCCCAAAACTGTCCGTAAGGCGATCGAAGGACTACCGGCGATCGAGGCGGGCGAGGTTTGCGAAACCGACCCGTTGCATCAAGCGAGCGAACTGTCCGATCTCAATATGCGCCGCATTCGCGCGTCCACTCCCGGAGGGACGTGGCGCGATTGGAAGAAAGAACTCGTCGCCGATTGCCACAAACGACCGACCGGCAAAACGTATCCGAGCGTGTATGGACGCATGGAATGGGACGAGCCCGCGCCGACGATCACGACACAATATTTCGGTTTCGGAAACGGCCGCTTCGGTCACCCCGAGCAAGATCGCGCGATCTCCTTGCGCGAAGGTGCGATCCTCCAGAGTTTTCCCAAAAGCTACAAATTCGTCAAAAGTGGCGATCCTATTTACTGCAAGACGATCGGTCGCCTGATCGGGAACGCTGTCCCCGTCAAGCTCGCCGAAGCTATCGGGAAATCGATTGTCGCTCATGTCGAAATGCATACGGGTTCGCAGAAGAGGGCTGCTTAGATGGCCGCCGCGATCGAAGCGCGGCCAGTCGGAGGCACGACTGTCCTGCGGGCCATTCCAGAGCCGGGTCAACTCGTGGAGGCACGGCGGCGCCAATGGGTTGTCGCCGACGCACAAGCGTCGGACCAACGCGGGGAGAGTTCGCCTCCACAGCATCGCGTCACGTTGTCCTCCGTGGACGAAGACAACTTGGCCGAAGAAATCGATGTCATATGGGAGATCGAACCAGGCGCGCACATCATCGAACGTGCGGGCCTTCCCGAGATCACCGGTCGTGACGATTCACAGCGACTCGAAGCGTTTCTCGATGCCGTCAGGTGGGGTGCCGCAACCAATGCGGATCGAAGCTTTCTGCAGGCTCCGTTTCGCAGCGGCGTGAGTATCGAAGATTTCCAGCTCGACCCTCTCGTGCGCGCCATCGATATGGCGCGAGCGAACCTCCTGATCGCCGACGATGTCGGCCTGGGAAAGACCATCGAAGCGGGTCTCGTAATTCAAGAGCTCCTACTGCGGCATCGCGCACGAACCGTATTCGTAGTCTGCCCCGCATCGCTTCAAGAAAAGTGGCGTATCGAAATGCTCGAAAAGTTCGGGCTGGAATTCAAGATCGTCGATACGGAGTACGTGAAGGAATTGCGCCGGGCGCGCGGCATCCACGCCAATCCATGGACCTCGTTCCCTCGCCTGATCGTTTCGATGGATTGGGTGAAGAGCGGTGAGCCGCTACGGATGTTCCGGGACATTCTTCCCGTCAGGGCGAGCTATCCGCGCAAGTTCGACATTCTCGTCGTCGACGAGGCGCACAACGTAGCGCCTGCGGGCTCGGCTCACTACATGCTGGAAAGCCAGCGAACGAGATTCATTCGCCAGATCGCACCGCACTTTCAGCATCGGTTGTTCCTGACGGCGACGCCCCACAACGGCTACACCGAGTCCTTCACCTCGCTCTTGGAACTCCTCGACGATCAGCGTTTCTCGCGAAACATTTTGCCTGACGACAAGCAGCTTTCACAGGTGATGATCCGGCGTCTGAAGACCGATCTCGTCGACAAAGACGGCAAGCCGCTCTATCCCAAGCGAAATCTTCAGGCATTGTCGATCCCTTTCACCGCCGACGAGCGCGAGATTCACAAGACGCTCGATGCCTACTGCACCAGCCGTGAGAAAACGTGCCGCGATGCAGGGGCGACCGGCACCAAGTTCGTCAACACCTTGCTCAAGAAGCGATTGTTTTCCTCTCCAGCCGCTTTCGCCTCGACGCTGGAAAAGCACCATGCCACGCTGACTTCGGGTAAAAGCAAGCCGTCTCCAGAGAGCTTGAACGACCGCATTCTGCGAAAGGCGATTCTAAAGGCCGAAGAGGATTATGCCGACGACGGGCAGGTCGAAGGGGCGCAGGCCGAAGCCGTCGAAGAAGCGACCAAGCGGAGCGCGCCGCTTACGGAAGACGAGAAACGTCTGCTGTCGCGCATGCGTGATTGGGCGCAGAAGGCAAGCCATCGAACGGACTCGAAAGCCAAAGCGATCCTCGATTGGATCGAAGCGAACCTCAAATCGGCAGGAGCTTGGAACGATCGGCGGGTGATACTTTTCACGGAGTATCGGACCACCCATCAATGGCTGCATCAGATTTTGGCGGCGAACGGATACGGTGGCGATCGTCTGGAGCTCATTCGTGGCGGCATGGACCAAGAGGAGCGCGAAAAAGTCAAAGCGGCGTTCCAGACGAATCCCAGGGACGCCGCGGTGCGCATCTTGCTCGCCACCGATGCGGCGTCTGAAGGAATCGACCTTCAGAATTATTGCAATTGCCTCATTCACATCGAGATCCCTTACAATCCGAATGTCATGGAGCAGCGGAATGGCCGTATCGATCGGCACGGCCAGAAATACGGCGAGGTCCTGATATGGCATCCTGTCGACGGCGGAGAGGCCAGTGGGGATTCCTTCGGAGGACATAGGGACGACATCATCCGCGCGCTTACGAAACTCGAAGCGATGCGCGAGGATATGGGGAGCGTGAACCCTGTCATCGCACCCCAAATGGCCGGGTTGATCGAAGGTACGAGACGGGAGCTGGATACCCGAGAGGCCGAGGCGCGGGCAGCCAAAGCGAAGCGCTTCGTCCGCGCAGAGCGTCAGTTGAAAGAACGTATCGCGAGGTTGCACGACCGCCTTCAGGAAACGTCCCGCGATTTTCATCTGACACCCGACCGCATCTGCGCCGCAGTCAAAACAGGATTGGCGCTTGAGAAGAAGCCACCACTGATTGCGGTCGAATTGGATGGTGCGCCGAGCGGCACGGTGTTCGAAATGCCTGCGTTGACCGGATCGTGGGCGCGCTGTGTGGAGGGCTTACGCCACCCTCACACCGGAAAAACGCGTCCCATAACTTTCGACCACGGAGTGGCGAAGGGACGCGACGATGTCGTGTTGATCCATCTCAACCATCGCCTGGTAAAAATGTGTCTTCGGCTCATGCGAGCCGAAATCTGGGCGCAAAGCGACGTCAAGAAATTGAACCGGGTCGACGTTCGTGGGCTACCGCGAGGAGAGCTCGACGACATCGCCGTTGTTGTCGTTTCGCGTCTCGTCGTGACGGGAGGCAATCACCATCGTCTGCACGAAGAGCTGACTTTGGCGGGAGGATTGCTGAAGGACGGGGCTTTCGTGCGGGAAACGCGCGTGACCCAGGTCGATACGTGGCTTGAAAAGGCCGTGGGTATCCCATCGGACGACCGGCTCTTCGAAGGCCTCAAGCGGCGCTTCGAAAAGCATCGGGACTCGGTTCAGCAAACGGTCGAGGCGCGGTCGCGTGATCGCTTGCGCAACCTCGAAGGCACCTTGGAAAATCGAAAAAAGCACGAGGCGACCAACATCGCCGCCGTGCTCGACGAATTGGCACGCGCGATCGAAGAGGAACTGCGGAAAGAGAAGGAGCCGCAACAGCTGTCGCTCTTCTCCGAAGACGAGCGCACTCAGCTCAGGCGCGACGTCGAGGCGCTGAAACTGCGCTTGGCACGCATTCCCGAGGAAAAGGAAAACGAGATCGAAGCGATACACAAACGCTTCGCGGGGTTCCAGGTAAAGACGTTTCCCGCCGCTGTGATCTTTCTGGTCCCCGAAGGCCATGCTTGGAGACCGGCGACATGAGGGACTTCGGACACCACGCCGAATGGCTTTCGCTGGTAGAAATATCCGGCCCGTTTTTGGCGGAGCCGGTGCTGAAGGAAGCGTTCCCCCAAGGCCTCGCCGGACTCGACGGCGCGAAGAAAAAAATGATCCGCCAGGCCTATGATGAATGGCGTGAAGCGATCGATCTCGACGAGCCCGATGCTCGCAAAGTCCATCGGGCATGGATCGAGCTGGTTCTCAGACAAGGTCTGGAATTCGACGAAGACGGTTTTGGCGACGTGCTCAAGATCGGCGGGGATGTCGCTGCCATCAAATGCGACTTGCCGGAGTACGGGGTCACACTGACGCCCGATTTTGTCGTGACCGACGGTCAAGGCGCCGAGCTGCCTCTCATGCTTGTTTCCGTCTATGATCCCGAGATCGTTCTGGGTGAAGCTTTCAAACAAGGCACTTGGTCGGCAAGTCCCGCCGAACGCATGGTCACGCTTTGCAGAGCGACGGGAGTTCGCCTTGGTCTCGTGACCAATGGCGAGCAATGGATGCTTGTCGATGCTCCGGTCGGAGCGGTGACCACGTTCGCCAGCTGGTACGCTCGGCTTTGGTCTCAGGAACCCATAACACTCCAGGCCTTCGTCAACCTTCTCGGAATTCGGCGGTTCTTTGTCGACCGCACGGAGCAGCTGCCGGCGCTACTCGACAACTCGGTCAAGTTTCAAGACGAGGTGACCGACGCTCTGGGAGAGCAAGTCAGGCGAGCGGTCGAGGTGCTGATCCAAGCCCTGGATCGTGCTGATGTCGATCGCAATCGTGACCTTCTCTTAGGAGTAGAGCCATCTGAGCTCTACGAGGCCGGGTTGACGGTTATGATGAGGATCGTTTTTCTGCTTGCCGCCGAAGAACGCGGTCTCTTGCTGTTGGGGGATGAACGCTACGAAGCAAACTATGCAGTATCGACGTTGCGGCTGCAGCTTCGAGCCGAGTCCGAAGAAATCCTTGAAAGACGTTGGGACGCCTGGTCGCGCCTGTTGTCGGTTTTTAGAGCCGTCTATGGTGGCATCGAACACGAAGCACTGCGGCTTCCCGCTTTGGGCGGTTCTCTGTTCGATCCCGACCGGTTCCCATTTTTGGAGGGTCGAGCAAAGGGTTCGCGATGGAAGGTCGATCTTGCGACGCCGCTGCCGATCGACAACGGCACCGTGCTTCTGCTCTTAGAAGCCGTACAACTTTTCCGCGGGCGTGCTCTTTCATATCGGGCACTTGATGTCGAGCAAATCGGCTATGTCTATGAGGGTCTCCTCGAAAGGACAGTTGTTCGCGCCTCAGAGATCACGCTTGATTTGGATGCAACCAAGCTCGCTAAGAATCCCTGGGTGACACTGGCCGAAATTGAGGATGCCTCGGCACAGGGTCAAAATAGCCTGGAGGATCTGCTTAAGGAACGTATGGACAGTTCGGCGAGCCGCGTTCGTAATGATTTGAACAAGCCGAGGGACGCGGACGCAGCGGAAAAGTTGTTGACCGCTTGCCAAGCTGATCGCGCGTTGCAAGAACGCGTAGAGCCTTATTTCCACCTGCTGCGAACTGACCTTTGGGGATACCCGCTTGTTTATCCCAAAGGCACCTTGATGGTGAAAATCGGTGGAGATCGGCGGCAAACTGGCACACACTACACTCCGAAATCACTCACCGAAGTGGTTGTTAGGGATACCTTAGAGCCGCTTGTGTATGTCGGGCCTGCTCACGGCACACCGCGCGAAGACTGGGTTCTTAAATCCGCTGCCGAACTTCTTGACCTCAAAATTTGCGATCCGGCCATGGGCTCCGGTGCTTTTCTTGTACAGGTTTGCCGTTGGCTGTCGGAGCGACTGACTGAATCTTGGGGTGAAGCGGAAGATCAGGGCAAATGTATCACTTCCGAAGGACAAGTCGCTCAGGAAATTGGTGCGCAAGAGCCACTGAGCAAGGACGCCGAAGAAAGGTCGATTGTTGCCAGGCGCTTGCTCGCCGAGCGGTGTCTTTATGGCGTCGACGTGAATCCGCTCGCCGTGGAGCTAGCAAAGCTATCAATCTGGCTCGTCACTCTGGCGAAGGGGCGACCGTTCGGATTTCTGGATCACAATCTTCGATGCGGTGACAGCCTGCTTGGTATCAACCGTTTGGAACAGCTCAGCTATCTCGACATGCGTCCAGATCGGAACAGCTCGAAGAAGCTTTTCGCAGCGACGATCGATCAATCCGTCGAAAAGGCAATTCTGCTACGCTCTGATTTGCGTTCAAGGCCCATTCGCGACATTCGTGATGTCGAGGTGATGGCGGGCTTGGATCGGCAAGCGCGGCAGAGTCTGGAGCTGCCTGAGCTTGTAGCTGACGCGCTTATCGCCGATGTGCTTGCAGCAGGCGAAGCTGCCTCGGACAAAACCGACCTCTCGATCGAAGCAGGTGGTGCAATGGAGGGCAATGAGGACGCCGTCCAAGCCCTCAAGCGGCGGGCCCATGAAGGGCTCGAAACAGAACTTTCCACCGGAAAAGTTTTGAGGCGACCGTTTCACTGGCCCCTTGAATTTCCAGAAGTATTTTTTCGCGACAATAAGGGATTTGACGCGATAGTAGGCAATCCACCTTTTCTTGGCGGCAAGAAAATTAGCACAATGCACGGCTTCGCCTACCGAACTTTCATCTCACAAAATATTGCGCAAGAGAAAGGCGCCGCGGACTTATGTGCCTATTTCTTTCTAAGGGCTCGGTCATTGCTTCGAGGCAGTGGCGTTTTTGGATTTCTGGCTACCAACACAATCTGTCAAGGAATCACACGTGAAATTTCACTCGCTCAGATCGAAAAGACGGGATCGATATTTAGGGCAAGCGCCTCGTGTCCTTGGCCAGGAGCTGCTGGGGTAGATATAAGTATTATCCATGTGTTTAACGGAAAGTGGCAGGGAGAGCGTGTACTGGACGGCGATAAGGTTGGACATATTAATTCTTATCTCACGAGCGGCGATTCGGAAGATAAACCACATAAATTACTTTCTTCGATCTACGGTGCAAAGGGAACCTACGTCTACGGCGAAGGATTTATCGTTGATGAGAACCAGTATCAGAAATTCTTATTAGACGACGAGGCAAATGCAGCTATCCTCCAGCGCTATTTGGTGGCCAGAGATTTTACAGCCGAAGTCGATCATATGCCGACTAGTCCCTATGATTGCTGGGCCTGAGGGCGGCCCGTCATCCGATATGCAACGGTACGAGGGTTAAGCCGGCTGGCCGGCGCAGAGCCTCATGCATAGGAGA
>NZ_JAMYUP010000116.1:0-6606 GCF_040323155.1 Mesorhizobium sp. M0060
AAGCTCGACGATCCGTCCTTCACGGCGCCGGTCTACGCCTCCCTCGTCCAGGGCGACAAGGGCGAGCACAAGCTCATCTGGTCGCGATGACCGGCCAAGGGCGTCCCGCTCCACAGCGGGGCGCCACTATTCGATCATATAGCCCAGCGCGCGATAACCCGCGCGACGCTTCGCAGCCATCCTGGCCAGAACGGGGACAGTGTTATCGACATAGTCGACGACCAAGACATCTCTTTTGCCATCATGCTGACGATGCAGACGGCCGACATACTGCGCCAACGTACCCTTCCAGGCGATCGGCATCGTCAGGAACAGCGTGTCGAGCCGGGCGTCATCGAAGCCTTCGCCGATATAGCGGCCTGTCGCCAGTATCAGGCGCTCCTGATCATCGGATACGCGCAATGCCGCGTTGGCCGTCTTTCGATCGCCCGCAGACATGCCGCCGCGCAGCACCACGAGATTTTTCACGAATGGCGAGAACCGCTGCTGAAGATAGTCGAGATGGTCTTTCCGCTCGGTCAGCACCACTGGTGAACGCTTCGCCTCAAGCGATTTCAGCACATCATCGAAGATCAGATCATTCCGACCACTGTCTTGCGCAAGGGCCGCGTAAATTGCGGGCATCGATGGACGTTCGGCCGACGCCAAACATGGCGGCAATTCAAATTTCGTCGAACGATCGCGCACACGGTGGCGGATGCCACGTTCGGCGGCTTGAACTCTTGCGTCGACCCGATGGCGAACAGGGCCGCATTGCATGAAGATGATGGGATGATGCCCGTCCTTTCGGGCAACGGTCGCGGACAGACCCACGACATACCGCGCTTTCGACCGTCGAGCGACGAGCTCGAAGCTTGCCGCGGATAGGTGATGGCATTCATCGACAATCAGGTGACCGTAATCGGCAACGATATCTGCGACTTCCCCATGGCGTACCAGGCTCTGGATGAGCGCCACATCGATGACACCAGTCGGCTTTCTTTTCCCGCCTCCGATAGTTCCGATCTGTTTCGGGTCTATGTTCAAAAAGGAACTCAGGCGCTCCACCCATTGAGTGAGCAGTTCCCGACGATGAACGAGAACCAGGGTGTTCCGGCCACGATGCGCAATCAGGGCTGCGGCGACAACCGTCTTGCCGAAAGCCGTTGTGGCGGCAAGCACACCGTTGTCGTGGGCGACAAGGGCATCGAAAGCCTTCGATTGCGGTCGCCGCAGTTCGCCTTGGAAGCAAAGGTCCGCAGGCAACGCCATGCCGATTTCGCGATGATCGTCCAAATTGGCAACGGCGCCGTGGCTTTTGACGAGATCGATCGCCTCGTCGAGGCAGCCTCGGGGCAAAGCGACATGCTGCGCATAAAGCTCGGCACATGACACGACCCGAGGCTTGCCAAAAGTCGGCAAGCGCATCGCCTGCGCGCGATAAAATTCCGGGTTCTGGAAAGCCGCCAGACGAATGAACTGCGTGGTCAAGGCCGGCGGAAGCTCCGCTCTGTCAATGTAAACCTGGTCGGCGACAACGATGCTGATGCTTTGCGGGATCGCAGCGTCTATGCGTCGTGGTTCGCTACGACGTGACGGTGACATCTTCCACGGCTCGTCGGCATGTTCGTCATCAACCGGCATGCGAACGCCCAAGACCCTACCTGACAGTTCAGCCTCGTCGGCAATCCTGAAGACCGCGTCAGCCGATAATCTCGGCAGAGACGACAGGTATGCCCATTGGTCATCGTAGGGCTGCAAGTCTTTGTCTAGAAAAACGCTGTTGCCGATCTCACGGGCTTTCCTTTGCAGGGGAAGCGCGATCAGATTGCCAAAGCCGCCGAGCGGCATCGTATCCTGATTGGGAAAGAAGCGATCATAGGATGCAAAGCCGATCTCGGGGCGTTTCTCCATTGTCTCCGTGATCAGGGCAGCCCCTAACTGCCGAGCGATCTTGGCCGGAACGGGCTCAGCGAAGAATACCCAAACATGCCCGCCATTCCCCGATCGCGATCGCTCCAAGGCGGCGCCAATTCCTTTTGCATGACAGATGTCCAGCAATGCCCTCGTGTCATCGGCCCAGCTTTCCTTGTCGAAGTCGGCCGCGAGGAACCAGCATGTCTCATCTTGCAGCAACGGATATACCCCGGCGACAAAGTCCCCCGAACGGGCGTCGCCGCCGCGCAAATGTTTCTCGATGATATCCTCGGAAGGCGAGATGAAAGCCTGATGCGGGCATTCTGCGCATTTCACCTTCGGCTTGCCGCAGATCCCCTTCGCCCACTCATTGGAACATGCAGGAGAATATCCAGAGCGGCCTGCTTTCCTGTTTTCCCATCGAACGGGAAAAACATCGGGACGCCCGGCGAACAGACGGCGGAACAACTCGATTTTCTCGATCGACGGCGAGTTGTTAGTAACAGGGGCATCGGCAAAAGTGGGGCGTTCGACGGCAAGCCGAGCGGATATCAGCTTTTGCTCAAGCGTTTCCAATTCGCGCTTAAGCGCAATGCGCTCTGCATCCAGATCAGCTAACCGCAGCTGAATGCGCGCGATTTCCTCCGAAGCATCATCCTTGTCCGCCAAAGTCGTATCCTACGCCCCAACGCTCATGTCACGGGCCAACATAGATCAAAGACGGCTTCGGCTTAAGACGCGCAATGCGCGACCTGCAGCGGGTTTGTAAGTGGGATTTTGCGGAGCAGATTCCGCCGCGACTATAGGGAAACCGGCGTTCAACGACCGACACTTCGCATAATCCCGCTCTACGCATAATCGACCTGCCCGACGAAGACACGGTGGCTGGGGGCGTTGTCGCCAGAGCGGTTGGTCTCGGGTACGATGCGGACGTTCTTGGTCTGGAGCGAGAGGGTGACGATTTCGCCGGTGAACTCGTTGTTGCCGGTCTTCTTGAAGGTTCCGATGATCGCCATAACAGTTCTCCTTGAACTCTGTTGCGAGCCCGCACTATGCGGCCTCGATGGCGATCGGCGGGCCGGAGGCAATCGACGCCGCATCGCTTGCGACCGCAGCGCCAGCGGAGGATGGCAGCCAAGCGACTTTGTTGTTTGGCGAGGAATGACGGCGCAGCCGGCAGGGGAAGAAAGTCGATCGGTGCCATTGCGGCTTAGTCGATCGAGGCGCAGCCGACTTCGGCCAGATCAGCCCATTGAAGAGGCCGTTTGGAGCGGTCGGCCAGACAGAGACATCCATTGAGAACCTGGCGATACCGTCGCACCGGCGAAATTCCGGTTATGACGACCACCGGCGTCGACGCTCCTTCTGTACAAGCTTCGATAAGTTGCAAGCTGTTGCCAGCACCGCGCTTAAGACACGCACGCGATGGGCTCAACTCAAGGCTGACGTGCCCCACCGGATACTCGCCAACTTTCGAACGAGACGGCACGTCGCAGTGGATCCGAACTATGCGTCGCGCTCAAGGCGTGTCAGCCTCACCAGTAACGATGCGATGGCTGGTCAGAAACAGCCTCCAGCCCGCCTCGGTCGTTCGGTGAGTTCGCCCGAGCCAGGCACTGTCCGGTTGAACCGGGGCCGCTATCGTCTTGTCCGCAGTTGCAATGGCGGCTGTGACCGAACCAAGCCACCGGCCCTCAAACAGGCGTCTCGTGTATGGCTTGCGTGGCGGGTAGCCTGCGAGCGCAGCTGATACGCCGAAGGCAAGCGCGACAGCGTTGCGCACCCTCCCTAGCACCGGGATGCGGACGTAAGTATTGCGAAAGCAGGAATGATGCCGGGGGCGGAAAATCTGACAAACCGGGGCCGAGCATTCCGGCGAAGTACAAAAAAACAGGCTCTCGCTGTCCGACGCGGCCCTATCGTGCAACGGAGACATTGAAGCGCTTACGCGCTGCCTTCGTTGGTGCGGAAGTCGAGGACCGGGATGCCGAGCTTCCTGGCCTTATCGGCAAGATTGTTCTGGATGCCGGTGCCGGGAAAGACGATGACGCCGATCGGAAGCACGTCCAGCATTGCGTCGTTGCGCTTGAACGGGGCGGCCTTGCCGTGTTTTGTCCAGTCGGGCGCGAAGCCGATCTGCGCCACCTTGCGATGGTCGGCCCAGCGGGATGCGATCTTCTCGGCGCCCTTCGGCGACTTGCCATGCATCAGCACCATGTCGGAGTGCTTGGCGTGGACCTGGTCGAGCTTGGCCCAGATCAGCTGGTGGTCGTTGAAGTCGAGGCCGCCGGTGAAGGCGATCTTCGGGCCAAGCGGCAACAGCACCTCGTGCGCGGCACGTTTCTTCGCAGCCAGAAAATCGCGACTGTCGATCATCGCCGAGGTCATCGCCTTGTGATTGACCATCGATCCGCTGCGCGGCCGCCAGCTCGATCCGGTGTGGCGCTCGTAATGCTCCGCGGCCTGATCGCGCATCAGTTCGAAGGCGTTCTGGCGTTCCACTAGCGTCTGTCCCTCGGCCGTCAAGCGTTCCAGCTCGACTGATTTCACCTCGCTGCCATCCTGCTCACGCTGGCTACGGCGCTGCGCCTGCTCGTTGTAATCGAGTTCGCGCTCGATCCGGTTGGTGGCACGGTGGAAGACGTTGACGGTCGACCACAGGAGATCGTCGAGATCGGGCTCAAGGCGAGTGTCTTCCAGTGTCGCGATGATGGCGTCGAAGATGTCGGCGATCGCGCCGGCGACGCGGTGGCCCTCCGGAAGCGGTCGAGGATCAGGCTCATCCGCGAAGGGGCGGTAGCCGTAGAGCTGAAGCTCGGTGAGGGCGTGGTCGATGGGTGATGAGGCGTGCTGTGTTTCGTAGTCGTCGTGCTCGCTCATTGGATGCTCCTGTTTTGGACCGCGACCCTCGCGGCCTTCATGGCGACGAAAGCCGGCGAACGGGACGGATCTGCACCCGCAGTGAAGCGGAGGGCCGGAGCGTCAGCGGAGGAGGACGAAGGCCGGCTATTTTGCCTCGCGATGGAAAGCGCTCGCTTGGGCGCGCGCCGGAAAATAGTCGGCCGAAGACGTTGCGGCTCCGGGCCGTTTGCAGGCCGATCGCCCTCTCGAAGGCCGGGGCGCGGTTGTCTCCGACCTTAGGGGCATCCGAACGATGCCGGCGACAGCGGCACGCTTGTCCGGTCCGGGCTATGCCGCAACTGTCATGAAACGGCCGATGTCCTGCGGGGCGAGCTGGACACGGGCGCGCGCCCGAAGATCATCCACGCCGAGCGTACAGAGATCTTCGTTGAAGTCCCCAAGTGCCGGCGAGAGCACGATCGCCTCGATCCCGGCAGCATTCGCTCTTTCGATCAAGGTGTCACGCGCGCCGTCACCGGCTGGATCGGCGTCGCGCACGATGTAGAGCCGTCTCAGCGTGAGGGGGAACAGGATGGCAGCAAGATGGGCGGCCGAGAGTGCTGCGGCCACGGCCATATCGGGCAGAATGCACCGAAGCGACAAGAGCGTCTCGATGCCTTCGCCGGCCGCCATGACTTCGCCGGGCAGACCAAAGCGAACCGCGTGCCCGAGAAGGTCGCCCATCGCGCGCCTCGGCGTATCGACCGGTGCCTTGCCCCTGCCGGAAGGATCAATCCAGGTGCGATGCGCGCCAGTCAAACGACCGTCGAGATCGGTGACGGAAGCGATCATCGCCGGCCAGGTCTCGGTCGGCGAGTGTTCATCGGGCCGATAATAGCAGCGCGGGTGGAAACGCAGGCTTTCGGTCCCGTGCAAAGCAGTAATCCTGCGATTGCGCAGATACGTCTCTACGACCGTGCCCGCAATCGGCCGCGACATCGCAAACAACCGACGCGCTGCTTCCGATGATCCGGATGGCGTGGCTACCGATTTCAACCGGGGGGAAGTCTGCTTTGGTTCGAGATGCGGTAAGCCGAGGAACGCCATTGCCTCATTGGCAACGTCCCTGAAGTCGATCAAGCCGCAGCTTTCGCGGATCACGTCGAGAAGATCGCCATGCTCGCCTGTCGCCGCATCGGTCCACTTGCCGGCTGCTCCTTTTCCGCTCTGCGACCCGATGAGCCGCACGAACATCGAGCGGCCTGGCGTGTTTTGGACATCGCCGACAAGCCAGTAGCGGCCCTCGCGATGCCCGTTCGAAAGATAGTGGCGACAAACTGCCTCAGCCTGCCGGCCGAGGCGTTGCGCCAGTTCGGACGCATCGTGCCGGGCCATCAGGCATACTCCCGCATGTCGATGCGCTGCACGGGATAACGCTCCAGCAGCTTGGCCAGAATTGCGGATCCAGGTGCCTGTGGCTCAGCGAGATTGGCCGACCCGGCGCGACTCTCGGCGACAAGGCGGTCGATGCCTCCACTGCTGGTCTTGCGCACGATGAGGCGCGAGCGGGTTGCCACTTCAGCTACGAGGTCCGGTAGATCCCCGATCCAGATGCCGGCCTTGACGCGCCGGACCTTGGACTGGGAGAGCACCACCTTCTTGAAGGGGATGTCTCGCGAGGACGAAAGGGTGATCTTCTGAACGGCAGTAGCCATCGGGATGTACTCCGAGACGGGCAGCCGAGAGCCTCTCTCTCGACCTCCAAACCCGTCAGTGCGCCAAGCACAGCCCTCTAACTCTTTGACCAGAAAGGAGAAAAGCCGAGTTGGAAGACTAGCCACCAACATCTCCGGAGGGCGAAAAACCCTC
>NZ_JAMYUP010000117.1:0-6517 GCF_040323155.1 Mesorhizobium sp. M0060
TCGAATGGCTGCATCAACAGGCCGCACAGAAGACTGCACCCGACCAACGCGCCATAATGTCGAATTACCTCTTGCATCGCGGGAGCCATCCACAGAGGACATCGCGGGTGACAATGCTGGAGGTCATGGCCGCGCCACAACCGGACCTTCGCCAATCGTGGCGAAATATGAAGATCCGATCTCGACCTTGGTCGTTGCAGATTTGAACGTCCAAAACGAGGCCGGGAACCTGACCTTCAGCGCAAGAGCATTCGGGAGCGCTACATTTGACGTCCGGGCACATCGAAGCCGCCCAAGTTTCAAGACTTGAACACCGCAAGCATGTGAAGATCCAATCGGTCCCGCCGCTGTGTCGTCCCATGGCACGGATGAGACGATACACTGTTTACCACAGCGCTCGCGACAGCTCGCGAAACGGGCGACCCGCAGAGGCTTTTTTCGTGTTATGATGCACTTGCAACGCGCGCAATCTCGACCTCGGCAATATGGCAAAGGTCGAAAGCAATTTTTGCCCTGGCGTCCCCCAGCACGGACTCAACTCCGGATGGCTGGGTGTGCTTATCCGGGGCGAGGAGGTTGTCCATGTCCACGAGTAATGTCGAACGCCCGCTGCAGCCGGGCGACCGGGCGCCGAATATTATTCTCGATGCGATCTCCCGCGAAGGCAAAATCGCGCTCACTGATTTTCGAGGTCGTAGCCCATTGTTGATCGGCTTGTTTCGAGGCCTGCACTGTGCGTTCTGCCGGCGCAATGTCGCGGCAATGGCGCAACTCAAGCCGGCTCTGGCTGAGAAAGGCGTCGAATGCCTGGCGGTCGTCAATACGCCGGTAGAGCGGGCACGGCTCTATTTCCGTTACCATCCGACACCCGATCTTCTCGCCGCGTCCGACCCGGAGCGGGCCTCGCACCGTGCTTTCGGCTTGCGCGAGATCGGGATGGACAAGGTCATGGGGATCCGTATCGATCTCCCGGGTGAGTTGCCCGAGCCTATGGACCCCATGGCAATAAACGAGTTTCTCAACAAGAAGGAGGGGTATGAGATTACGGAAGCCGATCAGCAGATGATGGCTTCCGCTAAGGAGCTGCTGGTTGGTCAGTTTCTCATCGACCAAGGGGGCATTGTACGCTGGAGCTTCACTGAAGTTCTGGAGGCTGGCCTCAATACCCCCAAGGCGCCGAATCCGGAGGAATTGATGTCAGCGGCTTCCCAAGTTGCACATTAATGGGCTGCGGAAACAGGCGGCTGACAACTCGCTCGACGACCGCGCCCTCCCGCTCACTACCGGGGAAAGGCCGTCCTGGGTCAAAACCTGAAGATCGTGGATGACCGTTTCGCGCCTCATGCACGAACCCGCTTCGCGGGAGGGTCGCCTGGTTCTGAGATGGCGCGACATTCATAGGCCTTGAGCGGGTAAAGCCTGCGATCCGACCATGGAGTTCCCTTCAACGAGAGGAACTTGCCATGGCTACTCTGTCTACCGACGCTCCGATCACGCCACTTCGCCAGCGCATGCAGCAAGATATGCTGATGCGGGCCTGGGACCGCATACGCAGCAGGATTACGTTCGTCATGTCCGGCGCTTCGCCGCGTTCCTTGGTCGTGCTCCCGACACCGCGACGACCGAGGACATTCGGCGCTTCCAGTTGCACCAGCATGAGAACGGCATGGGCCCTGCGACGATCAACGGTGCGGTTTCGGCGCTGCGATTCCTGTTCACGGTGACGCTGAAGCGGCGGGATTTGGCGCGCGCGCTGGTGGTCACCCGGTATCCGCGCAAGCTGCCCGAGGTGCTGAGCGTCGAGGAAGCGGCGCGGCTGCTCGAAGCGGCGCCAGGCATCAAGTACAAGGCCGCGCTCGGTGTCGCCGCCCGGCTGAACCGGTGCGAGCGGACCTGGAGGTCGCCGATATCTTCCGTGCTGCCGGCCCCGGATACCGGGTCGCCCACGCAGGGCATCTGAGCCTGCAGCAGCTCAAGGTCATGTCGGCGATCGAACACTGCCGCACCGCTGCATTGGGTGGTCATGTCGAAGCCTGTGCGGACTGCGGGCAATGGCGGATCGCCTATAACAGCTGCCGCAACCGGCACTGTCCCAGGTGCCAGGGCGCGGCCGCGCGTACATGGCTCGCCGAGCGCGAAGCCGACCTGCTGCCAGTCGGCTACTTCCACGTCGTGTTCACGCTGCCCGCCGAGGTCGCCGTCATCGCGTTCCACAACAAGGCGCTGGTCTACAATCTGCTGTTCAAGGCGGCCTCGGAGACGATGCTGACGATCGCGGCTGATCCCAAGCACCTCGGCGCACGCATCGGCATCACCGCCGTGCTCCACACATGGGGCTCGGCAATGACCCACCATCCCCATGTCCACATGATTGTGCCGGGCGGCGGCATCGCGCCGGACGGGTCACGCTGGATATCGTCGCGGCTGGCCTTCCTTCTCCCAGTCAGAGTACTGGGCAAGCTGTTCCGCCGTCTGTTCCTGACCCGGCTGGTCGCGCTGCACGACGCCGGTCGGCTCGCCTTCTTCGGATCGGCGGCACACCTGGCCGACCGTCGGGCCTTCCTGCGTCATCTGAAGCCTGTTCGCAGCAAGCGCTGGATGGTCTATGCCAAGCCGCCCTTCGCCGGACCCCAAGCGGTGCTCGCCTATTTGTCGCGCTAGACGCACCGGGTCGCCATCTCGAACCGCCGCCCGATCGCCTTCGACGAGGCTGGAGTCACCTTCCGCTACAAGGACTATCGCCGCGATGGTGTCGAGCGCCAGCGCGCCATGACGCTTGCCGCCAACGAGTTCATCCGCCGTTTCCTGCTCCATGTCCTGCCGCGTGGGTTCCACCGCATGCGTCACTATGGGCTGCTCGCCGGCTCCGCCCGCAAGGCCAGCCTCGCACTCGCGCGCGAACTGCTGGGCGTCGCGCCGCCGCCCGAAGACGACACTCCCGAAGAACCGGCTGACGTCCGCCCGCCTTGCCCTTGCTGCGGCGGACGCATGGTCGTCATCGAGAGGTTCGAACGGTGGTGCCAGCCTCGTGCACCGCCTGCCTCAAGAACGCCGAACCGGGAGAACGCCCCATGACCCGGCATGGCCAAGTTGCTCTTACGACCGCACCACGCCGGCGCCGGTCAACGGGATGTTATCTGCACGTTGCCGTGGCGCCGGTCATCACGCACACCAATCCCGTCGGAATCAACGCTACAGCCTCTGTGACCTGGCCCGGAAGCCGCTTCCACGACACGACCATCCCATCCTATGCGGAAGTTCGCGACAGGCGCTGGCACACCCCGAGACACAAATCCCCATAGGCAATCGTCTGCGGCCCGCGGGTTCCTGCATGAGAGACTTTCGTACGCCTGACGGCACCCGAAACCCTTCAGCAAAGTCAGTCGTTGCGACCTCACGGTCGGACCGTCCTGAATAGATGGGAAGCGGAAGTACCAGGAATTGTCATTTTTGGCAGGATAGAGGACCAAACCTGACATTCGATGATGCGTGTAAGCGAAAATCCAAATTTCCGGAATCTTGCGGATCTTCGCTGGGGTGCCGCCTCAGTTCGTACCAAACATGCGCGCCACCCCGCGAAACGTCGCCTCAGTCGAGGCTGGCCGGCGACGAGAACGGCCGATTGGCGTCCACCACGAAGATGGCCAGCTCATCAAGAGCGGTTGTGCCGGCGCTGAACACCTCCATCGGCATGTCGACCCCGTGTCCGACCATGGTCGTGCCGGCTTCGGCATAGCTCACCCCGTGGGGCGTTCTTTGGCCGAGCTTGCCGCCCCAGCACATAGAAGGCCTCCGGTCCCGGATGTGTATGGATCGGCGTCTTGGCACCGGGCGCTCCACCGGCACGGTTGACGCGCAGCAAATACTCGCTCGCACTGATCGGCGGAACGGGCCCGATCTCGACGACCTTGGTCCCGGCAGGAGTGGTGCCATCCTTCGGTCCGAGCGTGAACAGCCAGACCTTGCAAAATCATGGTTCTGATGCGTAGTCGCAGTAATGGAAGGTGGCGAGATAGCCGGGGAGTACGCGCATGAACTCCTGTTGATGGGTCCAAGCTCTGCACTCGGCCATGGAGGTCATGGGTTTCACGTCGGGGAGCCTGATTAGCTCCCCCTGGTTGGTCAGAAGGATTGTGACAGCGATGGCGGTGAACATGGCCCGGTTATCCATCGACTTAAGGCTGGCGACACAATAACCGCCGGGGTTGGGACGGACGTCGTCTGAGGCAACCTCGTTGACATGGTCAGGGCCACAGAATCTCCCGATGCGGGAATCCGCTTTTGCAGCCGTTTGCGCTGCCAAAAGAAGAGCGAGAGCGATGATGAGCTTGGTGCGATTCATGTCGTCCTCCGTTTCATCCGGTGCTGCTGGGATCGCTTGGAGGCGAAGACCGAATGGGCTAGAGTAGGAAGCGCGCCAGGAAGGTGACATGTCCCGAACGGCCCCTGAAATTGACCTGAAATCTGCTGAAACGATCACGTTCCGCGGTTTTTTCTTCCTGACGAAAAGCAGAGAAGTCCGGACCGCCGAAGGTAAGGCGGTCAATCTTCGCAGCCAGTCCGCGGAGGTGCTCTCCGTGCTCGCGGCGCGACCGGGCGAGATCGTGTCCAAGGATGCGCTGATGCAGGCGGTTTGGCCCGATACCTTCGTGACCGACGACAGCCTCACTCAATGCATTGCCGATATTCGCCGCGCGTTGGCGGACGACGCGCATGTGATCGTGGAAACCGTCCCAAAGAGAGGCTACCGACTGAATGCCGATCCATCGGACGCGGCGGCCCCAAACGCCGCAGCCGGCATGGAACGTGCCAAGACACGATTCTCGCAGCGCGGCTTCATTCTGGTTGCAGTCGTTCTCGTCGCGGCAGCGGTCGGCGCATACTACGGCACGGAAGCATGGCGAAGCGCTCCGGCTCGTTCGAGCGACATGCCCAGGATTGCGATCCTTCCCTTCGACGACTTCAGTGCAGGTGGGGACAAGGGATATCTCAGCGATGCCGTTGCCGAGGGGATCATCACCGAGCTGGCGCGGAGCAAGACTTATGCCGTCATCGCCCGGAACTCGAGCTTCAGGTACCGCGGTAAGCCGGTCGACATCAGGCAGATTGGCGAAGAACTCGGCGTCGACTACCTGCTCGAAGGCAGCCAGCAGAAGATCGGACACCGGCTGAAAGTGACCGCCCAGTTGCTGAATGCGCATGACGGATCGCATGTCTGGGCCAACACCTACAACCGGGAGATCGGCGATCTTTTCGTCGTCCAGGAGGAGATCATCCGCACGCTTGCGGCTCGGGTCGGGCAAAGGATCGAGCGACCCTTGCCACAGAGCGACGCCGCCCGGGTTAGCGCGCTCCGTTATCTCCTGATGGGGTCTGCAGCGAACGAAAAGGATTTTTCTGCCGCGGGGAACGAACTGCTGCGGCAGTTCAGCCTCAAGGCGATTGAAGCGGATCCGAACTCCCAATTCGGCTATATCGGGCTGGCTTGGTCCTATCGCTTTGACTCGGTATTCTGGCACAAGCAGGAAAACAACCCCGACGAGGCGTTGAAGCGGGCCGCAGAGTACGCCGACAAGGCCATCGTGCTCGCTCCGGACGATGCCAACGCGCATCAAATCCGCGCTCAAATCCATAGTGAAGCCGGAGAGATCGAGCAGGCCATTGCGCAGTTCGATCAGGCGATCGCCCTGAACCCCAGCGCCTCGAATATCCTCGAGGGCAGTGCGGCCCCGCTGCTCTTTGCCGGCCGCACCGACGAAGCGATCGATCGGATCGAGCAGGCCAAAGGCATCGATCCCTTCTACCCCGACTGGTTCAACTGGGACATGGGCTGGGCGCTCTATGAAAAGAACGATTGCGGGGCTGCGCTGACGGCGATGCGGAAAATGTCCCCAATCCCGATCGGCGCACACCGAATGCTTGCGGGGATCTACGCTTGTCTGGGAAACCAGCGGGAGGCAAAGGAAGCGCTTGCGTTTTTCCTCAAAGACTCGCCCGGCGACTCCATCAGCAAACAACGCAAGCAGTGGGAGAAGAATTGGACCGCCCCCGGACCCCTCGAGCGCTGGATCGGACACATGCGGTTCGCGGGCTTGCCGGAGTGACGGCTGACCGCATGCGGGCCCGGCTGAAGCCAAATGGCCGCAAAAACCGTTGAAGGCGTCGTGTCATAGGCGCTGGCTGCCCTCGATGTAGGGTCATCTTTCGCAAGCGAATGGTTTGATGCGTAAGGTCGGCAATGGGGCCGCCGTGTGCCATAGTGCGCTCGCAGCCGAACTTCTGGAACGGGCCCGACGGCTGCCGTTCATCGGCGATGCCTCGAACTTCCGCAGATGGCGCACAGCGGTCCGCACTACGCTGGACGCAAGGGTCGGCTTTCTTGCCCAGTCATCCTGAAAGCCGACGGTCCACTTCCGTGAAGAGTTTCGGGCGCCGGCAGGCGTACGAAAGTCCCCGAGGAAGGAACCCGCGGGCCACAGGCGATGGTTATGGGGATTTCGATTTGCGGCTGGTGTCG
>NZ_JAMYUP010000118.1:0-5930 GCF_040323155.1 Mesorhizobium sp. M0060
GCGAGTTGCGGCTCATTGGGACGGACTTCCCGAACATGACGACCAGCAACAAAGCAGACCATCAGTCTGTCTCCGAAGCGTTTCGGAAACTGATCCGTTCCGAAGGCTATCGTCATAACGTACAAACGTTCTTAAATCTGGGGGTCGAACCAGAACTGCCGCCAACCCTACAGTCATTACTTGCGGCTATTGATCGGGCCAAACAGGGCCCGACGGAAGAAGGTCCCTAGCCGGCTGGCTGAGCGTCAGGTCCAAAGAGTATAGAGGCTCTTTCGTGGCTTGTCCGTCTGGTTCCCGCTCAGAAATTCCGCCAAACATTTCTTCTTGATTTTTCCCGACAGAGGGTCATGAATGTGCCCTTGGGTTCTCGCTGAGGTGGGAGGCCTTGTATGAACGTTTGGACGAACTGCCGATCCGACAAGGTGACTGCCAAACACCTTGTTCACGAGCTGATCTTACAAGCCCGTCGCGGCCAAACCATCTCCGTTAAAGAGACTATTGCAGCGGTGCGCCGAGACGGCCCGCATCTGGCGGAAAGTGACTGCGAACTCGTGGAGTTTATTGTCAACTTTGCCCCAGCCTTTGGCATGTTCGTCGGGTTCGACCTCCGCGAATAGCCGCATGGCGCTCCACTGTTTCTCCCCTCCAGTTTAGGCAGCACCGACCGACCTGGGATTGTGGACGAAAGGCGGATCGAAGCGCGCTCTATAGGTCGAGAGGGGGGTCTTCGCGCGAGCCAATTATCCGATCACCCGATCAGAAACTCTAGCCAAAAATTGCTGACCGTTGCGGCCTAGCACCGTGCCAATTGGACACCTCGAAAAACCTGGCAATCGAGACCGCATTTTGATTCACTTCGCCTGGTGATTTGCACGGAGGCGTTGGATGCGAGGCCAGGCTGGATTCTGGGACATTGACGAGCGTTATGTCCGGCTGAGCGCGGCCGGCGATCCACTGGAGAAGCTGAACGCGGTGGTGCCTTGGGAGGTTTTCCGGAAACCGCTGGCCAAGGCGCTGAAGCGCTCCGATGGCGCCAAAGGCGGCCGGCCGCCCTTTGATGCGGTGATGATGTTCAAGGTCCTGGTTCTGCAGGCGCTCTACAGTCTCTCGGACGATCAGACCGAGTTTCAGATCCAAGACCGGCTTTCCTTCATGCGTTTCCTCGGGTTGGGGCTCGGCGACAAGGTGCCCGACGCCAAGACGATCTGGTTGTTTAGGGAGCACCTCACGCAGGCCCGGGCGGTGGACAACCTGTTCGCCCGTTTTGACAAGCACCTCACCAAGGCCGGTTATCTGGCGATGGGTGGCCAGATCGTGGATGCCACGATCGTGGCGGCGCCGAAGCAACGCAATTCCGGTGCTGAAAAGGCTGACATCAAGGCAGGAAAGGTGCCGGACGAGTGGCAGAAGAAACCAGCCAAGCTGCGCCAGAAGACCGGGACGCGCGCTGGACCGTGAAGTTCTCGAAGGCCAAGGCCGATGAGGAGGGAAAGACGAAGCAGCGCGATATCGCCGTTCCCGCCTTCGGCTACAAAAACCATGCCTCGATCGATCGCCGCCACGGCTTCATCCGCGGCTGGAACGTCACCGGCGCCTCGGCTTGGGACGGGGCGCAGCTTCGCAACGTGCTGGACAAGAACAACACCGGCTCGACGGTATGGGCCGACACCGCCTATCGCTCGAAGAAGAATGAGGCGTGGCTGGACAAGAACGGCTACGTCTCCGACATTCATCACAAGAAGCCGAAAGGCCGGCCGATGAGCGAGGCGATGGCACGGGCCAATGGCCGGCGCTCAAAGATCCGCGCTTTCGTCGAGCACGTCTTCGCGCAGCAGAAATCCCGCATGGGCCTGTTTGTCCGCACGATCGGCATCGCTCGCGCCTGCACCAAGATCGGCATGGCCAACCTCGCCTACAATCTCACCCGCTTCGTCTGGCACCAAGGGCGAACTGCGTTCGCCTGACGGCGAGAGCGGCGGAAAACGCCGCCGCGATGCCGAAATCGGCAACCAGCATCAGCCCCAACGACCGAAATCCAGCCCCCGCCGCGCGTCAGGCTGTTCGCAACCTCATTGTCGCACCACCCACTCTGGAAATGCCGGTAGTTCGAGGTGTCCAATTGTACGATTCGTACATGGCGTTGATGTCGGTCAGGTAGGGAGTAGAGTCCCCTTCGGCGTGTCCCTGGGGAGGGCTGGATGAGCGTCGCGCGAAGGGTCGGTCCGCTTCTAGAGCAAGCAATCACTGTACTCCTCAACAGGGCGGACCGTCGCGACACGGTCTCGATCAAAGCGGCACTACGCGAAGCTCGGGAGGCTGCGCCTTATTTGGTGGCCTCCGACGAAGAGCTAACCGAGGCGATCGTCGAGGCAGCAACTGCCATGGGCCTCTGCGTGGCTTTCGACGGTCGCGAATAGCTGTCAGCCAACCCTCAGTCACTCTGGCATGGCAACGGAGGCGCGCCGCCCTGCGCCATTTTCAATAGTCAGAGGTAATCCGCAATTACCTTCGCAACCTGCTAAATCTGCCTGTAGAACGGGAGTTGGCGGCTGAGCAAAGGGATTTGCTGGAGAACTTGATAAGGTCGACAAAGAGTGACCGCATGGCCCTCCACTGGTTCAACCCTCCGGTCCCGGTCAAGACCGAGCGTCTCGGGATCATCCACAACGTCAACAACGCCGAGACAGCCGGCGAGGAGCTGATGAAGTGGACCAAGCGTGGCCCTTGCTGGGACCTCGCGGTGCGCGTTTGCATGGCCGTGATATTCGACGAGATGGAACCTGAGGAGGCCCGCAAGGCATTCCTGGCTGCTGCAAAAGAGGAGGGGACATTACTCCCCCCAATGACAACTAGCTAAATTGGATGCGGTATAAGGTTCTAGGTGTCTCTGACCAACACCGCCTTCGCGAAAGGAGCCCGCCGCCGGTGAGGGAGAGGCGACGGACCCCCCACAGCGGCTGCACATCCACGAAGAATCGACCGCTGCAAGCCTTAAACCCGCGGGGCGGCTGGCGGCAACTTGCTCGCCAGCCGAGTTGAGTTCAGGCGGTGGTCGGGGGAGACTGGCCAGCCGCACGCTGGTGATTCCAACCTGTGCCGATGTGCCAATCAGCAACCTTCGTCGGTCTTTTTCACCTGGCCCGGCGCGGCGGTGTTGGCCGTCGTGTCCTGCTGACCTGGCGCCGCCTGCTGAGCGCTGCCAGTCTGCTGGCCGGGCGCGCAGTCTCTGGCCGAGTTCGGATTTGTGGTGCCGCTGGTGGTGGTCGTGTCAGTGCCTTGATCGCCGGACAGGTTGGTCCCGCTGCTCGTCGTGCCGGTGCCCTGATCCGTCGTGCTGGGCATGGTTGTCGTGGTCGAGCTTCCGCTCGTCGAGGTTCCGCTCGAAGTTCCGCTCGTCGTCTGGGCAAAGGAAAGCCCGGCCGACACCGCCAGCAAGGCCGAAGCCAAAAGGATGCGTTTCATCTTCTTTCTCCTGTCTGAATGCGCGGGGTGCGCTGGCAAATCCAACAGGCAGACAGAAGGAGTGTTCCCCGATGAAGTTCAACTTTTGTAACTCTGGTCGTAGGTCAGCCTTAGGATGGCGGGCGCATATTAGAGCCTCTTGAAGAAGACGCTGCCCGCACCAGAATCGATGGCATGGCTCGGGGAATAGGCATTGGTGACCAGGTGGCGATTACTGCCATGGCAGGATAACAGAGGACCGCGTAAGCGTCTCTATCCCAGGTTACGACTTCCCACATTCCATCATCGACCACACCAAGGTGAACCGAGGCCAGCAAATCGACCTGAAAGGCGAGGTCACGCGCATCGACGAGGACACCGTGACGATCGACCTCGGGCCGCTGGTGACGGTCGACCGTGACAAGGTCCGGCTAATGGAGAAATATCGGCCGCCAAAACGACGAAAGGCACTTGTCGATGCCCCGGATTAGAACCGACAACATCGCGACAGGCTATGAGGGCAGGCCGCATGACGGGGCGGTAGAGGACGAGTCGAAGCATTTTGTCTACTGCCCAGTCTGCGGCCAAACGTTCGACGCGCGCGATCTTGGACAGGTGTTCCACCACGCTGAGCCGCAGCACGAGCCGCTTCCGGTCGAGCAATAGTCCAGCTAGTTGAGCTCTGGCGGCAGACCGACGTTGAGACCCTTCAGGGCGCCACCGACGTACGTTGGATGAGAAAAGGGTGCTCCGTGCACCGCGCCTTCCCCGCGCGCCGATGCTCCATCTGGACCGCAAAAAAGTCCCGCCGCACTGCCAGAACGGCGGGACCGATCAAACGCTTTGCACCAGGCGGGGGGATGCGGGGGGTTGGGCTTGCCAAGTGAGCGCGGACCGTAACCAACCCTAAGCGCAACAGCGGCAACGCGTCCACCAACCGCCGGTTGGAGCGACAGGACGATTGAGCCGCCGGCAGGTCAGGTCATCCCGGGTCGCTATCGCCCGCAACCAGACGGTAGCGGAAATTGTTGCGGATGTGGTGGTTGAAATAGCGGCCCTTGGCGAACGCGGCCCGGAACGCGGCAAAGGTTCCGGCGGTACCCCCTCAAACTCGTACCGTTTACCGCTGGCGACGAACCACACCGAGGGGGTCCTTCTATCCAGATCATATTCCATCTTGCGGATCGAAGTAGATGGCATGAGCACCACAGGCCGAGGCCCGCGCCCTTGCGGGGAGCGCGGGCCGATCGGGATACCGATCTGCAGCAATACCTGGAGGGGGAGGATTCGCTGCGTGCACCGAACTTTCGCGGCGGTCCCGTGTTCCCAATCGAGATACACAAAAAGCTAGCTGCACCTTTCGGCATCACGCGGACGTTGGATTTCTGAGAAAGCGCGAACGTCAATACCAACTTCTGGCGATGGAATTTTCCCGTGAGATAGGCACACTCCACGGCGAAAGGAGTGCCCCGCCCTGACCGTCCTCGCCTACAACCTTGCCAATGACATGAAAGGATTGTGGAGGGTCGTCTTCGTGCCGGACGAACTGCATCTGTATGTGGAATTCAGCCAGCCAGACGCCGACACAAACCCGGTTGATTGGATGAGGGAGATGATTTCCTTGCATGGCGGCCGAAAGGCCCACTCCACAAGCGAGCGCGCGACAGCTTGGTTTCGCTCATCTGCAAGGCGCTGACAGGGCGATGAGACAAGGGAAAACCCGCGCCGAGATCGAGTGCGAGCGCCGCGGGCGGGCCTATTCGACGAGGAGTTTGACCGGCTGGGATGGGTCTCGAAGAAGGTTCTCCAGTTCGGACAGTGCAAGATGCGGCGCTCCGTTCGAACGTCGCATGCTCCACAATCAGTTCATGAGCCGAGCGGCATCGCCTGGCGATGCAACTCGGATCGCAATGGTCAACTTTCTGAACCTTTCGCCAACTCGAAGCCTTCGTCGAGCCAACCCGTAACGCCGCCAGCCATGATCTTCACCGGGCGACCGAGCTCCGCAAGGCGAAGCGCTCCACGGGCGGCACCGTTGCAGTGAGGGCCGGCGCAGTAGGTGACGAATACGATTTGGTCGGACCAGCGCTCCAGCTTTGAGCGGACAATCTTGCCATGGGGCAAGTTACATTGGGTCAGGCCTGAAATGGTCGAGGTCGCCTATCTCACCTGGACCGAAGACAATCTCCTGCGTCAGGTCGTACCAAGGCGAGCGTCAGGACAAGCCAGCCCGGCAGGTGGTGCGCTCCCCGCCCCATCCCTGATCGATCGGACGCCGTTTCGTTTCAGGTCACCCGACTTGCTCTACCTGCAGTGTGCTGGGTGGAAGGACCTTGATCAGCGACGTCGCCGACACCGAAGGGTCGACCGCTTGGTCGCTGGGACGTCATTCGAAAAGTTGGGCCTCGTAGTAGTGTAGCTCGAGCAGCAGGCACCCGGTCTGCGACCGGAAGGGACCGTGATAGACGCCAGGCGGCCGGCAGGCGTAG
>NZ_JAMYUP010000119.1:0-5891 GCF_040323155.1 Mesorhizobium sp. M0060
TTTTGTTTTTAACTATTTTGTGGGTTGTTTCGAGGCGTGTGGGGTGCGTGGCTTGGGGGCCCCCCCCCCCCGCGCCCCCCAACGGGTAATTTCAGGCCAGCAGCAACCGGCCGAGATGGACCGGCAGGACTTCGTTGCGATACCAGGCACTGGCGATCGGATCGGTGGACGGCGAGGTGCCGTCATTGGCAGCAGCCAATGCCGGCGCAATGCCGTCGGTGGTGAGTTTCCGGCCGAGCAGGGCCGTCTCCGCCGCCTTGGCGCGCATCGGCCTGTCGGCCATGCAGCCGAGCGCGATCCGAGCTGACGACACAGTGCCGTCCGGCGTTTGCTCGAGCACGGTGGCGATACTCAGCACCGAGATGCCCTTCGGCTTGACCCTCGACACTTTCAGGAAGCGAAACCTGCCTTCCTTTGGAAGCGTGAAGCCGACCGAGGTGACGATGGCGTGGTTGCTCTCGCGCTTTGCCAGAAAGGTTTCTATCGGCAGCTCGCCATCATCCGTGGTGACCATCGCGTCCAGTGCCAGCAACGCGACGGTGAAATCGCCATAGGGGGTCGGCGCGAAAAGATTGCCGCCGACGGTCGCCATATTGCGGATCGCCGGGCCGCCAACGGCGCGCGCGGCGTCGGCAAGAGTGGCGAGATCCGGGTGACGGGCGATCGCTGCCATGGTTGCCGAAGCGCCGATGCGCACTTGCCCATCGGAAACGGTGATGGCCGACAGCGACGGTTCGCTCGACCTGATAAGGCTGGAGACCGAAACATCGCCTTCATTGGCGGCGCGCACGACCAGCGTGCCGCCGCCGAGATAACGGGTGCCGGCGGCTTTCAGCGCCGCGCCGGCGTCCTTCACCGTCGGGAAAGTCTGCAGTGCAAGCGCCATGGAACGCTCCTGTTTGTCAGCCCAATTCAGTTCAACCTTGGCCGGCGAAATGGTTCTTCAGGGCGTTGAAGCCGCCTTGGAAGACGTTTGCGCCCATGCCTTCGGCCAGCTTGTCGGCTTCCTCGGGAGCGGCGTCGAAGCTGGCGGTCCATTCGGCATAGGTGCGGTCGCCATCGGTCACCCGCCGCAGCTGCAGCGTCGACTTGTGGTTGGTCAGCGGCTGCGGCGTCTCCAGGATGGCGTAGCTGACGAGGAAGTTCTCGTCGGAGAAATCGAGCAGCTTTTCGCGGAGGCGGGCGCCGCTGGCGAGCTGGAAATTGCGCACGCAGCCGATCGCGCCGGCGTCCTTGCCGTCCTCGATATGGCTTTCGACCATGCGCGGGTGCCAACTTGGCAGGCCGTTGAAGTCGCGTATGCGCGCCCAGACCTTTTCCACAGGCGCGTCGATGACGCTGGAGATGGTGACTTTCGCCATATGATCGTTCCCTTGCAAATTAGCTGCTTGGGAGGGTAGGGCGGCGGACTCGGCGGCGCTTATCAATGCGTCTTGAACACCTATCAACCAGTCTGAAAAAAACGGGCAGTCTAAAAATGGCTCAGCTGATCGCCCGGGCCGCCTCGCGGTAAAGCGTCGGCGGGACGCCGACATGGTCGCGGAAGAAGCGCGAGAAATTGCCTTGCGTGGTGAAGCCGAGATTGCAGGCGACCGAGATCAGCGGCTCCTGCGACCACTGCAACTGCCGCACCGCTTCCTCCATGCGCAGCGTGTTCCAATAGACGTTGGGCGTCAGATTGGTCTGTTCCTTGAACAGCGCGAAGAAATGCGGCCGCGACAGGCCGACGCTGCGCGCCACGTCGTCGAAGCAGATGCGCTCGCAGACATTGGCTTTCATCAGCTGGATCGCCTTGCGGACGCGGAAGTCCTGCATGGTGTTGATGCGGGCGCGCACCGTCTGCGGTGCGGCCGCGTCGGCCGCGTCGAGCATGCTGTCGATGAAGCGCTCGATCTCGTAATTGGCGATGTCGTCGATACTCTCATTGTCGCTAAGATGGTCGAGAAGGTTAGCCGCTGCCTTGTGCAGCCAAGGTTCGAGCGTGATCGCCGGGGCTGAGAACAGTGGAGCGGAAGAAGGCAGCTCGCGGCGCCTTCGTGCCCAGTCCGGGTCTATGTAAAAGGCCAGAAACAGGCCGGGCGTGCCGTCGCGGGACAGAGCGTGGCTGTGCGGCTGGAATGAATTGATGCCGGCGGCGATGCCCGGTCCAAGCCGCACCGTCTCGCGGCCGATGGTCATCTCGCCGGCCGTGCCTTCCAGCCAGATGATGATATGCGCCTCGACATGGGCATGGGTGACGAAGTCGCTGGCGACGTTCAGGACAGAAACATGTCCGAACCGGCCCCAGTAGAGCCTGATCGCTTCCGTCATGGGTATATCCTCCCGCAGGCGACTGGCCTCCCTTCGCCTGCTGCGAGCGATTGTGCGGCTCAGTTTGGGCTTGCGTCAAGACGCATGTGCACGTCCGGGCGCCGGCCATGCGCCGCACCGGCGGATTTTCAGACTCGGCGATAGGAAGAAGGTCAGCGTTTCCAGGCCGGTATGGCAAGACCGATGCGGTCGACGGCAACCGACGACCAGCACCCCCTTCGAGGCTGAGCAAGGATTTTGCCAGCGAAGCAACTTTGCCCCGCCGGCGGAAAAGTTCAGTCGTTACGCCTGAAATTGCGGATGCGGTCGAACAGCACGGCGAGCAGGATGGCGCCGCCGATGAACACGCCTTGCCAGAAGGCATTGATGCCGAGCAGCCCGAGGCTGTTGCGGATCACCTCGATCAGCGCTGCGCCAACGACCGCGCCGAAGGCTGTGCCCATGCCGCCGGCCAGGTTGGCGCCACCGATGACGGTGGCGGCGATCACCTGAAGCTCCATGCCGTTGCCGAGATTTGTTGTGACCGCGCCCAGCCAGCCGGTCTGGATGATGCCGGCAAGGCCCGCCGCCAGTGCCGAGATCATGTAGACGACAACCTTGATCTGGCGCACCGGAACGCCGGTCAGCGTCGCCGCATGCTCGTTGCCGCCGATGGCGAAGATGTGCCGGCCGAATTTCGTCCAGCGCAGCACGAAGCCGGTGATCATAGCCAGCACGATCATGTAGAGCACCGGATTGGCGATGCCGAACACCCACGCGCCGCCGCCAAGCGCCAGCAGCTTGTCATGGTCCGGCCCGAACTGGAAGACGACGGTGTTGTTGGAAGCGACCATGGCAAGACTGCGTGCGATCGACAGCATGCCGAGCGTCACGACGAATGGCGGAAACCCGAGATAGGCGATCAAGATGCCGTTGAAGGCGCCGATGATCAGCGCTGTCGCGATCGCAGCGGCAATGCCGATCTCGATGCCGTAGCCGGCATGCATGGTGACCGCCAGCACCATCGAACACAGGCAAAGCACCGAGCCGACCGACAGGTCGATACCGCCGGTGATGATGACGAAGGTCATGCCGAGCGCCACGATGGCGACGAAGGTGATGTTGCGGGTGATGTTGTAGAGGTTCTTGGTCGTGGCGAAGGAATCCGTGGCCACGGACAGGAACAGGCAGGCAAGGATGACCGCGATCACCACCCAGAAAGTCTGGCTGGCAAACACCCTGGTCAGCAGAGTGTGCTGTTTCTGCGCGATCGTCTGATCAAGGGTGACTGCCATTATCGACCTTTTTTACTCATGGTTGAGGCGCCAATCATACCTGTTCGATGGCGCCGGTAATGAGCCCGGTGACTTCTTCTGGCGAACTCGAGGCGATCGTCTTGTCGGCGACCTTGCGGCCGCGCCGCATGACGATAACGCGGTCGGCAACGTCAAAGACGTCGGGCATGCGGTGGCTGATCAGCACGACGGCGATGCCCTGGTCGCGCAAATGGCGGATCAGGTTCAGCACCTCGGCGACCTGGCGGACCGAGATCGCCGCCGTCGGCTCGTCCATCAGCACGATCTTGGCCTGCGAAAGCATGGTACGGGCGATCGCCACCGCTTGCCGCTGGCCGCCCGACATTTGTTTGACCAGGTCGCGCGGGCGCGTTTCGGATTTCAGCTCGGCGAAGATCTGGCCGGCACGTTTGTACATCGCGGCATAGTCGAGGATACGAAGCGGCCCGACGCCGCGGCGCAATTCGCGGCCGAGATAGACGTTGGCGGCGGCCGTCAGATTGTTGCAGAGCGCCAGATCCTGATGGACGATTTCGATGCCGTGCTGGCGCGCCTCCACCGGCTTGTGCAGGATCAGCTCCTTGCCGTCCATCTGCATCGTGCCATGGCTCGGTGGGAAATTGCCGGCGATCATCTTGACCAGCGTCGACTTGCCGGCGCCGTTGTCGCCCATCAGGCCGACAACCTGTCCGGCCTCGATCGACAACGAAACGTCGTTGACCGCCTGGATGGCGCCAAAATGCTTCGAGATGTTGGTGAGTTCGAGAACCGCCACCAGCCTTCTTGCCTCCCCGTGCTTTGCGGCCTGCGGTTCTGCCGCGGCCATTCGCTCTCCCCAGTTCCTCCCGGAAGCAGCGATTTTGCCCATTTACGCATAAGCCTCCTTGGCGTCAACCACGGCCTCTTTCGAAAAATCAGTTTTGTAGGACAAATAGCATTGACGTCGGTGACAAGGCGATATTAGCTAAGTGTCGGAGGAGCTTGCGCCGAGCCCCCGGGGTTGCCGGAAGGAATCGGTGAAGGTTTGTCGGTCCGGGATTTGGTAACCAGCAGTATCTGTCGGTGCCGGTCTGAGACTGAATATGAAAATGCTTATCGACCTGGCTTGGCGACACGAGCGCGACGTCCTCTGTCATCTTGCTCCGGGTCGGTCTGTGTGTGGCGGGCACGCCGTGTCCGTTTGTTTCAAAGGGAGGACTGACATGAGGAAATCATTATTGCTCGCTGCCGCCGCCGTCATGGCGTTGGGTGCCGGGCCGGCTATGGCCAAGAAACAGCTCGTCATCGTCGTGAAGGGTCTCGACAATCCATTCTTCGAGGCCATCCACCAGGGTTGCGAGAAATGGAACAAGGAAAACGCCAGCTCGGAATATGAGTGCTTCTACACCGGACCGGCATCGACCTCGGATGAGGCCGGTGAAGCCCAGATCGTCCAGGACATGCTGAGCAAGCCCGATACGGTGGCGATGGCGATTTCGCCGTCAAACGCGCCGTTGATCGCGCAGACGATCAAAAGCGCCAATCCGTCGATCCCGATCATGACCCTCGACGCCGACCTCAGCAAAGAAGATGCGGCGCTGCGCAAGACCTATCTCGGCACCGACAATTACCTGATGGGTCACAAGATCGGCGAATACATCAAGAAGGCCAAGCCGAATGGCGGCAAGATCTGCACCATCGAAGGCAATCCGGCGGCCGACAACATCCTGCGCCGCGCGCAGGGCATGCGTGACGCGCTTTCGGGCAAGGACGGCCTCGCGGCGCTGGCAGGCGAAGGCGGCTGGACCGAAGTTGCCGGCTGCCCGGTGTTCACCAATGACGACGGCGCCAAGGGCGTGCAGGCGATGACCGACATCCTCGCTGCCAATCCCGATCTCGATGCCTTCGGCATCATGGGCGGATGGCCGCTGTTCGGTGCTCCGCAGCCCTACCGCGACCTGTTCAAGCCGATGGCCGACAAGATCGCCAGCAACGCCTTCGTCATCGGCGCCGCCGACACGATCGGCGACGAGGTGGCGATTGCTCGTGACGGGCTGGTGACCGCGCTGGTTGGCCAGCGGCCGTTCGAGATGGGCTACAAGGCGCCCTCGGTGATGATCGACCTGGTCGAAGGCAAGCCAGTCGCCGATCCGGTGTTCACCGGCCTCGACGAATGCACCAAGGACACCGTCGACACCTGCATCCAGAAGTAGGTTCGCAGTTTCGGGGGGGCCCCCCGCCCGGGGGCCCCGGGGGCCGGTGGCAAAAAAAACCCCCAGGGCGCCCCGGGGTTTGGGGGGGGGGTTTAAAAAAAAGAAGGGGGCGGCC
>NZ_JAMYUP010000120.1:0-5733 GCF_040323155.1 Mesorhizobium sp. M0060
TCGCTCGCGGTCAGACCCCAACACTCAGCGCTATAGCCGTCGAATTTCTCGGGATTGCGGATGCAATGCGCCTGGTTGATGCGCGTGAAGGCGACGTTCTGGCGCCAATAATCGGCGTAGCGGTCACGAAGCCGCCTGGGGTCGAGTCCGAGGAATGAATAGTGCGCGAAGAAGAGGGGGCCGCCATGATCGGGTCCAAGGGGGAGTGATATGCCATGGAAGCTTCGCCCGTTAGCGAAGGCCTGGCCGGTCGCCCAGCCGCAGTGGTAGACACTCGGCTCGATCGGGTGGTGTGGGGCGGAGGCGGCGAGGACGAATGCAATCAGGCATTCGTTCCAGCCGTTGATCGCGTGGTCCATCGCCCATCCGTGCACCGGGCTCCAATGCCAAAAGAGCGAGTCAGAGCCGCGGGTGAACCAGTCCCATTCGACGTCCCGCCAAAGCGTATCGATGAGGCTGCGCAAGATGCGCTCCTTGGCTTTCGGACCTCCGAAATACTGCCGCGCCGAAAGCAGCCCCGCCATCAAATATGCCGTCTCGACGATGTCGCCACCGTCATCGTATTGACTAAACGGAATGGTTCGGCCGCTATCGCCATCCATCCAGTGAGGAAAGGCGCCGTGGTGGCGCTCGGCCTCGCCGAGAAAGCACACCATTGTGATCAGGCGGTCGAGGGCAGCTTGCCGCGCGATCCACCCGCGCTCGACGCCAGCAAGGATCGCCATGATGCCGAAGCCGGACCCGCCGGTCGTGACGACATGGGGTGTCGCGTTGCTGCGCTCTCGCGCGAGGCCGCTCGTCGGATGGCCAAAATCCCAGAAATATCGGAGCGTCTGTCGCTGCACGGTGTCGAGGAGCACGTCCGAACACGCGTCCGAGCGAGGAGCGCCGTGCTTGCGGCCGACGTAGATTCTGGGCAGCGTTTCGATCGCGACCGCAGGGACGTGCGCGTCCCCGCGGCCGAGCCCGTGCGAGTTCGGCCCTTGATCGGGGGACAGCAAATCGCTCTCCACTCGGAGCGCCGCGCGCGTGAAGGTTAGCGGCGCCACAGGGTCTCGCGCTCGCGCCGCCAGTTAGATGGGCTTTGGCCAAGGGCTTGCCTGAAAAGCTTGCTCAAATGTGCCTGGTCAGAAAACCCGACGCTCAGAGCGATTTGGCTCAGCGAAGCTGAACTGGTCAGCATCAGGTGACAGGCTTCCTCGAGCCGCCGCTTCACGATATAGGCGTGCGGCGGTTCTCCGAACGCTTGTTTGAACGAGCGCGAAAAGTGTGCCGTGCTCCGCCGCGCGACGGCACTGAGGTCACTCGCGTGAATGGTCCGGTCTAGGTTCCGGTCGATGAAGGATCGGACACGCGCTATCTGCCAACCCGCCAATCCACCCGTTCTGGAATCCTTGGCGCCTGAACGGCGCTCCATCTCCGACTGAAGGATGGATGAGGCGATGGCCAGCGATGTCCTTGCCGCCTCCTGATCATGTTCGAGCTCGCTCTTGGCAGCCTCAAGAAGTAGGTTCAGGCTGTTTGCCAGGGAACCGAACTCCAGATCGGTTGGAGACGAAACCGCTGCAGCCTCGCTGTATGGCCTTTCCATATCGAAACCTCACAAACATCCGTGCCAGCCGAGACGAACTTCGTGTGCCGTCTCTCAAGGAGCGACAAACCACGGTCTCGCTGCGGTGATTGCAGTGTGATGATTTGGAATGCCGCGATCTATTGCACGCGGGTGGCGCGGAGTAGCGTCATGGTTTCACTGTGCTGAACTTTGGATTACACGCGAAGGACGGCAGATCGAATGCGGGTGGAACCACCGCTGCCAGTGCGGCTTCGGCTCAGCGGTGCTCCGGCTCCTCGGGTACCAATTGCAGCTTTTCCGCCATTCGGCTGAGTGCAACAAGCGAATGGGCCTTCATCTTCCGCATCAGACGGCTGCGGTGCACCTTCACCGTGGCTTCGGCGATACCGATATCGCCGGCGATCTGTTTGCTGAGGCGGCCGCGCGCGACCTCAATTATGATCTCGCGCTCCCTGGGGCTCAGCGACGCGAAGCGCTCCCTGAGAATGACGAGTGCCTCTTCATTCTCCCGCCTGGCACTATCGCGAGAGAGGCCGAGCTGAATGGCGTCGAGGAGCTCCTGGTCGCGGAACGGTTTGGTAAGGAACTCAATGGCGCCGCCCTTCATCGCCTGCACCGACATGGCAATATCGCCATGGCCTGTGATGAAGATGATCGGGATTTCACGGTTGGCCATGGCGAGCTGACGTTGAAGATCAAGGCCGCTTCGTCCCGGCAATCTTACGTCGAGCACCATGCAAGTCGGACCATTCGGCGGGTCCGACGCGAGAAACTCGGAGATGGACGCAAAAAGCCGAGCCTCCAGGTCGAGCGATCGCAACAGACGCCCGATCGAGGCTCGCAGGGCTGGATCATCGTCGATGACCAGGATGGTAGGGTTCGCGTCCGACATCGCTGCTGCTCACGATCAAAGGGCGGTCAAATGAGCCTTTGTCTCGGTCTGCAAAGTTCGCGTGGCTCCTCTGCCGAAAGTTTAGTCCCGACCGATGGGCGTGAACAGTCTCATTCTCCATAGGAGGACGCGCGCAGGTGTAAACGAAAGTTTATGCGCTCTACCATCCGCTTGGTGGCCTCCCTGCCGCGCAACTGCGGAATTCGCGTCCTGGCATAAGCCAAAGTTTACGAACACCGGTATTGCTCCAGCCTCACTCTTGGGCGCAGGCTGACCCATCGCAGGCGGGTACGGTGGCGTTGTCGGAGCGCCTGCGTCGCAGTTTGTGCGCACTTCCGGAGCACATATGCCGGTGGCGTCGTTGATCTCGGTCGTTGAGGACGATCAGTTCTTTCGCGAATCCATGAGGAGGCTCATGAGATCGCTTGGCTACGACGTCGCGGCCTTCCCGTCGGCAGGCGATTTCCTTGCATCGCCTCGTCTCGCCGAAACCGCCTGCCTGATCGCTGACGTCAATATGCCGGCGATGACCGGACTCGAGCTCTATGATCATCTCATCGAGGCGGGCTATGCGATTCCAACGATCCTCGTTACGGCCTATCCCAACGACCTTGACCAGGCCCGCGCATTGAACGATGGGGTCGTTTGTTACCTTCGTAAGCCGTTTGATGAGCGGCATCTGATACGGTGTCTCGGTGAGGCTATCCAGTCCGGTCGGCCGAGCGACGAGAAGTCGTGAGTTCCTTGCCTGCGCCGGGCAAGGAGAACCGAAGTACGGCACCATGTGATGCATTCATGTCGGCCCACAGCCGGCCCCCATGGGCCTTGATGATCGACCGGGAGATTGACAGTCCCATCCCCACTCCGCTGGACTTCGTCGTGTAGAAAGCGTCGAAAACGCGCTCGATATGGTCCGGATCAATGCCCGGTCCCGAATCGCGCACGGACACGAGAACGCCACCGGCCTGCGTTTGCTCGGTGCTGATCGACAACTCCCGTGGCCCCGCTTCGACCGTGCTCATGGCTTCGACCGCGTTTAGGATCAGGTTCAGCACGACTTGTTGCAGTTGAACACGATCCCCCTCGACGGGAAACAGTGCGTCCGTAAGGCGAGTCTGGACCGAGACTCGATTCTTGGCGAATGCGCTTCGCGTCAATACAAGCACCTCGTTGATCGCCGCGTTCAGATCGAAACGGGACTTTCGGGGAGGCGCTTTCTTGATGTGATCACGGATGCGGTCGACGATATCTCCGGCTCGATCGGCATCACCCACGATAGAGTGAAGCGCGTCCCTGACTTCGTCCAGGTCTGGCGGTTGCTTGCCTAGAAAATTGAGGGCCGCAAGGGCATTGTTTCGCGACGCGGCAATCGGGTGCATGATTTCGTGAGCCAGCGAGGCGGTTAGTTCCCCCATTACGCTCAGGCGGCTCATGTGGGCGAGATCTGACTCCAATTCACGGAGCGCCTCTTCCGCCCGCCTGCGCTCGGTCAAATCGAGCACGAAAGCGACAGATTGGTTTCCTCCCTCTTGGAAGGTCGCCGAGCCCAGCAAAATGGGGACGCGGCTGCCGTCTTTCCGGAAGTATTCCTGCTCGATCGGCAGCCGCACTCCAGTCCGTTTGTGCTCTTCGATCCATTGTGCGTCGCGCTCGCGCCAATCCGGGGGGGTCAGATCCTTCCAGTTGATGCGGCCCGCCGCGAGGTCCTCGCGATCGTATCCGACGATCCGCAGAAACGCGTCGTTGGTCTCGAGAATCCGACCATCGAAGTCCCCGACGAAGACGCCGATGATGTTGGAGTCGACCAGGCGCCGAATCTTCCCTTCGCGATCTTCGAGATCGCGATAAAGCCGCGAATTCACGAGCGAGATTGCTGCTTGCGACGCAATCACCTTCAAGACCGTGACGCGGTCGGGAGTGAAAACGTATCGCGTCAGATTGTTTTCAAGATAGAGAATACCGATGAGTTTGGCCTGGTTGATCAATGGCAAACAAAGAATGGAACGGGAGGGACGCTGAACGATGTAGAGATCGGCAGAAAATGGATTCTGCGATGATACGTCATCGAGAATTACGGTTTCCTGGGTGCGCATTACATAGCGAACGAGCGAATCCGGCAGCCCGGCAGTCGTGTGGGCGCCGTTCAACAGACGCACGGTCACATCCTCTCGACCGGTGATCGCCTCCGCCTCGACCCATAACTGATCACCCCGCGGCAGGATCAGGAGGCCCCGTTCAGCGCCCGCGTGCTCAACCGCGATCACCATGAGTGTTTTAATCAAATTTTCGAGGACAATCTCACCAGACACGGCCTGCGAAGCCTTGATCGCCGTCTCGACGTCCATTTGCGCGACGGGCGTGCCAATGGTCGCGGCGCGTGAGGTCGGGACCCTTTCCTCCTGCAAGTGCGGGTAGCGTTCTTCGAGTTGCTTGACCTTGCCGAGCGCGCCCCATTGGAGATAGCAGTACCTTGCGTTCCGCAGATAGGCGTGAGCTATCGTCTCCAAGCCGCGCGCCGTGCAAAACCGCGCGGCGAGCTCGTGCGCCAAGCCCTCGTTCTGGATGAAGCCGTGCTCGCGAGCCAGCCTGATGGCCTCTTCGTAGAGGCGCATCGCATCCAGTTCGCGCCCTTCCAGGCGTGCAATCTCTGCGCCTATCAGTGCCGCGCGGTTTGCGAAGGTTTCCGAACAGTTCTTCGCCCAAAGCGCAATCTGCTTGTCGTGAGCTACCAACGCCTCCAGATGCTGTTGCCGCTCCTCGGCTGAGGTCGTATCGCAACGCGCCGCCCGAGCAAGTGCCCCGTAGAAATGGTATTCAGCCAATTCGAATTGAGTCGGCGCCGTCCAAAGCAGCGGCGCAACTTTCGATGCAGCCGCGACAGCGGATGTGCCGTCGCCGGCATAGACGCACGCTTGCAGCTTGCGAATCCAGTACCAGCAAGCGCCAATGGCCAACCCCGGATTGTTCTCCAGACGTTGCTCGAAGCGGCCCTCGTCGAACTCCGCGTCATTGAAGGAGGTAAACTCTGGTGTCAGACCACGGAGCATCCGGACGAGCCTGAGTTGCCCGGTGATGCAGTCGCCGGCCAGACCGAACCGCACCTTCTGCGCGAATTCGAGCCCATTCTCGGCCTCTCGCTCGACCTCACCCAGCGGATCTCCAGAGGCGAAACGATTCGTGATCACGTCGATGCAGCTATATGCTGCATAAGTAAGGTCGCCGGCATTCTGCGCCGCGTCGAAGGCGCGTCGCAGGAAGACGCGGCAGA
>NZ_JAMYUP010000121.1:0-5533 GCF_040323155.1 Mesorhizobium sp. M0060
CTCGTATGCCGGCTACGACCCTGTTTTCCTGTCCATCGCCCGCTCGGTGATCGGCGGCCTGTGTGTTTTCGGTTGGTGCCGCTGGCGCGGCATTGCGCTGTTCACGCCCGACAAAACCCTTGTCGCCGGAATTCTGGCGGGTGCGCTTTTCGGTCTCGAGTTCCTGTTCCTTTACGTCGGGCTCGAGCACACGACGGTTGTGCGCAATACCTTGCTGGTCAACACCATGCCGTTCTGGATGCTGGTCGGCGGCCATTTCCTGCTGGGCGAAAGCATCACGGCGCGCAAGCTCATTGGCCTGCTGCTCGCTTTCGCCGGGCTGGTTGCGGTGTTTTCAGACAAGCTTAGCGCCAATGGCGGCGCGACGCTGAGCGGCGACTTGCTCAGTCTCGGCGCCGGCATTCTGTGGGCCGTGACTAACATTGTCATCAAGCGGTCGAAACTGGTGGAGGCAAGCGCCGAAAAGCTGCTGCTCTATCAGCTGGCCGGGGCCGCTGTCGTCGGCATTTTGGTGATGCCCTTTGCCGGGCCGCCCGTCCGCAGCTTTACCCTTCTGCCGACCTTGGCGCTGCTGTTCCAGGCCGTCTATGTCGTCGCCTTCACCTATGTGCTGTGGTTCTGGCTGCTGCGGCGCTACCCTGCATCTGGACTGTCGAGCTTCACCTTCCTGTCGCCGGTCTTCGGCGTGCTCTGCGGCGCCGTGTTCTTGAACGAGCCGTTGACCGTTCGTATCTTCCTGGCACTCGGCCTCATCGCCGCCGGTCTTATCGTCGTCAACCGGCCGGCCCGAAAACAAAGCCCCGGATGAGCATGCGCGATATATTGAACGACCTCGAAGCGGGAAAGCAGCTCTCCGATCCGGATCCGGTACGCCGTGCCCAAATCCAGATGAAGACGCACCTGCCGAAACGCTTCTACAAAGCCGTCTCGGTCACGCCGGTCGAAGATGGTTTTGCCGTCCATCTCGATGGCAAACCCGTCCATACGCCGGCCAAGGCGCTGCTGGCGCTGCCGACCGAAAAGGCGGCCGCTCTCGTCGCCGAGGAATTCGCCGCACAAGAGGAGATCATCGACCCGGTGACGATGCCGGTGATGCGTCTGGTCAACACCGCAATCGATGGCGTCGCCAGTGATCCCCAGGCGGTGCTGGAGGACATCCTGCGCTTCGCCTCATCCGATCTGCTCTGCTACCGCGCCGATGCACCACAGGGGCTGGTCGACCGGCAGAACCAACATTGGGATCCGGTCATCGACTGGGCGCGCAGCGCGCTCGGCGCCCGGTTCCATCTCGCCGAAGGGGTGATCCATGTCGAGCAGCCGCGCGAGAGTATCGCGCTGCTTGGGCAGCATCTTGCCCAGCGTGCCGATCCGCTGCGCCTTGCCGCCATCCACGTCATGACCTCGCTGACTGGATCGGCGCTGCTGGCGCTGGCTGTCGATTTCGGCGAGCTAGACGGCGAGGCGGCTTGGGCTGCCGGCCATGTCGACGAGGACTGGCAGGCCGAGCAATGGGGCCATGATGCCCAGGCCGTCGCGCGCCGCGCTGCCCGAAAGCGCGACATGATGGCGGCAGTCGGACTGCTCGAAGCTCTCAAAGGCTGACGGCACCGCCTGCTATTTCGCACTGCACATTAGACCAAAGTCATAATCCCAAAGGCGGTCTGCCTCTGGACGGCGCTTTCTGTCATTTTTTGCACCGGTGGCTGCACTGAGTCTGCGTTGCGAGGAAACGCGGACGATGACGCGCAGCATCGAGGACGGACGGATTTCACACGGGAGGATACGCTCATGGCAATGGCATCGACCGCCGGCAAAACAAGCCGCGGCATGACGCGCGAGGAGAAGAAGGTCATCTTCGCTTCCTCGCTCGGCACCGTTTTCGAATGGTACGATTTTTATCTCTACGGCTCGTTGGCCGCCTTCATCGGCGCCACCTTCTTCTCGTCGGCGCCGGAAGCGACACGCAACATCTTCGCCCTGCTCGCCTTTGCGGCCGGTTTCTTGGTGCGCCCGTTTGGCGCCCTGCTGTTCGGCCGCATCGGTGATCTCGTCGGCCGCAAATACACCTTCCTCGTCACCATGACGATCATGGGCCTGTCGACCTTCCTGGTCGGACTTCTGCCCGGATATGCGAGCTGGGGCATCGCCGCGCCGGTGATCCTGATCATCCTGCGCATGCTGCAGGGCCTGGCGCTCGGTGGCGAATATGGCGGCGCCGCGACCTATGTCGCCGAACATGCGCCCGACGACCGTCGCGGCTACTACACGTCGTGGATCCAAACGACGGCGACGCTCGGCCTGTTCCTGTCGCTGATCGTCATCCTGATCGTCCAGGGCTCGATGAGCAAGGACACCTATGCCGCTTGGGGTTGGCGCGTTCCTTTCCTGGTTTCCTTCCTGCTGCTCGGCATCTCGCTCTGGATCCGGTTGTCACTTGCCGAATCGCCGACCTTCCAGCGGATGAAGGACGAGGGCAAGGGTTCCAAGGCACCGCTGACGGAAGCCTTCGGCCAGTGGAAGAATGCAAAAATCGCGCTGCTGGCACTGCTCGGCCTCACCGCCGGCCAGGCCGTGGTCTGGTATAACGGCCAGTTCTACGCGCTGTTTTTCCTGCAGAACGTGCTCAAGGTCGAAGCGCAGTCGGTCAACATCATGATCGCCATCGCGCTGGCGTTCGGCTCGATTTTCTTCGTCGTGTTCGGCTGGCTCTCCGACAAGATCGGCCGCAAGCCGATCATCATGGCCGGCCTTGCACTGGCGATCGTCTGCACCTTCCCGTTGTTCAAGGCGCTGACCAGGGCAGCCAACCCGGCGCTCGCCACCGCGCAGCAGAACACGCGCGCGACGGTGACCGCGGCACCGGGGGACTGCAAGTTCCAGTTCAATCCGGTGGGCACGGCGAAATTCACGACGTCCTGCGATATCGCCACCTCTTTCTTGACCAAGAACTCAGTGCCTTATGACGTGGTAACGACGGCAGCGCCCGGCACTGCTGCGTCGGTCAAAATCGGCAACGAGACAGTTGAGTCGTATGACGCGACTGCGGCCGGCGATCAAGCCAAGGCCAAGGACGCTGTTTTTGCCAAAGCGGTAAACACGGCGCTTCATGACGGCGGCTATCCGCTGAAACGGGCAGCGGCCAAGGTGCCGGACCAGAAGCTTGAAGCCTTCATTGCGGCCAATCCCGAGCTGAAGCTCGATGCGGCAGCCATCCGCGCTGGCGACAAGGCTACCGTCCCGACCGACCAAGCGATCAAGGACAAGCTGCTGACTGCCGATGAGGCCGCGGGAGCCCCCGAGGTCACCGTCTACACCATACCGGGCGGCGGTCCCTTCGCCATGTTTGCCGACCCGGCCGCGGTCAACTGGCCGATGACGATCGCCATCCTGTTCATCCTCGTAATCTTCGTCACGATGGTGTACGGGCCGATCGCCGCGATCCTGGTCGAGATGTTCCCGACCCGCATCCGCTACACCGGCATGTCGCTGCCCTATCACATCGGCAATGGCTGGTTCGGCGGACTGTTGCCGGCGACGGTGTTCGCGCTCAGCGCCTACAAGGGCGACATCTACTACGGTCTCTGGTACCCAGTGGTGATCGCGGCGATGTCGCTGATCATCGGCATGATCTTCATCAGAGATACGCTCGGAACAAACCTTCACACCAAGCAGTAGCCGGCCTGTACCGGTTCCAAAACAGAGCCCGGCGCGAGCGATCGCGCCGGGCTTTGCAATTCATCAAATACGCGGAGAAGGCCTAGCTTTTGCGATCCTGTTTCGCTTCCTCGATCGCTGCTTCATGATACCAGGCGCTTCCGAAATCCGTGCGGTTGCGCAAAGAAGCAAGTTCTGCCGCGAACTTAGCCTTTCCGCTTAAATTTGAGGCAGACGCGCGCGCTGCCACCGGGAACATCAGGATTTTGGCCGACTGACGAGTGGAAGTGATTTCCATTATCGGTTTCCTTTCTTCGACAGAACCTTGCCGATTCAACCTTTCCCCAAGATAGGTTCAGCAACCGAATTAGGCAACATGATTACGAAAGGATCAGTATTTGCACATTATTTATGCAAGATATGCTTGTGAGTGATCCGAACGCAGCACGGCGGCGGCCCAGCGATTTGCACCGATGCGACCTCACTTTTGCCGCACCCTTCGCCGGCGAGAATGGCACACGAATTGCTTTTTATTAATCCGGCAGGTCGGCTGCTGGATAGGCCGGCTCGCCCCGGCACCATCCAGGGTTCGGTGATCAAGCAACGAGAGGCTAGAATGACGAAATACAAGCTCGAGTACATTTGGCTCGATGGATACACCCCGGTTCCCAACCTCCGCGGAAAGACGCAGGTCAAGGACTATGCCGAGTTTCCGACGCTCGACCAGCTTCCGCTGTGGGGCTTCGACGGTTCTTCGACCATGCAGGCCGAGGGCCACAGCTCCGACTGCGTTTTGAAGCCGGTCGCCGTCTATCCGGATCCCGCCCGCACCAACGGCGCGCTCGTCATGTGCGAGGTCATGATGCCCGATGGCGTGACGCCGCATGCGTCCAACAAGCGCGCCACCATCCTCGACGACGAGGGCGCCTGGTTCGGCTTCGAGCAAGAGTATTTCTTTTACAAGGACGGCCGCCCGCTCGGCTTCCCCGAGAGCGGCTATCCGGCGCCGCAAGGCCCGTACTACACCGGCGTCGGCTACAGCAATGTTGGCTCCGTCGCCAGACAGATCGTTGAGGAGCATCTCGACCTTTGCCTCGCCGCCGGCATCAACCATGAAGGCATCAACGCCGAAGTGGCCAAGGGCCAATGGGAATTCCAGATCTTCGGCAAGGGTTCCAAGAAGGCCGCCGACCAGATGTGGATGGCACGCTATTTGATGCAGCGCCTGACCGAGAAGTACGGCATCGATATCGAATACCACTGCAAGCCGCTCGGCGACACCGACTGGAACGGCTCCGGCATGCATGCCAACTTCTCTACCGCCTATATGCGCGAAGTCGGCGGCAAGGATTATTTCGAGGCGCTGATGGCTGGCTTCGACAAAAACCTGATGGATCATATCGCCGTCTACGGGCCGGACAATGACAAGCGTTTGACCGGCAAGCATGAGACCGCGCCGTGGAACAAGTTCAGCTACGGCATCGCCGACCGCGGCGCCTCGATCCGCGTGCCGCATTCCTTCATCAACAATGGCTACAAGGGCTATCTCGAGGATCGCCGCCCGAACTCGCAGGGCGACCCCTACCAGATCGCTTCCCAGATATTGAAGACGATCGCCTCCGTTCCAACCAGCGCCGAGGTTTCGGCCGCGGCTTGAGCATTTGTTGCGGCGTGGACCTCAGGTCTGCGCCGTGATTTTCTCTCCAATCGCATCGCAATAAAAAACCCCGGCGTCTCCGCCGGGGTTTTCTATTTGGCTGTAACGATCCGGATCACCTTTCAATTACCCACATCGTCGGCTTGATCCAATGGAGATGCCGAAGGCGATGTCGTGCAAGCGGGTCATGCCGCGCCAGACGACCATGTTGCCAGGAGGCGG
>NZ_JAMYUP010000122.1:0-5329 GCF_040323155.1 Mesorhizobium sp. M0060
ATCTGCATGGCGGATGGCTCCTTTGCTCGGGTTGCCTGACAGCAAACCCACTGTGGCACTCAGATGCCGGGAGCGGGAGCCATCCACCTCATCTGCTTTCAGGACGCGGAGAAGCTGATCTCTACGGCCGAGATCGGGCGCTAAGCGGTCATTCGCGGCACGAGGAACGAAGGTCACCAACGGGTCATGGTTGAATTCGGCCGGGGCGAATGAGCGTCCGCTTGGGGTCATGGCCGTGAATTGACCCGGAGCGAGCGAGCTTCCGCTTAGGGTCGGTCTTTCGCGTTCCCTCAGAGTCGCAAGAGCGTGGGGTGAGCGGTACTACATCGACTCGGCCAGACGCCATTCCAACCGCTGATCCGTCTCGACCGCTTTCGGCCGCGTCGGACGTTTCGCTAGGTCGCTTCGCCGGGCTTATGGAAGTTCGATCTCGCCGTCCACCACGTGGTTGAGGCCGGTGCCTTCCGCCGTCAGCGTCATGCGGACCTTCAGCTTCTTGCCGCCGATTTGCCCTTCGCGCACCGTCTCCTCGATCTTGCGCTGGGAGGTGACGCCGACTTCCTTCAGGAACTTGCGGATCGACATGTTGACGGCGTCTTCGCTCATGGCGGAACTCCTCTGTGTCCGGAAGGGATTGTAAGGGAAGGCAAGGGATCAAGGAAGCAGGACGGTGACATACGGTTTTATTGAAATAGACCTCGAGCCGGGAGGAGACGTCGGGTCCTTAAACTTGATCGACCCAGGAGGAGTGGAACCGATCGACGTCTTGCGCAGAAGGAGCACTATGACGGCCATCTCGGCCTTGATCTGACCGATCAGGAAAAGAGTGATCTGATCGAGTACCTCAAATCGATCTGATCAGCACTCGGCGCTTCTTTGGGTTCGATTGGGAGGAAAGATCATTAAAGACATGTGGTGAGATAAATTGCGGGTCGGCACAATGTGAGCCGGGCCAAGCGCTGTCTCGCCGGAAATTTCTTAAGGTGTCGACGACCGGCGCGGCGATTTGCCGGTGCAGGTGGGCTTGCTTCCTGCATGACAGGTCAGCCTGCGGCGCGCGGCGCCGAAACAACCCCAAAGCCTGTGGCGCTTTATTAGGATGTTCCAAACAAAGGTCGCCGCTGCGCCGGGTGCACCCATTTCCTGAAGCCGAATGCATCCGAGATTGTCGCGGGTGAAATCAGCCCCGATGGTTGGTGCCGCTTTTACAAAGCACGGCCTGCCTGATCGGCAGAGCCCAGCGGAGACTTTCGTTGTCTGCTGCGCTGCGGGTGATGGTCTGCAGGCATCGCGTCGAGGATGTCGGGTCACATTAGGCATTCGACAAGTCCGGAGTCAGAGCCGAAGTGATCGACGACCTTTCCAACATTTGCCTTCGCGATTGACCCCTCCCGGTCAAGCAACCCAAATATCAGCGTTCCTCTGGCGGCTTGACGTTCTGGAACTGCATCAGCAGCAGCAGATCATAAATGATTTTGAGTGTGCCGCAGATCAGGAGGGGCCATGCCCGGAACGAGGCAGCGATCAGAGCGCCCGCCAGGGCGGGACTGGCTGCGGCAGCCAAACTGCGCGGGACCGATGTGAAGCTCGCGGCGGCTGCCCGCTCTGCCTCCGTGACGACGGCCATGACGTAAGACGAGCGCGTCGGGACGTCCATCTGCGAAAGCGCGGCACGGATCAGCAGCAGGGCGAGCGCCAGAGGGAGCGTCGGCGCAAGCGCCGCCAGCATCAGGGCGATGCTGGACGGAATGTGTGTGAACACCATCGTGTTGATGAGTCCGATATGCCGCGACAGCCAGGCGGCAACGGGGAATGAGAACGCCGAAAGCACGCCGGACCAGAAGAAGAAAAAGCCCGCTTCCGAAAGCGACAGGTCGAATTTTTCGAAAAGCCACAGGGCAAGCAGCGACTGGACGAGGAAGCCGCCGGCAAAGGCATCAAGGCTAAAAAGGGCCGCAAGCTTGAAAACGATATTCCGCGAGGGGCCAAGCGCGGACGTGCTGCCGGAGTCCGACGTTGGACGGCGCTGCGGGATCTGCGCGTAAAGGAGACCGCCGAGCAGGCCCAGCAACGCATAAAGCACGAACATCGCCTTGATGCCGGTGAGTTGATCGAGGCCGGCTGGAGCCAGAAGATCAGGTGTCGCCGAAGCGAGCGCGCCAACCGCGGCTGCGAGCGCACCCACAAGGCTGTAGCGCGCGAACATCTTGGTCCGCGCGGCGTCGGTGACTTCGCGTGTGAGCACGGCATGCTCTAAGGGCACGAATACGCTGACGCTGCCGGCCGACGGGTTGATGGTGCCTGCGAAGGCGATCACCAAAAGCAGCGCGTAGTCGTGGACCACAGCAAAGGCCACACCCGTGGCGACCATCAGACTGGCGGCGGCAAGCAGGAGTTGGCGGTGATCGTGTCGGGCACCAAGGAGTCCGACGGCGATGGTTAAGAGCGCTGAACCGAGCAGCGATCCGGTTGCTATGATGCCGACCTGCAGAGGCGCGAAGCCTAATGCGAGGAGATAGACCGGCAACAGAACGGCCACAAAGCCGTCGCCCATGTCGCGCAGGGCTCGGGCCGCAAAAAGAAAAGTCGCCGGGCGGATCTGCTGCACTGATCTAGCCTGCCCTCATCACCTGCGTTGGCGTCACCGGCTTTGGCAGCGTCGCTCGACAGGGCCGGAAGATCATGACGGAGTCGCGTTAGACATTCCAGCGAGGCGAATATCGGTTTCAATCCTCAGGTTGCCGCCCAACAATGCTGATTCATATCGTGTCAAGGCTTGCAACGACCGAAGACGCAACTGGCGCATATTGCGCTTGGCTGTCAAGGTCGGGAATAGGGTCAGAACCTGCCCGTGACCTTGCATACAGGGCGTGCGGACACCAAGCTCCACCCACTTCACCATGCCGAGCGTCATATACACCAACGCGTCGCCCCGGTTGTCCTCAGGTAGTCCTCGAGTTGGCCCGCGTGAATTCGCGGCGCGGGACGGCAGCAGCGGAGATGGCGGCGCGCTCTGTCTCGAAGATGTCCTGCGTCTGTCGCAACCTGAAAAGAAGGCTGCCATCGCGGAAGAAGTTCCGTCAGATCGTGGTCGCGGAAGCGGACGTTGCGTGGCAGTCATGACCAATTGAACCGGACAATCCAACCTACCCACGTCTTACCAAGTTAGGACCGGTGATCCCAGCAGCGTCCTCCGCGACAAATTCGAACCTGGCTATCAAGCGTCACCGCCCTGCGCGGCAGGGAAGATTCGTCGCCTGATGCGCGAACACGATCTACAGCCGAGGATCAGGCGGCCCTTTGTCGCCACGACCGGACAGCGATCACGACCGCCCTTCCGCAGTCCCTGTACGACTCACTTGCGAAACGCAGCCGGTGCACGGTCTTCACCTCCAGCCTGATGATGCCCTTCAGAGGCTTCGGTGATTTTCTCGTATTCCGATTGCGACATCTCTGGAAGACGTCGGGTAAAGGCCACCATCGCCCATAGCTCTTCCTGGTTGTGCGTTGAACCAAACGCAGGCATCCCGGTCATTTTTATGCCGTTTTGCATGATCCAATAGAGCTCAGCATCATCCAACAAGGCGTAATCGAGTCGACCGTCGGCATGTACGGCGATTTGCAAGGTATCGCTGGAAAGGTGATGCAAGAGATTGAGGGCTTAGAGGTCCTGGCCATTGATGCACCTCCGCACGATGCTTGCCGAACAAGACGGCGTCTACGACGTAATCCTGATGGACTCACCGGGCGTCGACAGCGTCATCCGCGATACGATCATCCGCAACTCCGACCTGGTGCTGACGCCAATTCAGCCGAACCAGGATGAAATCAAGGCGGCCGGCGAAGCCGCCAACATCACGGCGGATATTGGCGATAGGGAGGGGCGTACGATTCCGCACGTCAACGTGGTGACGCGCATCGCTCTGCCGGGCCGCGTTCTCGAGGCTTACAGGCTGATCCGTCCGTTCATCGCCAATCTTCGCGACAATGGCTATGAATCGACGCTGATGGAAACCGAGCTCACCGAAAGAAATTGCTACCGCGAAATCCGCAACGGCCTCGGCACCTTGCAGATGCTCGAGCTAACCGACCCGGTCATGAAGGGTCGCGCGGAGGTCGCAGCGCTTGTGGCCGAGCTCGACCGCCATCTCGCGGCAAACCGGGAAAAGGTAGGAAATGTCTAAACCAGGCAAACTGTCCGTCTCTGACTTTCCGATCGCACCGCGACGGCCGAAGCCAGCGACATCCAAAGCCACAGTGAAGCCAGCCTCTGTGTCGGCAGAGGCAGATGCGGGAATGGCCGCACAGGGACCAACAGCGGCGCCGGTTTCAGCAGCGGATGCGACAAGAGAACGGCCGCGGCGCGGTCTGCCGAACCCGGGCGGTGAAGAGCGCAAGAGCAAGTCAATCGAACGTGCTCTGGCTCAAGAGGAGGGACGCTATCGCCTGCGCAACCTCAAACGAGCGCACGCGCGGGAAGCCAAGCACTACGTCAATTGCCCGCTGGACTACGACACGAAGATGCGACTGCAAAAGGCTGCCTTCGACAACGATATCAAAATGACGGTGATCATAAAGGCAGCCATCGACCAGTTCCTCCGCGACAACGGCTATTGATCCGTGAGCGGTCGAAGCCTCCTGCTCGGGATGACGATCGGTATCCTTATTGGCATCTACGCCGCACCATTGATCGGTCGCCGAGGCTTCGACTTTGGTGAAGGCTCAAAAGCCGCTTCTCCATTGAACGGGCTTATGGAATCCGCTGTCGATGCGGCCATCCGGCCATCTGACGAAACCGCCAAAGGCGAGCTGTTTCGCTTATCCAATTGGGATATCTCAATGCACGGGACTGGATCGACGGTTGCCGTGAAGCGATGTATTAGTATTGGCAAAGATTCTATCGCGTGCGAACTCCTAGCGCATCTGGGGTGGGTCGATGGGGAAAAACTTGTCGAAGCTGTGTTCGAGGGAAAGCCGGGTACTTGGCGAATGGTTGCAGCCAGGGCGCGGTGATTTTCTCTCAGTGGGCAGTGCCTATCCCCGCGCCAGCTCAAGGGCGTTATGAATGCAGGCTTCCGTTGGAAAGAGCCATGCAAGGCGAGCCCGGCACGGCTCCGACGACAGCCGATTGCGAGTAGCGGAGACGCCGTCTTCACACCGCGATTCTGGTAAATCGCTGTGCAAGAGAATGCCGGGGCATGCTTCGGTCAATCCCGTTTTCAGATGTTGATTGAGGTCGTCGCCCTGTCCGCGACTGGAAAAAGCAAGAAGGGAGAGGACGTGGCTAAGGATATGGACGCCTATAAAAACAAAATGGAACTGGTTGAGA
>NZ_JAMYUP010000123.1:0-5150 GCF_040323155.1 Mesorhizobium sp. M0060
GACACCAGCCGCAAATCGAAATCCCCATAACCATCGCCTGTGGCCCGCGGGTTCCTTCCTCGGGGACTTTCGTACGCCTGCCGGCGCCCGAAACTCTTCACGATAGCGGAATGGCGGCTTTAACGTTTGAAGAAGCATTGCGGACGTTCAGCCCGACGGGACCAAGGTCTGCTCCCGGGTCTAGCCGCCCCGTCTCAATGGCGTCCCGGGCCGCCCGGTGGATCTGCGTCGCCAGTGGCGGGTGGCGAGGCAGCCACAGGGTGGACATTTCAGCCCACATGGAAAATGATCATGTTGCCATGCACAACACTGTAGTGCCCTGATCTCGACGAGAAGCCTGAGCGTAGAAGCGGATCAACCGACCTCCGGGTCCAGCGAGCGAGGACGCAAATGGACACCCCAGAGAATGGGCAATTGCATCGCGACGCGGGCGGGCGACCCCGTCGATCGGCCGGCTGGCTTGCCCGCGCCGCCGTGTCGGCGACATTCCTGCTCGGCATGGCTTTCAGCACTGCGTTTGCGCAGGACCAGCAGCTACCCGTGGTGACGGCGGCCAAGCCGGTGGTCCGTGAAATCGTCGAAGACGACGAGTTCGTCGGGCGCTTCGAAGCCGTCGACCAGGTCGCCATCCGCTCGCGCGTCAGCGGCTATCTGGACAAGGTCAGCTTCCAGGACGGCGCACTGGTCAACAAGGGCGACCTGCTCTTCACCATCGACCAGCGTCCGTACCAGGCGGCTTATGATGCCGCCAAATCGCAAGTGGACGTCGCCAAGAGTCTGCTCGGATTCTCCACGATGCAGCTGGATCGCGCCGACGAACTCGCCAAGACCGGCAATATCTCAACCGCGACGCTCGACGACCGCCGGCGGGAATACCTTTCGGCGCAGGCGCAGATGCAGGGCGCGACGGCTGCGCTGACGACGGCCAGCCTGAACATGGAATTCACCGAGATCAAGGCGCCCTTGTCCGGCCGCATCGACCGCCGGCTGGTGTCGGTCGGCAACCTCGTGCAGCCGGATTCCACCTTGCTGACGACCATCGTTACGCGCGATCCGATCGACTTCTATTTCGACGTCGATGAGCGCCTGTATTTCAGCTATGCCCGCGACGCGAAGGAGCGCGGCGGCAGCATGCAGGAAGGCGCCGGCGGGCTCGAGGTGGTGGTTCGCGTCGCCGACCGCGCGGAGGCGGTATTCAAAGGCAAGCTCGATTTTGCCGAGAACCGGATCGACAACGCGACCGGCACCATGCGGGTGCGTGCAAGGTTTCCCAACGCCGACGGCATTCTCCAGCCAGGCATGTTCGGGCGCATCAACGTGCCGGGGTCGCTGCCGCATAGCGGCGTGCTGGTGCCCGACGAGGCGATCGGCGCCGATCAGGATCGCCGCATCGTGTTCCTGGTGGATGAGGCCGGGATGGTGTCGGCGAAGCCCGTGCGCACCGGCCCGCTTCTCGACGGCTACCGGGTGATCCGCCAGGGCCTGACCGGCGACGAGACGATCATCGTCAACGGGCTGATGCACGCCAGGCCCGGCACGAAGGTGAAGGTCGAGATGGTGACGTTGCCGCCCAAGGCCGAGACCGCCGAGTTGCAGCAATGAGGTTCGCACATTTCTTCGTCGACCGTCCGATCTTCGCATCGGTCGTTTCGATCGTCCTGCTGATCCTCGGCGGGATTGCTTATACCCAGCTGCCGGTCGCGCAATATCCCGAGATCGCGCCGCCGACCATCGTCGTTCGCGCGCAGTATCCGGGCGCCGACGCCGAGACGGTCGCAGCGACGGTGGCAACGCCGATCGAGCAGGAGATCAACGGCGTCGAGGGCATGCTCTACATGTCGTCCTATTCGTCGGGCGACGGGGCGATGGCGCTGACCATCACCTTCAAGCTGGGCACCGATCTCGACCAGGCGCAGGTGCTGGTGCAGAACCGCGTGTCGGTCGCCGAGCCGCGCCTGCCCGAAGATGTCCGCCGCCTCGGCATCACCACCACCAAGAGCTCGCCCGACCTGATGATGGTCGTGCACATGCTGTCGCCCGACAACACCTACGACCAGCTCTACGTCTCGAACTACGCCCGCTCGCGGGTGCGCGACATACTGCTCAGACTAGACGGCGTCGGCGACCTCATCATCTTCGGCGAACGCGAATATTCGCTGCGCATCTGGCTCGATCCGGAAAAACTGTCCGCCCTGGGGATGACCTCGGGCGATGTGGTGCAGGCGCTGCGTGACCAGAACGTCCAGGTGTCGGGCGGCTCGATCGGCGCGCCGCCGACCAGCACCGGCACGGCGTTCCAGTACACGGTCACCACGCAAGGCCGCTTCAACGACGCACGCGACTTCCGATACGTGATCGTCAAATCGACCGACGACGGCCGCCTGATCTCGCTGCAGGACGTGGCGCGCATCGAGCTCGGCGCCAAGGATTACGTCACCAACTCCTATCTCAACGGCAAACCGGCGGTGGCGCTCGCCATCTTCCAGCGGCCGGGCACCAATGCGCTCGCCGCAGCCGCGGAGATCCAGGACAAGATGAAGGAGCTTTCCCGCGACTTCCCGAAGGGGTTGAGCTACGACATCGTCTACAATCCGACCGAGTTCGTCGCCGAGTCGATCCAGGAGGTCTACAAGACGATCCTCGAGGCGATGCTGCTGGTCATCATCGTCATCATCGTCTTCCTGCAATCGTGGCGCATGGCGATCGTGCCGATCGTGGCGATCCCCGTGTCGCTGATCGGCACGCTGGCGGTGCTTTACGCCGCCGGCTTCTCGCTCAACATGCTGACGCTGTTCGGCCTAGTTCTGGCGATCGGCATCGTCGTCGACGATGCGATCGTCGTGGTCGAAAACGTCGAGCGCAATATCGCCAGAGGGCTGGCGCCCAATCCGGCGTCGCACCTGACCATGGACGAAGTCGGAACGGCCGTCATCGCGATCTCGCTGGTGCTGATAGCCGTGTTCGTACCGACAGCCTTCATCCCCGGCATTTCTGGGCAGTTCTATCTGCAGTTTGCGATCACCATCGCGGTGTCGACGGCGATCTCGGCATTCAATTCGCTGACGCTTTCGCCGGCGCTGGCCGCACTGCTGTTCAAGCCGCATCACGCCGCGGCGGCGCCGCCGCGCTTTTTCCTGGCGCGGTTCGGACGGGCGCTCGCCGACGGCTTCAATCGCGGCTTCGAGAGGGTCGCCCATTGGTATTCGAGCATCATCCGCGTGCTGGTCGGCTCGTGGATAACGATCGCCGCCATGCTGGCCGTTTTCGCGGCCCTCATCTACGCCACGGTCTACATGGTGCAGGCGGTGCCGCGCGGTTTCATTCCGTCTCTTGACCAGGGCTATGCGATCGTCGTCGTCCAGTTGCCGGACGGCGCTTCGCTGTCGAGGACCGATGCCGTCATCCAGCAGGCGTCGCAGATCATCCAGAAAACGCCAGGCGTCGACTACGCAGTCGCCTTCGCCGGCTTCTCCGGCGCGACCTTCACCAACGCCAGCAACGCGGGCGTGATCTTCGCCAGGTTCAAGCCGTTTGACGAGCGACTGAAAGCCGGCCAGTCGGCGACCCAGGTCATCGGCAATCTGTTCGGCAGCCTGCAAAGCATCAAGGAAGCCTTCATTATCGCACTGCCGCCGCCGCCGATCCGCGGCGTCGGCAATGCCGGCGGCTTCAAGCTGCAGATCCAGGAGCGCAACAGCGCCGACATGCGGCAGATCCTGGCGCTTGCCTACGAAATCGCCGGCAAGGCCAACAAGACGCCGGGGCTGACGGGCGTGTTCACCACCTTCTCCGCGTCGAGCCCGCAATTCTTCCTGGCGATCGATCGCGACAAGGCGCGCATCCTGAACGTGCCGATCCCCAACATCTTCGAGACGCTGTCGATCAATTTGGGCACCGCCTACGTCAACGACTTCAACGCTTTCGGGCGCGTCTACCAGGTGCGGGCGCAGGCCGACCAGGCGTTCCGTCTCGATCGCGCCGACATCTTGAAACTGAAGGTGCGCTCGGCGACCGGCGCGCTGGTTCCGCTCGGCACGTTGGTCGAGATCCGCGACGTCACCGGCCCGGCGCTGGTCCAGCGCTACAACATGTACGTTTCGGTGCCGCTGCAGGGCAACGCCGCGCCCGGCGTTTCCACGGGCGACGCGCTGGCATTGATGGAAGGGATCACGGCAAAGACGCTGCCGGCCGGTACCTCCTATGAATGGACCGAGCTCGCCTATCAGGAGCGCAACACCGGCAATGCCGCTGTCTATATCTTCGGACTGTCGGTGCTGTTCGTGTTCCTGGCGCTGGCGGCGCAATATGAAAGCTGGGTGCTGCCGTTCGCCATTGTGCTGGTGGTGCCGCTCGGCGTGCTCGCGGCGTTGCTCGGCGTGTCGTTCCGAGGGCTGGACAACAACATCCTCGTGCAGATCGGCCTCATCGTGCTAATCGGGCTTGCCGCCAAGAACGCGATCCTGATCGTCGAATTCGCGCGGCAGGCGCAGGAACGCGGGCTGTCGGCCGCCGAGGCTGCCGTCGAAGCCTGCCGGCTCAGGCTGCGGCCGATCCTGATGACCGCCTTCTCGTTCATCCTCGGCGTCGTGCCGCTGATGATCGCAACGGGTCCGGGCGCAGAAATGCGCCAGTCGCTCGGCACCGCGGTATTCTCCGGCATGCTCGGCGTCACCTTCGTCGGCCTGTTCCTGACGCCGGTGTTCTACGTCACGCTCAGGTCGCTGTTTTCACGGCGCAAGCCGCGTGCCGAGGCCGAGCCTTCGGGGCCGGCAGAGGCGCCATCGGAGACGGCCGCCGAGTAGGGTTACGAATTCGCCGCGTCGGGCGCGGCTTATCACTCCAGAAAATCGGCGCGGCGCGGCAACGGCCACGATCTGCGCGACCTCGGCGTCGAGGTGTGGCGGAGACCCTGCTCGGTCTGATCCAGCCCAACAGCCGCATCCAGTTCAGCGAGACGATGCCGGGCGGCGAGGCCAATGCGATCTTCTATCTGGTCGACCAGGCGGGGCTTGAGGGCGCAACCGCGACCTCCGGAGTCCTCGCTTGCGATGTCTTCTGTGGATGGCTCCCGCGATGCAAGAGGTAATTCGACATTATGGCGCGTTGGTCGGGTGCAGTCTTCTGTCCGGCCTGTTGATGCAGCCATTCGA
>NZ_JAMYUP010000124.1:0-5081 GCF_040323155.1 Mesorhizobium sp. M0060
GGTTATGGCCGCGGTGGAGGCGTGCCGGACCGCGGCCCTGGGCGGTCACGCCGAACACTGCGCCGACTGCGGTCTCGTGCGGCAAGCCTATAACTCCTGCCGCCACCGTCACTGCCCCAAGATCCTATGGGCTGGTGGATAGCGACCTGCCGTCGGCAGAATGGCGTTGCTAAACCCACTCATTCTGGAGACGACAATGCAACAGGTTGCAAATCGGCCGGAACCGGCCGCTATCCGCATTGATCTTGGCGCGATCTTTGTTTCGATGGAACTGTCTCGATCAAGTTGGCTGATCACTTCACTGTCGCCGGGTGGCGGGGAGAAGATGTCCAAGCATTCTCTGCGGGGCGGGCACGTTGCGGGACTCCTGGAGCTGTTTGCGACGCTCCAGGAAAAGGCTCGGGCACGAACCGGCGAGCGCTTCCGGATTATTGTCATTCAGGAAGCTGGACTAGACGGCTTCTGAATCCATCGGGTGCTTCAGGGCGAAGCGATCGAGAGCCACGTGGTCGACGCCGCCTCGATCCTGGTGTCACGGCGGCGCCGACGGGCGAAGACCGATAAGATCGACGGCGAGACCCTGGTACGGACCTTGCTGGCCTACAAGCGTGGCGAGCCGCGGGTCTGCTCCATGGTCAGGCCGCCGACCCCCGAGGAAGAGGATCGCCGCCGACTCTGCCGGGAGCGCAAGACGCTGATAGCCGAGCGGGTGGAGCACGTCAACCGGATCAAGGGGCTGCTGTTCGCCCAGGGCGTCGGTGACTATGAGCCGCTGCGTCGCGACCGACGCGCCAGGCTCAAGGATCTGCAAACGGGTGATGGTCGCGCCTTACCTTTCCACCTGAAGGCACAGGTTGTGCGTGAGCTCGACCGGCTTGAGCTGATCCTGGAGCAGTTGCAAAAGGTCGAGGCGGCGCGCGACGATCTGCTGTTGGATCGGGCCAAGGCGAACGACCCGGCGCCGGTGGTGAGACTGCTGCAGCTGAAGGGGGTGGGCGCTGAGTTCGCCAACGTACTCTGGTCTGAAGGTCTTTATCGTCATTTCGACAATCGAAGGCAGCTTGCGGCCTATGCCGGGCTTGCGCCAACGCCCTGGCAGAGCGGTTCTGTCGATCATGAGCAAGGCGTCTCAAAAGCGGGCAATCCGCGGCTGAGAGGAACGATGGTGCAGATGGCCTGGCTGTGGCTGCGACACCAACCAGACTCGGCCCTCAGCCAGTGGTTCAAACAGCGGGTCGAGCGCAACGGTGGGCGGCTGCGTAAGCCGCTAATCGTCGCCTTGGCACGTAAACTGCTGGTCGCACTGTGGCAGTATGCGACCGCCGGAGTGGTGATGGAGGGCGCCATCATAAAGCCGACCTGATCTGAAGCCAACCAAACCTCTTTCGCCATCTGACGGGGCCTGATCAGCCCCGGCGGATCCAGGTGGACGAACCGGCCTGGCATATGGTCTCAACAACCGCCCCTAAGAATGGTCACGTCCTCCTGAGCCTAGCCGCCGTATGCGGGATAAGGGTGCAGCCGCCCTGGGGCGGCGACCGTATGTGAGTTTCAACCGAGCCAGAAATGCTCGTATTGGAAACAGGCTCAACCTCGGATCCGTAGCAACTCCAGGAGATAATCCATGAAGCCGTAAGCCGTACACAATCCGGTTGACCCGAGTCCGCCCATGTGAGTGCCAGGGCCTAGCCCGCGCCCAGTGGCTGGCCGAGCGGCAGGCTGAGCTGCTGCCGGTCCCATACTTCCACGTGGTCTTCACCGTCCCGGCCCAGATCGCTGAGATCGCCTTCCAGAACAAGGCGGCGGTCTATACGATCCTGTTCAAGGCCGCATCCGAAGCCTTGAGGGTGGCGGCGGCCGATCCCAGGCATCTGGGCGCCGAGATCGGCATGGTCGCCGTGCTTCATACTTGGGGTCAAAATCTCCACCATCATCCGCATGTCCACTGCCTCGTGCCGGGCGGCGGCCTGTCGCTCGAGCCTGCCACGGCGAAGGCCGGGGACCAGCGATGGATCGCCTGCCGGCCGGGATTTTTCCTGCCCGTGCGGGTTCTGTCGCGCCTGTTCAGGCGGCTATTCCTGGGGCGCCTGCAGGACGCCTTCGACGCCGGCCAGCTTCGCTTCTTCAGCGATCTCGCCAGCCTGGCCGACCCTGCCACTTTCTGCGCCCAACTGACTGGACTGAAGCGGATCGAATGGGTCGTCTACGCCAAGCCCCCGTTCGGCGGTCCCGAACAGGTCCTCGCCTATCTGGGCCGCTACACCCATCGCGTCGCCATCGCCAACAGCCGCCTCGTGAGCCTGGACCAGGGAAAGGTCAGCTTCCGCTGGAAGGACTATCGCCACCACGACAAGTCCAAGCACAAGCTCATGACCTTAAGCGCCGACGAGTTCATCCGGCGCTTCCTGCTGCACGCTCTTCCAGACGGATTCCATCGCATCCGCCATTACGGCCTCCTCGCCAACGGCCACCGCGTCGCCAAGCTCGCCCAGTGCCGTCTTCTTCTGGCGGCGCCCACGCCGCTGACGCCGGACCCGACCGCCGACTATCGCCAGCGTTACCGCTGTCTCACAGGGCGCTCCCTGAACATCTGTCCGGGCTGCGGCGGCGCCATGGCCTCGCTCGGCCCGATCCCGCGCAAGGCCCCGACCTGGCCAGACACCTCATGACACGCTGCGCACCGACACGCTCGCACCGTCCATCCCGGCGTCTGCTACAGTCGCCGAAGGGCCTTTGCGCGCCGCTAGTCAAAGTCGCAGCCTGGCTGTCGCCAGCAACGCTGCACCTCAGCGTCAACGACCCAATGGCGCCGTCTCTCGCGTCGCAGATGGTCCTGCATCGCGACGACGGGCGACTGCCCAAGAGCGATCGGCGAGCCCGCTCCGGCGCCTCGGACACACTGTCGAGCCCTAAATCCCCATAGCCCCGCCCGCCATCCCGCGGTTCAGTTCAATCAGGCTTCAATGTAGTCGCGACCCGTGCGAGCCCGTACCATCGCGCCCGCGACCACACAGAACCCTCCAGATTCACTTCCTGTAGGAGGTGATTTGCCATGCCCAAGCCCTATTCGCTCGATTTGCGTGAACGTGTTGTGCGGTTTGTCGAGGCTGGCCACTCGCGGCGTGCGGCGGCGGCACATTTTGGGGTGTCGGTTTCGTTTGTCGTGATCCTGATGAGGAACTATCGAAAGACCGAGAGCCTGGCGCCCAAGGCCAGCGGTGGCCGCCGCCATTCCAAGCTCGACCCGCATCGTGCGTTCCTGCTTGGCCGTGTGGCCGAGAAGGATGACATCACTATGCCGGAGCTTGCCGCCGAGCTGGTTACTGCTGCCGGCGTCCAGGTCGCTCCTGCCCCGATCTCGCGCTGGCTCATCAGGAATGGCTATCGCTTCAAAAAAAACGCTGCTGGCCAGCGAGCAAGATCGTCCCGACGTCAGCAAGGCGCGGCAGGAGTGGCAGACCAGGCGCCAGCCGCGGATGCAGCTTGAGCCACATCGGCTGGTGTTCATCGACGAAACCGGAACCACTACGAAGATGACACGTCTGCGCGGCCGCTGCCTAAAGGGCCAACGGCTGCGCTCAAAGGCACCGTTCGGGCATTGGAAGACGCAGACCTTCATCGCCGGGTTGCGCTGTCATGGGCTCACGGCCCCTTTTGTTATCGACGCGCCGATGAACCGGCGCATCTTCGAAACCTATGTCGAAACGCAGCTCGCTCCGACGCTGGCAAAGGGCGATGTCGTCATCCTCGACAATCTCGCTGCCCACAAGAGCCCGGCCGCCGAGGCAGCGATCCGGGCCAGAGGCGCATGGCTGCTCTTCCTGCCGCCCTACAGCCCAGATCTCAATCCCATCGAAATGGCATTCGCCAAGCTCAAGGCGCACCTGCGCGCAAAGGCCATCAGAACCATCGACGCCCTGTGGCAGGCCATTGGCGATATCTGCAATCTCTTCTCTCCAACAGAATGCAGAAATTACTTCGCAGCCGCAGGGTATGGACTCACATGAAAGTCCGCCGCTCTAGGGCAGGAGCAGCCCGCCATCAATGTGTATCGCCTGGCCGGTAATGTGCCGCGCGGCGCGCGATAGCAGAAAGGCAACGAGTTCCGCGATATCTTGGGGCTCCCCCAGACGGCCGTTCGGTGAGGCGGCGCGCGCGCTTTCCCAGGCGACGGTCGACGTTGCAGCATGCCGGCACGGGTCCTTTCGGACAAAGCCCGGCACCACGCAGTTCACGGTAACCCCAGCGGGCGCGAGTTGGACCGCCAAGGATTTGGCAAGGGCTTCGAGCGCAGCCTTCGCAGCGCTGGTGGCGGGAAAATGCACATTGTTCTTACCGAAGGAGTGAGCGACAAAAGAGCTAACGGCAACGATACGACCCTGCGGCGATGTGCACAGGTCCGGTAGAGCTGTTTTTGCAAGGTGGAAAAAGGCGACCGGCATTGATGCGAAAGCAGATTGCAGCTCATGAGATTCGAGCGAATCGAATGTTGCGCTTTGCGCTTTGCCTGCGTTCGAAACTAACTGGTCGACTCTTCCGAAAATGGCTCTCGCCTTCTGGACCAGCCCGACCGGTACTGAGGGGTCGGCAAGGTCACCCAGTTCTATAGCGACTTCGGCGCCTTGGCTTCGTGCCGCGCTCGCTACAGCGTTAAGTCCTTCAAGGTTGCCGCGCGTATGTAACATGAGGCGAACACCAGGGGCGGCGATGCGTCTAACAAAGGCGGCGCCAATGCCACTTGCTGCGCCCGTTACAAGTATGGAGGTCCGAAATTCATAGCATGCCCTGAATTGGATGAACGGTGCTCATACGAACACCACGACATCGGCCGCGGTCACTCAGCCGATCTTTTATGGCGAAACCATTTTGCGATGGCATATGAAGCGAGTTAGCCCCCGCGCACTCGTGGTTTGTAGGATGCTCCGACCAGCTTGGACCGGTCGCTTTTCATCGCTGTTTCGCCGATTCTCCAATTTCTCCCGCAAACACCGGTGGCCGCCTTGTAGACCAGGGAATGGCCTGCTCCAGTTCGTGGGCAACACGAACCAGGGTCGCCTCGTCGCCGAAGCGAGCGACGATCT
>NZ_JAMYUP010000125.1:0-5033 GCF_040323155.1 Mesorhizobium sp. M0060
CAACGATGGCCCTCTGCCGACCACGCCGCTTGGCGACGTTCATCGCCCAGGCCTTCACCCAGGACCACTTCGTCACGCGCGTCAGTAGGACCTGCGCGGCTTCGTAGAGCAGCGTTCGCATCATATCGTCACCGCATAACGAGATCCGGCCGACCCGGCGGCTTTCGCCCGACTCATGGAGCACAGGTGTCAGACCCAAAACCGGTCCGACCGCTTTCGAATTGCGGAAGCGGGCCGGAATGTCGATGGTGGTGGTATAGGCCAGAGCCACGACCGGGCCTACACCTGGTGTCGTCATCAGTCGGCGGCAAACTTCATCATCCCGGACGATCGCCAGAATTTTGCGGTGAAGGGTGGCAAAGCGCTGGCGCAGCTTGCCGCGAGCGTCGAGAAGCGGTTCGACGATTTCGGCCAGATCAGGCATGCCTTCAACCAGTTCGTGGATGCGTTGCTCGAATTTGACCGTACCGACGACGCCGACCTTGAGCCCGAAGTTGCGCAGCAGCCCGCGGATGTCGTTCTCGATGGCAATCGCCTTTTCCTGCAGCAGCTTGCGCGCCGTCAGCAACGCCCGACGCTTCTGGCTCGTCAGGGTCTTCACATGCACCGGGCGGAACAGGTTGACCCGCATCATCTGTGCGATGCCGCGCGCGTCATTGCGGTCGGTCTTGTTCACCTGCGCCTTCAGGAATGCCTTGGTGTGACGCGTCTCGATGCAGATCAACGGCAGGCCGGCTTTGGCAAGACCCTCGAACAGCCATTGCGATAAGGGCCCGGCTTCAAGACCGATCCGCTCAAAGTTCCAGGCAGGATCCTTGAGCACCCGCGCAAGATCCTCCGGATGGCTGGGAACTTTCATCTCGCGGCAAACCGTGCCTGTTTCGTCGACGATGCACACTGCCGTCTCTTTCACCGACACGTCCAATCCTGCATAATGTTTCATGCTGCGCTTCCTTTCCTGATGCTTGTGGCTGTTTCGGACAGACCACGTTCTACCATCAGCTCGAAGCGCAGCACCTCCATGCCGCTCCGCCAAGATGGGGCGCAAGCCGAATACCCCATCTTGGACGGTGCGTTCTTGGCGCATTGTCGGCTCCGGCGGTGGCAGATTGTGCTTTGGAATCAGTGGCATGAGACCAAAGTGTACCTGAAACCGCCGGGCCTTGCCTGCGCAAAGTTCCGATTCACGCAATAATATCAATATGTTGGCGTTTGTGGACGGAAACTAATCTAGGGTTAGGGCAGGTGGCGATTTGACGACGCAAGCAAGGTTGCTGGGAAACCGCGCAAATTTGGCCACTCGCTGAACAGCACCATCTTGGTTAGTGAACCCTCAGGAGTTTCGTGACCGATTTGAAGGCCCCCGTTTAATAGCACGCCCCCTGCAAAGACATTAGACAGCGCTAAAACGTAAATTGTCCGGAGGCATGTAATCTGCTACTGCTTAATCACCGACAAACGGCTCTGGAAAGCCGTGCGTCGGACATCATGCACAAGATCAACTCAAACCGGAGAACGGCCATGAAACGGCTTCTGACGGTCGCTGCCCTTTTGGCGGCAGGCAGTTTGGTTACGATGCAAGGCGCAGCCGCCGACGACGCTGCGATGATCAAGAGCGCTGAATCTGCTGCACCCCCTGCCGTGGCAAGCGGCGCTGCGGTCTACGCCGCGGATGAAAAGGGCGCCATGCGCACCTTGCGCGAGGGCAAGAACGGCTTCTGGTGCATGCCGGACAGCCCGTCCACGCCCGGCCCGGACCCAATGTGCGGCGATGCCAACGCGATGGAATGGGCGATGGCATGGATGGAAAAGAAGGAGCCGCCCAAGGGCAAGGTCGGCTTCATGTACATGCTGTCCGGCGGTACCGATGGCAGCAACACCGATCCCTATGCGACGAAGCCCGAGGAAGGCAACAATTGGATAGAGACCGGCCCGCATGTGATGATCGTCAACGCAATGGACATGATGCAGGGCTATCCGACGGACCCCAAGCCTGACACATCCAAGCCCTATGTGATGTGGCCGGGCACTCCATACGCACATCTCATGATCCCGGTTAAGTAGCTGAAATGGAGTCACGCGGGCGCAAACGCTTGTTTCGCCCGCGCTTGTCCTGATAATTACAAACGCTTGCGGCGTCCGTGACCTTCAATCGAGAGTCTCGGCGGTCGGTAGCGTGTTGGCCTGATCTCCCATCACTTTTCCGGCAAATGGAAAATTTCGTGACAGCTCGAACGGTGGCGGCCCTGCAACACCAACAAATTCGTATACTCGTCAGAAAGTGCATAGTCTTTGATGACCGTCGCCGCGGGAGGAGTTCGCGTTGAATCGGACTATCGGAATGATCGCCACACTTGCGCTGTGGAGCGTGCCATTATCGGGCCAGGCGCTTGCGCATGCTCGATTGGTCGAGGCTACTCCAGAGATCAATAGCACCATTGCCGCTCCGCCCACCGAGATTGGACTGCGGTTTAGCGAATCCATTGAGGCTCGATTCTCGGGCATCGATCTGTCGGGGCCGGATGGTGCGAAGATCACCACGGAGATCGCGGTGCGCGATAAGGACATGGTGGCACCTGTATCAAGGTCCCTTGCGCCGGGTGTTTATCAAGTTGATTGGCACGTGCTGTCAGCAGACGGGCACAAGGTGAAGGGCAATTTCAAATTTGAAGTCAGACCGTAGAAATGGACGTTGATGGCACTCTGGCCTTCGCCCGGTGGGTCTACTTCCTCTCAGTGATGATTCTATTCGGGTCGGCACTCTTCCCTTTCTATGCGCTAGACAGAACCGCGGCTCCCGCGCTTGCGCCTCTACCCCGTAACATCAATCCTGCCCTCGCACTTGCGGCCGCAATCTTCGCGGCAATTTGGCTGCTGTGCTTTACGGCCGGGCTCTCCGGACGCGAGGGTATGGTTGACACCTTGCGCGGCGTTCTCATGGAAAGCGACTTCGGAACTGTTTGGTTTGTTCGCCTTTCGCTCGTTCTCCTGCTCCTGGTGATCAGTTTCTCGGGGCGGCCCGAATTGATCGTCGGGCCGGCTTTCTTGCTACTGACCTGCGAGGGTTGGCAGGGCCACGCGGCGGCGTTGGGCCTTCTAGGCTCACTGACTCAAGCTCTCCATGTTGCAAGTGCCGGGGCGTGGATAGGTGGCCTCCTGCCCCTCGGCCTGCTTATCGCGGCAGCACAGCGGCATCCATCCGAAGTCGCAGGCGTGGAAACCGTCCTGTGGCGCTTCTCCCGCTTTGGTATGGTGGCGGTTGCGCTCATTTTTTTGACGGGTGCCATGAACACTTGGCTCGTGCTTGGCTCGTTCCCCGATCCGCGCAACAGCTACGGTCGAGTTCTCCTGTTCAAGATCAGCCTATTCGTCGCGATGGTCGGTTTGGCGGTCTACAACCGATACGCCCTGGTCAGCCGCATGAAATCCGAACCGGCCAAAAGCTTGGGCACATTGTCTCGCAACGTTGCGCTGGAGCAGATCATCGGGTTTGGGGTGCTTATGGATGTAAGCGCGCTGGGGCTTATGGATCCGTACGCGTGACGCGCTGACTTTGCAATTATCCGCTGGCAACGTTTCTGCAATTCGCGATCGACACTCACCTCTATCCGCCTGGCGCACAGAGTGGCTGGCCGGTCTGGCTGCCGATCTTAACCAACGTCGGGACGTGTGGAGCGCGGATATATGCCTGCGACCTAGACACGATTCCATGCGTAAACGAGTAACTGCCAGCACCAGCCGGCCAGCGTTCATCGCTCCTTTGATCCCCACCCTGGTGGAGAAGCCTCCCGAGGGCCGAGGGATGGACACACAAGTTCGACGGCTATCGCGGGTCTTCAATGCGGACCGCGTCGGAGAATAACTGGCGAATGATACTACGGGGCGACGGCGCAGCCGCCGACAGTCGGATGCAGGTCGATCTCGTCGCAGCCGCTGGGCCCGCTAAATGGCACTCTTGACTAACGTGCCAGAGGGTCCATTTTTTGACCGTGCGGTGTGCTGATGTCGAAGCCCCTCTTTATCCCGGCGCTCGCTGCTATATGCCTGAGATCGCCGCTGGTGCGTGCCGATAATGTCGATCTGGCGTTGGAAGCTTTTCACGGTATTTGTCTTGCCCATGGACCTGACTTCGAACGAACCGTCCTGCGGCCAGGAGACGCGGATGGACTCCGTTGTCCGGCGACGCAGCACTTGCCCCCGTCGGTGACGTAGGCGCCTTCCAGGACTGGGAGGCGACCGGTGACGACCTCCCGGCCAAAACCATGATCGCGGTGACAAAAGCCACTTGAATGGCAAGTCCGTGCAACCTTGCTCCATAAAGCTATTCGATGTCGACGGCGCGCCATTCGAGGAGCGTTTCTTCGCCCGGACGGATGCCGAAACAATCGGCGAGGACAGAAACGGAATGCAAGTTTCCAAACTCTGCATATTGACAGTCGGCAATCGCAAGCACTTGTCCATTTGACGTTCCAAGGTCCGGATCACATCGAACACGGTCATTGCAAGCTCGATCGCGACGACTAGGGCGGATCAGCTGGTGTTATCTGCACGGGACGCGGGGCTTTTTGCGTTTGCAAGGAACTCGCGATAAGAATGCTCTGAATCGATCAGGAGCAGGAAATTGAGCGATCGGCAAAAGATTATCTGGATGATAGTGCTGGCAATCCTTGCTGGTATCGCGGTGATCATGCTCAAACATTCGCTGAAGGGCGACCTTGGGTAGCTGCCTCCTTAAATGAGGCAACACAGCCCTGATCGATCAAGGTTGGTATGGGCTTTGGCCCGTCCCATTTCGGCCTGCTTGCAATGGCAGGTGTCCTGCCTGATGCGGAATCGACGAACGAAATGTGAGCGAAAAATGCAACTGACAGGCATGGTATCAGGCGCGGCGCTGTTGCTCGCTTCCGCCGCGGCAGCGAACGCCCATCCACATGTGTTTGCCGAAGCGACGCTGGACCTGACCGTCGGTCCAGACAGAACGCTCAAGTCGCTTCGGCATCTCTGGCGTTTCGACGACCTCTTTTCCAGCACCG
>NZ_JAMYUP010000126.1:0-4633 GCF_040323155.1 Mesorhizobium sp. M0060
TGCTCATCTTCTTCGATCACTTGGTGTCCACCTATTTCGGTGGACACCTTGTGCATCAGAGCACTCAACAGCAAAAGGTGCGGGGAAATTCGCGCTTACGCTTATCACGGTCGCCGTCATCGTCATGGGCGCCGTCCGGGTCGTCAATGCCGAGCTCGGCGTTGCGGATATGCTGACCTTCCTTCTGTGCGTCGCGGTGCTCGTCGATCCCGTCAAACGCCTGGCAAATTTCGTGCGGCTCTGGCAGGAGGGTTACACCGGCTTCAGTCGGGCGATGGAGATCCTGGAGGTGGAGCCGGAGATCGTGGATCGGTCGGGTGCCTCCGACATCGCCCGCCCGTGCGGCGCCCTGGCGTTTCGCGATGTCGGCTTCCGCTACGAAGAGGACGGGCCACATGTTCTCAAAAAACTGTCCTTCGATATTGCTCCCGGCGAGTTCGTGGCCCTCGTCGGCGCCTCCGGCGTCGGCAAGAGCACCTTATGCGCGCTGATCCCGCGCTTTTACGAGGTGAGTGAAGGCGCGATCCTGATCGACGGTGCCGACATCCGCGACATCAGCTTGAAGTCACTGCGGCAAAGCATCGGTGTCGTGCAGCAGGACGTCTATCTGTTCGCCGGTACGGTGGCGGAAAACCCCCGCTACGGGCGGCCGGATGCGTCGGAAGTCGAAATCATCGCGGCGGCAAAGGCGGCCAATGCTCACGATTTCATCATGGCGCTCTCGAATGGCTACGCCACGGATATCGGACAGCGCGGTGTGAAACTGTCCGGGGGCCAGAAGCAGCGCCTCACCATCGCCCGGGCGTTCCTCAAGGATCCAGCAATCCTGATCTTCGACGAGGCTACGAGCGCGCTTGACAATGAAAGTGAGCGGGCCGTCCAGGCCGCATTGCTCGACCTTGCCGAAGGGCGGACGACGATCGTCATCGCCCATCGGCTTTCGACCGTTCGCAATGCGGACCGGATCCTGGTGCTGACCGAACAGGGGATCGCCGAACAGGGGACCCATGAAGCCCTGATCGTTGCCGACGGAGCCTATGCCCACCTCTACAAGGCGCAGGCCAGCATCTAATCGGCGTGCGCATGGAGGAGCGCGAAAGAACGACCCCGCTGCGGACTTCCGCTAGCCGATAGATCTGGTCCGGCCGAACTCGGAATATGGATTCCGCTGATCAATGCAAAGGAGAGCCTGGCGAACATAGGGAATCGTTTTCTTGCGGCAGATTGCGGAGCGGCCACCTGGAATCGATGAATCCGCCCTTGGCGGAATGTCTAGATGGCCTGCGTGAGAGCATGGCGTTGTTCGCTCTTGTTCAGCCCGGCCCTGCAGCGGTGACGGAGCGCCGGATGTTCCAGCAAATCGAGCATGAACAGCGTCCGTTCAATCTTGCCGATCTCCTGGAGGGTGATGTCCACTTGGTTCTAGCGTTCGTAGGCGGCGAGCTTCCTCAGCATCACCGACGGCGCGGCGTGGCGACCAGGCGCATCACCTCATCCCAATGTTCGCGGATGAGTCGGCACGGATGCGAAGCGGCGCGATCTTTGGATAGACAGCGGGATGTTCGATTGGGATCAGCCGGCGATCGGGAAAGTCGCCCAATCTGGGGCAGAAGCGGAAACCGAGCATGGCGCAGAGCGCGAACACATGATCGGTCGCGCCGCCGGTATCAGTAAAATGTTCAGCAATCGAGAGATTGCTAACGTGATGCAGCAGGCCGTCGAGAACGTAGGGCGCCTCGTGTGTCGCTGCCGAGATGACCTTGACGTGATAGGGTCCATGCTGGTCGGAGACATGGGTGTAAAAGCTGAAGCCGGGATCGACACCGTAGCGCGCGTTGACGTCGCCGCCCGCATGTTCGCCTCCGTGTTCCGACTCATCGTTGACCCTACATAAACCGAACACACTGCTTTCTGTAAGCACTACCCTTCCAGCTAATGCCCCATTCAGCCGCACAGCAGGCCGCAACTGCACCAATGAGATTGTGAAGCCGGAATCCGCGTCCGTCACTCGGTGGACTGAGCGCCTAGACAATTCCCCACGCGCGAAACCTTCCCCTGCCCGTCATCTCGCGCAGCCCGAGCTCGCCGACCAGATTGAGCGCCCCCTGTTTTGTCACCTTTAGCCGCTCCTGGATCATGCCTGCCGAGACGAGTGGCCGTGACAGCACGAGTTCGACCACGTCGGACAGTTTGGAGCTGGCGCGGCGGTCGCGGAGTTTTCGCTCCATCTGGCTTTTTGCCAGCACCAGCCGATCGTGTTCCTTCAGGCCGACCAGCGCGGCGTCGTGGATAGCATCGAGGCAGGCCAGCAACCGGTCGGACCGATTGCGCGCTCGCCGCCGCTCGCGCGGAATGTTTTTGGCGCCGAGATGCAGGCAGGCGAGATGGTTGGCGGCAAGACCTTCCTGCCGCAGCAGCGCGGCAATCAGCAGAGGCCCGAGCCAAGCGGCATGCTGCAGCACCTCGATGTCCTGCCAGAATAAGTCCTGCCATTCCGCGAGGCGTTCTTCTTCATTCCAGTCGAGATCGTAGATCAGGCCGTTTTGCGGCTCCGGCCGGTCATGTTGTGACGTTTCCTCCTTTCGACCAGGTACGTCGGCGCCGCCGAGAATCTTTGACGAGCGCGCCAGGACGGCATCGATCTCGGCAAATTCTTCGGCCAGCAGGTCGTCCTCAGCGTCATCCCGACCGCCGGCTTCAACGGGGTCGGCGCCCTCCCCGTCCCGGCTTTTTGGCCCCGATGCCGGCATCGCGCCGCCGCGGCCGGTCAGCGCCAAAAAACCGTCGCGGCTGAGCGCCCAGTCCGGCTTCTGCGCAAAAATCCGCCGGCGGCACCGCATGTGCGCGGGTGAGTTCGTGGGTCGGTGTGCGAATGTCCATATGGGCGTCGTGCAGGACAAGGTCCTCGAGGTGCACGAGAGGGGCAGCGGCCGCGTCAGCAAAATGCTGGCGTTCGACAAAACCGTCGCGGACCGGTGAGCGAGCGACCCGCTCGTCGAGGCGGACCAAAACCTCGGTCGCGCGGGAAACCGGCCCGATCAGGGTCTTCAGGGACAAGTCGCTGATGTCGTAAGCCATTGGTTTCATGATAGTTGATTCGCCATAGTCAAGCTATCTGGATGTTAGGTTGACTTGCAGGGGATTTTCTCTGGCGGCCTTCTCACTATCGATAATCACCTCTTATCGATACTTAAACAATACAATCAGACAGTCCAATTACTATTTCATTGGCTCTCTCCCGCCGAGACCCATCAAGAACAAGACTGCATTTTTCCGATCATTGCCTTTGGACCCCAGACTCGTGGTTTTCTGCTATGCCGCATGCCGTCGATAGTAGAAGAAGGCGTCGTCGATAGTGGGTGTTGCGATGGACGCTGCAGCTCGACTTCAAGGGTTCGGCCGTAGGAAAGCCGGGCGCGCTCTTCAACGACGAAGGAAAGCTGACAAAGGACGGGCGCCGTTCACTCGCAAAGGCCATGTCTGCCTTCAGCAACTCGGCTGGGGGCTTATTGTCGTCGGCGTAGACTGCAGGGCGAATTCAATGGTGTCGATTCTGCGCTGGCGCTAGATCCGGTCCCGAATTGGGAAGCAGCCCTTAGTGCCGTCAGCTCTGCGGTTGGAGATCTGCTTCAGCCAAAGAACGACGGCATTAGGGTCAACGGCTTCGGTTCTGTCAGCGACAAGACGGCGGGGTATCTCGTGATTGACACACCTCGCTCCAAACGCCGTCCCCACATGTGCAACATGACGAAGCAGTATTTCAAGCGGTCGGCTTCGAGCAGCTACGCGATGGAGCACTTCGACATCGAGGATGCTTTCGTCGAACTGCCACGCCTGATATTGAACTCGAGACTGAATTCTCTCGCCGCTCGATCAGCCGGTCAGGAGGTGAAGCCGCCACCGCTGGCATTCAAATTCGGCTCGGGATTCGAAACGTCGGAGCTGTGACGGCAAAGATGATTGTTCTGCAATTGGGACAGAGGCTCGGGGGAGTTCCGCTTGGCCTTGGTCATCCTTATGAACGTGATTCCAATGCGATATCGAATTACGGAGGCTCCACCACTATCGCGACGCCTGGCGAATTTGTTGTCCATCCTGGCCAATCGCGTTTTTTTCAGATCCTGAATTACAGCGTAGGCAGGGATGACGAAGGCAATAGGGTAGTCGAAAACCTGCCCCTCTCGCAGTCTTTCGTAGATTTGCCGTACTCGCTTGGTGCAGAGAACATGGGAATGCGCTCCGGTAACCTCAAGTTCATAGCGGCTGAGTTATGGGGCGATCCTCCTTTCCTCGACCGACGGTAAGCGAGGTAAGGATGCCTGCCCTGGAAGATGTGGTAGTCGGTTCTGCATATCCCGACATAGGCGACATTGATCAGTGCCCCAGCCTTCCGGCGGAGTGCCTGGTGCCTGCTGCTCCTCGAACATCAGCCTACCGGGCTCGGCGCATCGGACGACTTTGATGGTGGGGTTCATGAATGTAATTTCACCCTTCGCTAAGCTGGAGTCCGGCAACAGGAAGTGGGGGGGGGGGGGGCGGGAGGAAGGCGCGAAAGAGGAGGGGGCGAAGAAGAAGGGGACTAAACTGAATATAGAGGGGGACCCCGACTCATTACAACGAATAGAACCAGAGG
>NZ_JAMYUP010000127.1:0-4604 GCF_040323155.1 Mesorhizobium sp. M0060
CTACGCGGCGACAGTCGGCGCAATGGTAGCGTTGTCGATCCCGACCTTCTGGTTTGGGTTGATCGCGATTTACATCTTCTCGCTCCGGCTCAAATGGCTGCCGAGCCGGCAATCGACGAGAAGGCCAGCAGAAGCGCGCAGAAGAAGATCACCGCTTCGCGACCGGCCCGGTCTGCCGCGATCTGTCTGGCGACGCTCGCCGGAAGGCTCATTCCGGAACCGCCTCCAAGGTATGGCATATTGGCGACCGCGAGCAGGCACAGTTCGGCCATGACCCATGTCCCCGATGGCAAAATGCGGTCCCTTCAGGCGAAGGAGCAGCGGCGCAAACACAAGCGCCGCGGCGGCGGACGAAGCCATGGCGATGAGGATCGAAGCGGGCAATGGCAGACCGAAGAATACAAGTGAGGCGAAGAACGCATATCCGCCGATACCGATATAGGCCTGTTGTCCGACGGATATCATCCCGCCGTAGCCGGCGAGCAGGTTCCATATTGCCGCGAGGGATAGGTAAACGAGGAAATCGGTGGTGAAACGCAAGGCCGCCAAATCGAGCATCCAAGGCGCGGACGCGAGGAGCGTGCACAAACAAACGATTCCCAACGTCGTGCGCACCGTGACCTGCAGTTCGGAACTGCCGGCGGGATGGGCGTCGATCTGTGAGCGGCTTGCTTGCAGCGCTCCGCTTGTCTCGTTCATTGGTGCGCTACCTTCGGGAAGAGGCCGTTCGGCCTAAGCAACAAGACGGCGAAAAAGACGATATGACCGGCTATCGTTTGGTAGGCTGGATCGACGGCCGCGCCGATCGACTGGGCAAGCCCGATCACAAGACCCCCGGCGAGAGTGCCCCAAAAATTGCCGAGACCGCCGATGATGACGGCTTCGAAGGCCACGAGGAGGCGGGCGGGGCCCATGAAAGGATCGAAGTTGCCTCGCACGGCCATCAGAACGCCCGCGACGCCGATCACCGCGAATGCGATGGCGCTGCCAATCGCAAAGACCCGCAGGTGATTGATCCCGACCAGGCCGACGATCTCGGAATCGTCGGATGTCGCGCGAAGCCTTTGCCCAAGGGCAGTTGAATAGAAGATCCACTGCAGTGCCATCGTCACGGCCAACGCTGTCGACAACACGACAACTGGATACACGCCAACCGAAGCTGCGCCGACGTTGATGCTCTGCGTTTCGATCGAGCCGGCAGAAAGGCGGCGCGTATCGGCGGAGAAGATCATCAGCAGCGCGTTCTGCACAACGACCGAGACTCCGAACGTCACCAGCAGCGGACGAAGCGGATCGTTGCCAAGCAGCCGGTTGAACAGGCCAAGCTGGAGGAGATAGCCGAGGCCGGCCATCAACGGCGCGACGGCGGCGATCGCCACGAAAGGGTGGATCGGGACGGCCGAAACGACGGAGAAGGCCGCGAATGCTGCGACGACGATAAAATCGCCATGGGCCAGATTCACCAGCCTCATCACCCCGAACACCAGAGAAAGGCCGGTCGCGAAAAGGGCATAGAGGCCTCCGAGAAGGATCCCTTGAACGATGATGTCGGCTGGATTGGTCATGTCATGCCTCCGCCACGCCGAAGTATGCAGCGGCGATTTGATCCCGTGTGAATTCGGCGGGCCGCCTGCTCAGCGCGACGGCGCCCCTGCGCAGGCAGTAGATGCGGTCGGCGACCGAAAGAGCCTGGCCGATGTCCTGCTCGACAACGACCAGTGCCGTGCCCTGGCCGCGCACCCGCCTGAAGTTTTCGTACATTCCCTTGACGACGACAGGCGCCAGACCAAGTGAAATCTCATCGCACAGAAGGAGTGTTGGGTTTGTCATCAACGCACGGCCCACCGCGACCATCTGCTGCTGCCCGCCAGAAAGCCTCGTCACCTGACGCCGCGCAAGCTCCGGCAACATCGGAAACAGCTCGTAGATGCGCGGAAGGTTCCAGTATCCGACGCGGCCAGCCGATCGGCCGATCGTCAGGTTCTCCTCGACCGTAAGGGAAGAGAAAAGCCGCCGTCCCTCCGGTACGAGCGTCATGCCGAACGCGGCGATTTCATTCGCCTCCAACATGCCGACCTCCCTGCCCGCGAAGTTCAGTCGTTTGGCTGATTTACCGCGGTGCAGCCCGGCTAACGACCTGAGGAGTGTCGATTTGCCAGCTCCGTTTGAACCGATGACCGCGATGCACTCCCCCTCCCCTACAGCCAGTCCAATGCCGAACAGCGCCTGAAGGTCGCCATAGAAGGCGTTCAGATCTTCGACATGCAACAGCGTCATGATGCGGCTCCGTCGGGTTCCGGTTCGACGCCGAGGTAGATTTCGCGCACGTCCGGCGACCGCATGACCTGATGGGGTTCGCCGTCCCTCAGAACCGAGCCGGCGTTGAGTACGACCAGGCGGCCTACGACCTCAAGCAGCGCATGGACCACGTGCTCGATCCAAATGACCGTCACGCCGCGCGCATTGATGTCGAGGATTGTCTTCACCAGATCGGAACACTCGGCGTCTGTCAGTCCACCCGCGATCTCGTCGAGCAGAAGGAGTTCGGGCGACGAACCCAGTGCTCGCGCCAACTCAAGTCTTTTGCGGTTCAGCAGCGAGAGCGAGCTTGCCGCATCGTTGGCAAGTTCCGACAGGTGTGTCTGTCGGAGGATCTCCTCGCAGTGCTGGCGGGACTGGCTTTGAGAGCGGCCGCCGGCAAAGACCGCACCGACCAGCACGTTCTCGTAGACCGTCATGCCATTCAATGGCTGCGGGATCTGGTACGTGCGCGCCATGCCGGCGCGCGCCCTTCGCCGCGCGCCCCAGCGCGTCACATCGTCTCCCTTGAAGACGACCGTGCCGGCTTCGCCGTGCACGTCTCCCGCGATCAGATTGAAAAAGGTGGTCTTGCCCGCGCCATTGGGTCCAATGATCCCAATGGCTTCTCCGCGCCCGACACCAAGGTCAATTCCGTCCGCGACGCGCACCGCACCAAACGACTTGCGCAGCCCTTTGATCTCCATGTGCAACATGAGCCGACGACCTAATAGGTAAGTTCCTCGAAATCGGCCCCGGCCGGAATTTCCGGAGCCGTCTGGTTCGACGTGATGACAAGGTCGTAGGCGTGGGGTCCGTTTGGGGTGCGGCGCCATTGACCGCCGACAAGCGGCGTCTTGGCGACGTTTTTGATGGTCGAGTTCTTCCAGTCGACCTTTCCCACAATCGTATCCAGAGAGGTATCTGATATGGCAGCGATAATCGCACCCGCATCGCCAGGCTCGCCTGCACGCTTCAAGACGTCTGCCGCGACTTCGAACAACGCGTGGGCAAAGCCGATCGGTTGGGTCCACTGTTTGCCGGTCGCCCGGCTATATTGGCCATCTCCACGGCCAGGATCTGGCGCCGGCCGTCCCAGTCGATGCCGACCGCGATCAGCACCGCTTGGCTCATGACGATGCCGGCTTCGCGCACCTTCTCGTAGCGGGCATCGAGGATGAGGTAGGCAAAAGGCTCTTGAAGCGGGCGCTCGGCAAACGCTTTCAGGCTCTCCTCTAGGCGTTTGTTGATGGCCGAGATCGATGAGGCCGAGAAGGCATGGCCGCACAGCTCTTCCGTGATCGCCTTGACCTTCCGGGTCGAAACGCCCTGCACATTCATCTCCGCAAGCGTGGCCACCAGGGCCCGCTCCGAACGCTGGTAACGCTCGAACAGCTCGGTGGAGAAGCGGCCGGCCCGGTCCTGCGGAACCCGCAGCTCCAGCTTGCCGACACGGGTGACAAGGGTGCGGCCATAATAACCCGAGCGGTAGCCGAGACGCTCCGGTGTGCGCTCGCCTTTCGAAGCACCCAGAGCCTCGTCCATCTCGGCCTCGAGCACCTCCTGCATCACCGTACGGATCACTTCGTGCAGACCTTGCGGATCCGAAAGCAGAATGTCTTTGACGGCGGCGCTGGCGGTTTACTTTCAGTCTTGGTCATGGTGGCGTTCCTTCGCGGGAATCAGGTGACGTTGAACATCACCAGCCTGCCATGACCGCCCCCTCTCAGCGAATTTGCAGAACTCTCAGCACATTACCCAGGCTCCGAGTTGGTACTACGCGCAGCTCGCCCGGGCGCGGTTCGTCGCCGGTCGCTATGCCGACAGTCTGTCGTCGCTGTGCCAAAGTCCGCCGGATATTCCCGTCACTCTGATGTTCCGTGCCCGGTGCCACGCGCTGCTCAAGAGCCGGCGCAGGGGCAGTCGATCGCCAGGCGGATTGCCGTCGAGTTTCCAAGGTTCACCGTCGAGAACTTCATCCGAACCTATCCCGTCACCAATCCTCTGGCCCTCGCTGCGATTAAGGAAGGGGCTCGTCGCGCAGGTATAGCGTAGAGCCGAAAACGGTGCCTAGCTGAGGAGAGGACGCGCTTCCTGGATATGCCACTTGGTAAGCCGGGCCCCGCTTCCGGCACAGGCTGAAGGTCTGCTTGGTAGCGCTAACTGGGCGCTGGCGTGACCCCTGCTAAGCTTCCGCTCCTGGCGCACCTTACTCGTTCCAGTGGACGAGGCGAACAGCAACAAACCATCCATCTCGGCCATTGGCGGCAGCCAGTTGGTAGAGTTTGACCCTAGAACGCCAGCGT
>NZ_JAMYUP010000128.1:0-4194 GCF_040323155.1 Mesorhizobium sp. M0060
GAAGCCGCTCGGCGGCTACATGCATCGCGTTTTCAGCGGCGAGCGCACATTCCTGTCGCCAATTCTGGCCCCGCTCGAGCGCGGGCTCTACCGCATATCCGGGACCAGCGAGCGCGAGGAGCAGCACTGGACCTCCTATGCGGCGGCCCTGCTGTTCTTTAACCTGGCCGGCTTCCTGGTGCTCTATTTCCTGCAACGGCTGCAAGGCGGCCTGCCCTATAATCCGGCCGGCATGACCGCCGTCGAACCTGGGCTGGCCTTCAACACCGCCGCCAGTTTCATGACCAACACCAACTGGCAGAACTACGGCGGCGAAAGCACGATGTCCTATCTCGTGCAGATGGCCGGCTTGACCGTGCAGAACTTCCTGTCGGCGGCGGTCGGCATCGCCATTGCGGTCGCGCTGATCCGTGGCTTCGCCCGACATTCGGTCAAGTCGATCGGCAATTTCTGGGTCGATATGACCCGATGCACTCTCTATCTGCTTTTGCCGTTCTGCATCGTCCTGACGCTGGTTTATGTCCATCTCGGCATGCCGCAGACGCTCGGTGTCTACGTCAACGCGACGACACTCGAAGGCGCGCAGCAGACCATCGCGGTCGGGCCTGTCGCTTCGCAGATCGCCATCAAGATGCTTGGCACCAATGGCGGCGGCTTCTTCAACGCCAATGCAGCGCATCCCTTCGAAAATCCCGATGCGATCTCCAACCTGATCCAGATGGTGACGATCTTCGCCCTCGGTGCGGCGCTGACCAACGTCTTCGGCCGCATGGTCGGCAACCAGCGCCAGGGTTGGGCAATTCTGTCGGCGATGGGTGTGCTGTTCATCGCCGGCGTTGCTGTCTGCTACTGGGCGGAAGCCGCCGGCAATCCGCTGGTCCATGCGCTGGGCATCGACGGCGGCAACATGGAGGGCAAGGAGAGCCGTTTCGGCATCGCTCTGTCGGCGCTGTTTGCGGTCATCACCACCGCCGCATCCTGCGGCGCGGTCAATGCCATGCACGACAGCTTCACCGCACTTGGCGGCATGATCCCCATCATCAACATGCAGCTCGGCGAGGTCATTGTCGGCGGCGTCGGCGCCGGCTTCTATGGTATCCTGATGTTCATCGTCATTGCCGTCTTCGTCGCCGGGCTGATGGTCGGACGCACGCCCGAATATCTCGGCAAGAAGATCGAGGCCAAGGAGGTCAAGATGGCGATGCTGGCCGTCCTCTGCCTGCCGCTGGCGATGCTGATCTTCACCGCTATCGCGGTGGTGCTGCCGACCGGCGTTGCTTCCATCGCCAATGCCGGCCCGCACGGCTTTTCCGAGGTTCTCTATGCCTATACCTCGGCTGCGGCGAACAATGGTTCCGCCTTTGGCGGCCTCGGCGGCAACACGCCCTGGTACAATATAACGCTCGGCATCGGCATGCTGATGGGCCGCTTCCTGGTCATTATTCCGGCGCTGGCGATTGCTGGCTCGCTGGTGGCGAAGAAGACCGTCCCTGCCTCCGCCGGCACCTTTCCGACCGACGGTCCGCTCTTCGTCGGGCTGCTGGTCGGTGTCATCCTGATCGTCGGTGGCCTGACCTTCTTCCCAGCCCTGGCGGTCGGACCGATCGTCGAACACCTGGCGATGATCAACGGTCAGACCTTCTGAAACGCTGAAACGGCCCATGCCCTGGTTCAAGATCACGTCTCGAAAGGTCCGGCATCGTCCCGAGCCGGAGGGCGAGAAAACGCCCCCTCCTTTCCCGACCCTGTCCACATTCCTCGCTATTGCGGCAGCCTTGATCATGATCTGGCTGCTGGCTTACGGGCCGCCGCACCTTCGTTCGGCACACGATCGACCGGTCAACAACATCGACACTGGAGCCACCAAATGAGCCAGTCGAAATCCGTGAGCATCATGGATACCCGCATCCTGTGGCCCGCTATCGGCGGTTCCTTCAGAAAACTGAACCCGCGCACCTTGATGCGAAACCCGGTGATGTTCGTCGTCGCCGTCGTCTCGGCGCTCACCACCGTGCTGTTCGTCAAGGATCTCGTTACCGGCGGCGGCGATCTTGGCTTCACGCTGCAGATCATCATCTGGCTGTGGTTCACCGTGCTTTTCGCCAATTTCGCCGAAGCGGTGGCCGAAGGCCGCGGCAAGGCGCAAGCAGACTCGCTGCGCCGGGCGCGCACCGAGACGCAGGCCAAGCTGTTGACCGGCGGCGATCGGAGCAAGTTCAAGCTGGTGCCCGGCACCAGCCTGAAGATCGGCGACATCGTGCTCGTCGAAGCCGGCGACATCATCCCCTCGGACGGCGAGGTGGTCGAAGGCGTGGCTTCGGTCAACGAGGCGGCGATCACCGGCGAATCCGCACCGGTCATCCGCGAATCCGGCGGCGACCGTTCGGCGGTGACCGGCGGCACGCAGGTCTTGTCCGACTGGATCCGCGTGCGCATCACCGCGGCTGCCGGCCATACGTTCCTCGACCGCATGATCTCGTTGGTCGAGGGCGCCGAGCGCCAGAAGACACCCAACGAGATCGCGCTCAACATTCTGCTCGTCGGCATGACGCTGATCTTCGTGCTGGCAACGGCGACGATCCCGAGCTTTGCCTCCTATTCGGGCGGCTATATCTCGGTGACGGTGCTGGTCGCCCTATTCGTCACCTTGATCCCGACCACGATCGGCGCGCTGCTGTCGGCCATTGGCATTGCCGGCATGGACCGCCTGGTGCGCTTCAATGTGCTGGCCATGTCGGGCCGCGCCGTCGAGGCGGCCGGCGACGTCGACACGCTGCTGCTCGACAAGACCGGAACCATCACGCTGGGTAACCGCCAGGCGACGGCATTCCGTCCGGTCAAGGGCGTCACCGAACAGGAATTGGCCGACGCCGCCCAGCTTGCTTCGCTTGCCGACGAAACACCGGAAGGCCGCTCGATCGTCGTACTGGCGAAGGAGAAATACGCCATCCGCGCCCGCGACATGGCAAATTTGCACGCGACTTTCGTGCCCTTCACCGCGCAAACCCGCATGAGCGGCGTCGATCTGGAAGGCTCCTCGGTCCGCAAGGGCGCAGTCGATGCGGTACTTGCCCACGTCAACCTCTCGACCGTTGCCACGGGCAGTACGCGCCCCGGCGGCGACACCGTCCGCGACCTTCAGGCGATCGCCGACGAGATCGCCAAATCGGGCGGTACCCCGCTGGCGGTCGAGCGCGACGGGCGCCTGCTCGGCGTCGTCCATCTGAAGGACATCGTCAAGGGCGGCATCAGCGAGCGTTTTGCCGAATTGCGCCGCATGGGTATCCGCACGGTGATGATCACCGGCGACAATCCGATGACCGCGGCGGCGATCGCGGCGGAAGCCGGCGTCGACGATTTCCTTGCCCAGGCGACGCCCGAGGACAAGCTGAAGCTGATCCGCGACGAGCAGGCCAAGGGCAAGCTGGTCGCCATGTGCGGCGACGGCACCAACGACGCGCCGGCCCTTGCGCAGGCCGATGTCGGCGTCGCCATGAACACCGGTACGGTCGCGGCGCGCGAGGCCGGCAACATGGTTGATCTCGACAGCGATCCGACCAAGCTGATCGAGATCGTCGAAATCGGCAAGGCGCTGCTGATGACGCGTGGCTCGCTGACCACTTTCTCCATAGCCAACGACGTGGCCAAGTATTTTGCCATTATCCCGGCAATATTCGCCGTCTTCTACATCGCCCCGGGCCAGACCGCCGGGCCGCTGCAAGCGCTCAATGTCATGCATCTGGCGACGCCGCAGAGCGCTATCCTCTCGGCCATCATCTTCAACGCGCTGATCATCATTGCGCTGATCCCGCTGTCGCTGAGGGGCGTCAAATACCGCGCGGTCGGCGCCGGTGCGCTGCTCAGCCGCAATCTCATTGTCTATGGCCTCGGCGGCGTCATCGTCCCCTTCGTCGGCATCAAGGTGATCGACATGGCCATCACTGCTCTCGGTCTCGCATAAGGAACCACGTCGATGCTCAATCAAATCAGGCCCGCTATCGTCATGATTGTCTTCTTCTCCGTTCTGACGGGTTTGGTCTATCCGATCGGCATGACCGGCATTGCCCAGGCGCTGTTTCCGGGCCAGGCCAATGGCAGCCTGATCGAGAGGAACGGCAAGGTCATCGGTTCCGAGCTGATCGGCCAGGCTTTCACCAGCGATCGCTACTTCCATGGCCGTCCGTCGGCTGCCGG
>NZ_JAMYUP010000129.1:0-4186 GCF_040323155.1 Mesorhizobium sp. M0060
CGAGCCTCAACAAGCTGCCGCTTACGGCTTGGACGCTCGATGCGCACCGACCACTCAAAGGCAAACTTGGCAACATTGTACAGCGGTTCACGACCCAGCGGCGCGGCAGGACCTCAAAGCCTTTGGCTTTATCCGTCCGCTTGACGATCTCCAGGGTGAACGTGCCGATCTTTTGCATCGCGCCCTTAAGCTTCGGTCCGGCATATCCGCCGTCGGCGAAGACGTGTCGCAGCCACGGCCAGCGTTCGAGAATGGTCTTGAGGGCAGCCGGTGCGCCGTCCCGGTCCTGGATATCAGCGGCGTGGACGACGAGACCGACCATCAGGCCGATGGTGTCGACAACGATGTGACGCTTGCGCCCGTTGATCTTCTTTCCCGCGTCGAAGCCACGAATTCCGCCGCTTTCCGTGGTCTTGACCGATTGGCTTCTCTATTCGGCGCTTTGAAGTCAAGCGCATTAGCTCTTTTCCGCTTCGCCGGCATTGGACGTCTTTCGCGGGGCCTTGCTTCTCTCCGGGATCGGCGCTCTGGCCCTGCCCTCTATGGGGATTCAGAAGAATGGGGTGGAACAATCTGTCGAGCGCCTTGATTGCCGATGATAGGCAATCGAGCCAAGCCAATCGACGAACTCACCTCATCCTCGTCCCGCGAAGGACGCTTTTCCACCCGTAGGTGGAACTGGTGTCGTCCCCGTCTATCGGAGGGGCGATGTTTATTAATTTTTCAGCCGGCGACCGGCATGATTTCCGTCCTGGTCCAACGGAACTGTGTGCCGTCGCTCCAGATGCGATGCATGATCACCGCCAGCCGGCGGGCGAGCGCAACGATGGTTTTCCGCTGGCCGCGCCGCTTGGCGACGTCCATCGCCCAGGCCTTCAGCCAGGACCATTTCGTCACCCGCGTCAGTAGGGTCTGCGCGGCCTCGTAGAGCAACGTTCGCATCATGCCGTCGCCGCATAACGAGATCCCGCCCACCCGGCGGCTTTCGCCCGATTCATGGAGCGCCGGCGTCAGGCCCAAAATCGGACCGACCGCCTTGGAGTTGCGGAAGCGGGCGGGGATATCGATCGTCGCGGTGTAAGCCAGCGACGCGACGGGGCCGACACCGGGGATCGACATCAGCCGGCGGCAAACCTCATCATCCCGGACGATCGCCAGAAGCTTGCGGTGCAGGGCGGCAAAATTCTGGCGCAGCTTGCGGCGCGCGTCGAGCAGCGGTTCGACGATCTCGGCCAGATCGGGCATTCCTTCGGTGAGCTCGCGGATCCGCTCCTCAAACTTGACCGCACCGACCTTGCCAACCTTGAGCCCGAAGTTGCGCAACAGCCCGCGGATGTCGTTCTCGATGGCAATCGCCTTTTCCTTTAAGAGCTTGCGCGCCGTCAGCAGCGCCCGGCGCTTCTGGCTCGTCAGGGTCTTGACATGCACCGGGCGGAACAGATTGACCCGCATCATCTGCGCGATCCCGCGCGCATCATTGCGATCGGTCTTGTTCGGCTGCGCCTTCAGGAAGGCGTTGACGTGACGCGTCTCAATGCAAACCACTGGCAAGCCGGCTTTGGCAAGCCCCTCGAACAGCCATTGCGACAAAGGTCCGGCTTCAAGCCCGACGCGTTCCAACCGCCAGGCGGGATCCTTGAGCACCCGCGCAAGATCCTCGGGATGGGTCGGCACCTTCACCTCGCGGCACACCGTGCCGGTTTCGTCGACGATGCAAATTGCGGTCTCTTTCACCGAGACGTCCAATCCTACATAATGTTTCATGCTGCGCTTCTCCTTCCTGATGGCTTGGGGCTGTTCCAGGGAACCGACCACGTTTTATCATCAGCTCGAAGCGCAGCACCTTGATGGCATCTCCGCCAAAAGATGAGGCTCAAGCCGAATACCCCATCTGTCGATCACGCCCGCCGTCGGGCTCGCTTCCCGACCCTCAGCCTCGCGCGCCGCCATGACGAGGCTGTTGCTGATGGTCCGCAACAAGCCCGCCTCACGCCAGCGATAGAAGTACTTCTGCACCGTTGAAAAGGGTGGGAAGTCTTTCGGCAGCAATCGCCACGCGCCGCCCGACGAGGCGAGGTAAAGAAGTGCGTTCACGACCTCGCGCAGGTCTGTCTTGCGCGGCCGGCCGATGCGGCTCGCCGACGGCATCATTGGCGCAATCAGCACCCACTCTGCATCGGTCAGATCGCTTGCGTAGCGGGCGCAACGCCGCTCATAATGCGCACGGGTGATTTCAGTCCAGGCCATCGTGATCTCCATCGAATCTCGCAAATCCGACAGAATCACAACCTGCTGAAATCACTCAACTCTTTTTGGAACGGACACTCAACGCTGCCGGCATCTTTTTCTTTTACGGATTCTTTGAGCTGCGATACTACGTCCAGCGCAGACAAGAGAACCGCTTCAAGTACAATCAGAAATTCCCTTCAGACGCACCGTCTGACGTGTTTTGGTTTCAAAGCCAGAACATCGACAATTTCACCCGCTCGTTCTTCGTCACCATACCACTGTGGACCGTGGTCGAGATCGTGATGCTGTGGGTCTATGCAAACAGCTGGGCGGTCTGGCTGCCATGGACGACCAATTGGCTTTACCTGTCATTCCTAGTGCTTATCGCGCCGGCCGTGCATGAGGTCTATTTCTTCTTCCTTCACCGGGCAATTCATTGGCCGCCGCTCTACAAATGGGTGCATTCGGTCCACCACAACTCGATCAACCCGAGCCCGTGGTCGTCTCTGTCCATGCATCCGGTCGAGGGTTTCCTGTACCATGCTGAAGCCTGGCTGCATCTGTTGATCCCTTCCAACCCGGTCTGCGCCTACTTCACGCTGCACGGTGCGGGATTTGGAGCCGTGAACGGCCACCTTGGCTTTGAGATATTCGAAATCACGGACAAAGCTAACCTCGATACCCATTCTTACTTGCACTACCTGCACCACAAGTATTTCGAGGTGAATTACGGCGGTGATGGGCTGGTACCCCTCGATAAGCTGTTCGGAACTTGGCACGACGGCAGCAAGGAAGCCGACGAGATCATGAAGGCCCGGTTCCGCAAGAAGAAGGAAAAGGTGCATAGCCGGCAGGAAGGCCGCAGCGATCCGCCGTCAGGAATGCCGGCGGAATGACGAAACAAACGCAGTTCCGATTATGCCCAGGAGGAGCGGGCGCGGGACAGCCAATCTTTTGTTGAAGCCCTGCAGGGGTAAATCTGGGAGGAAGACTATGAAGCTTTTCAAGACGCTCGTGTCGACAGCGGTGCTGATCGGGTTCAGCACCGGCGCGACGTTCGCCGCCAACATCTTCGTCATCGGCGGCAAGCCGGACGATCCATTCTGGTCGATCGTCAAGCGTGGCGCCGAAGACGCCGGCAAAGTGGTCGAGGCCCAGGGCGGTAAGGTCACTTGGCTCGGACCCCAAAACTACGACAGTCTGGGCGTGGACGCCGCCGAGCTGATCCGGCAGGCAATCGACCAAAAGGCCGACGCCATTGTCGGTCCGGACTGGGTGCCAGAAGCAATGGATCCTGCGTTCAAGGCCGTCAAGGATGCCGGCATTCCGCTGGTCATCTACAATGCTGGCGGGTTGAAGGCGGCCGATCGCCTCGGCGCGCTGAACTACGTCGGCTCTGACGACTACAAGGGTGGCGTCGCGGGCGGCGAGTACCTGGCCAAAGCCGGCAGCAAGAAAGGCGTCTGCATTAACACCCTCCCGGGTGCCGCCAATATCGAAGCTTATTGTGGTGGCTTCAAAGAGGGGATGAAGAATGGCGGCGGCGAGGCCGACGTGTTGCCCTTGCCCGCCACGTCGTTCGGTTCAGCTACAGCTGTTGCGCAGGCTGTGAAGGCCTATTTGCTGCAGCACTCGGACGTGACCGCCGTGTTCACCATCGGTAACGTTGACGCCAACTCCGCCATGAACGGCCTCACCCAGGCCGGAAAAAGTGATAAGGTTCGTCTCTGCGGCATCAACTTCGACGAGACCATCCTGAACAACATCAAGGATGGGAAACAGGCCTGCGCGATTGACCAGCAAGGCTACCTGCAGGGCTACCTCGCCGTGGCGATCCTGAACGGCAATGTAAACTACGGCCTCACCGTGCCGACCCGTGAGATCCTCACCGGACCCGGCATCATCGATAAGGCCAGCGTCGATGCAACCATCGCCGGCGTGAAAGCAGGGACGCGAT
>NZ_JAMYUP010000130.1:0-4051 GCF_040323155.1 Mesorhizobium sp. M0060
ACTTCCTCAAAACCGCTGCAGCCTGATCCGCCCGGACGCGTCCGTCTGAAAGCGATCAGCTGTTGCAAGGGCCGTCGACGTGCGGGGAAATGAGCGCTTACGAACGTTCGGCAACCACGAAGGTTCACGCGTGAATCGAGACGCGCACGCCGCGATTACCACTCGTCTGGAACATCGGGGCCGAATGACCGTTTCGCACTTGTGTGAAACCAAGGAGTTTATTGACCATGGACTGGAACCGCGTTGAAGGAAACTGGAAGCAGGTCAAAGGTAAAGTCAAGGAACAGTGGGGCAAGCTCACCGATGACGACTTGGACCGCATCGCCGGCAAGCGCGACCAACTCGAAGGCATGATCCAGGAACGTTACGGAATCGAGAAGAATCGCGTGCGTCGCGATATTGACGACTGGTATACTCGCCAAGGCTGGTAGGACCTTTCGTAATCGAGGGGCGCTGTCGCATGGCAGGGCCCTCTTTTTTTGCCCGTTTGCCTTGGCGTCGGCATTTGGAATGGCAAAGCTCGCTGACGCGATTTGATCCTCTAAAATTGGGGGCGGCGCCGGGGTGAGGTTGAGCAAGGGCGCGGCCAAGACGGTGGCGGCCAAGCGGGAGCTTGTCGCGATCTCATAACTGGTTCGCCAAGAATCCCTTCACCCAGCTCATAGTTCTAAGCCCGTATGCCATGCCGAGGCAGTCGGCAAACCAGTCGAAGACACTCATGTCGCGCCCTGTGATGCCTTGAAGGACCTCGATCGCTGCGCCCATCAAGGCAAGGAGAACCGCCAGCCTTACGAGGTGGTCTGGCAATAGGGCGAGCAGCAGGACGACAGCCAACGTGGGGAGAAAGGCAGCCATCGCCACGCTCTGATATAAAAGATCAACTGTGTAGGCACTGCCGTTGTTTTCCTCGATCTCGGTTTGCTGATACCTGGTGCACTCGGCAGGGCTCGAACCTGCATCTGCCCGAGACTTTGGTGGTGGCTCTATCCTGATTGAGCTACGAGCGCGACCGTTTGAGGCTTTTTCCCCGGCGACGGTAACAGGACCACTGAGCCATCAGTAAGTTCTCTTACATGAAGCACCCCTATGTCACTCTGGACACATTCCTATGGGCGCCTGCGAATGTCGCCCTTCATTGTGATGAAGGCGGCACGCGGCCTATTCGGACCTCATTCAGATTGCGCTGCATGAGTGACTGAAAGCGAGACGGACGGAAGAGCATGGGCCCGTGACCAAGCGCCAACCTCATACCTACCGACTACCACGTTTGCTGTTCTCTGCTCCGCCGGAACTCTTGGCCTCTTCATAAGTTAGAAAATGTCCCAACCCAGAGGAGACCGGTTATGGATCACACCAACCACGTTCGCCTTACCAGCGCGGAGTTGACCTCCGACATACTCGAAGGCGCGACCATCTACGGCCCTGACGACGAAGAGATCGGGTCTGTTGATCATGTGCACGGTAATCAGGTCGTCATCGACGTCGGCGGCTTCCTTGGCATAGGCGCCAAGCCGGTAGCTGTTGCTGCCAGCCAATTGGATTTCATGCGCGACGAAGATGGTGACGTTCACGCCGTCACTAGCTGGACGAAGGACCAACTTGAGGACATGCCCGAGCACCAGGAATGAGAAAAGCGTTACGCGGGTGGCCGAGGACTTCTTCCGCCTGAAAAAAGCCTGCTAGCCGACGCGATGTCAGTGCCCGATTAGTAGAGAGCAATCGAGTTCCTCGGGGAATGAAACCTGCAGATCAGCCTCCGGCAAAAAAGGCTGAGTGGCCATACGGAGCGATTTCAACCTAGCCGTCTTGGCGGCGCGTTCGGCGCACTCAGCCTCCGCAACCGCCTTCGCGGACCGACCAATTTTGCTATCTCCCAGCCAACACATCTATTCGTTCTTCTCGGACACGCCTTCGTGAAATTCTTGAAGAGGGCGGCGTTGTCGGCCGCGCGCGCACCCGGCGCGACGGCCAGCGGAACCTCGAAACAACCCGGCCCGAATTCGGTGTGGATCGAATCCATTTCGATACCCATGCGACGCATCGTCGACTTCAGGGACGAGAATATCTCCTCGTAAAGAACGGCCGATTGCAGGGAATAGGTGCGGTTGGCCTTGGCGAAGTGATTGAGATTTCGGAATGCCATTTCCCGCAACATGTCCGGTGTCTCCTGCAAGAGGAAGAATTCGAATTCGAAGGCCGACAGCACGTCGAAGCCCAGGTTCGCCGCCTTCTCGATCATCTTGAGCAGCTGGTTGCGCGGCGACATGTCGCCGAAGGCGCGTTCAAAATCGGCGATCGCAATCGCGCTGCCCTGGCCGAACGGGTACTGGCGGATGCTGTCCGGATCGATGAAGCAAGGACGGTCAATATAGGGCGTCAGATCGCTGTAGGTCTTCTCCGCACTGTCCCATCCGTAAAGGACATCGCAGAACTGGTATCCGTCGGCAGCGAGCTTGACGGCCTTGTCGGCCCCGACCAGCTTGTGACGGCCGTCGAGATCGAAGATCCCGATATGCACCTGTTCCGCATTCAACGCCTTGAGTGCGTCTTCCATAAAGGCTCCGAAATTTGAGGTCACTCAGGCGGCCACGGCACGAAAAGTTTGCGGCCGCGTCGCATCGACCTGTTGCAGATAGCTGCCCCGAAGATCCGGCTGCCGCGACAAGACCTTGCAGGCGCAGGCTTCCGTCATCCGCGAGATGATGCCGCGCGCCTCCTGCTGGCGAACGATGATGTCGGACGTCAGCTCCGCGCGCACCGCCTTGGCCGCGTCCGCAGAAAGGGCGCGGACGGCTGCAAGCGTGTCGGCTTCCAGTTCCGCGAACAAGGCCCGGGGCGCCTTGGCGTAGCGCCCGTAGTCGCGCTCGATAAGGCGCTGCATCGATTCCTGCTCCCACCAGGCGTCGAAGGCTCCGTCTTCCGGCTGCATCCAGGCGCGCGGCGTTTCCGCGCCCGGCCAGACCGGAACGAAAGTCGACATGCAGGGCGAGGCGAGCGAGGCCCAGAATAACAGCGGCTCGTCCGGCTTCTCCGGGCGCGGAAGCTCGGCCACCATGCTCGCGGCCGTCTCGAAACCCTCCGGCGAGCGTGCATGCATGCAAAGCACGCTCTCGCCGTCGGCGCCTAGGCGCCAACCGGCATCGGCGTCGCCGGCCCCGTGGCTTCTCAGCACCGCGAAAACCTCTTCGAGCGAGATCTTTCCCCGCTCCTCCAGCGATGTCAGTTGTGCCTGCGAGAGCGCGAACCGTGCCACGCAGCCCGGAAGAGCCGGAAATTCCGGATCGGCATAGGCGGCAGCGAAATCGAACGGCGCGTCCGCAGCCGGATCGTGCCAGCCCGATTGCGTCGCGAAATCGAACGGCGCGTCCGCAGCCGGATCGTGCCAGCCCGATTGCGTCGCGAAATCGGCCGCGTGGGCAGAGATCCGATCATAGTCGGAGCCGATCGAATAGACGTTGGAGATCGAAGCCCAGCCCTGGATCCGCTTCGCCACCCAGTGTCGGCCGGCGGTCTGCACGATCCAGCCGCCCCTGCCGTCGGCGATGATGAAGCTGTTGTGATAAGTCATGTCGCGCGTCGCCGAAGCGCGCCCCGACTGGCCGTAGCGTTCGAGAAGCGCGATCAGGATGTCGAGCCCCTCATCCGCTGTCGCCGCCCGTTCTAGCGTCAGGCGCAAGAGGTCCATACCGAGAAGGCCGGGCTCGGTGGAGCCGGGAAGCTGTGGATACGGAATGCGCCTCTGAACAGATTGGCGCATGTCGCTTGCGGCAAGCGCGTAGCTATCGCCGTCACCTGCAAGCTCCTGAAAACCTGCCATGTGCGGCGAAATCAATTTATCGTGCCATCCAGCCGTATCGAGCGGATAAGAGCGGCCGGACTTCCTGAATGGCAGGAGCAACAAAAATACGCGTTTGCCCTGACCGCTTTCTATCCCGGCGGGGAGTTCCAGAGCCTTGTCATAAGCTGAAGGCTGAACGTGCCGACCCGCCAAGGTGTGCAAATTCCTGACGTTGGCGCTCGGCGCAGCCAGGTCGCAAGTTGGCTTGAATTT
>NZ_JAMYUP010000131.1:0-3992 GCF_040323155.1 Mesorhizobium sp. M0060
TGTTTGTGGCGCTCCAAGGCGACCACGTTCTAACATCCATACAGGAGCAGCCGCCCGCACTTTGGCTCGGGCGAGACCCCAATCACCCCATCTGTTGAAAAAGTCTGCCGTATTGCCTTGAGGATGGTCGCCGTTGTGATAGGCGAAGGTGATCTCGATCGAGCCGTCGTCGAGCAATTCGGCGGATCCGTCGCCGGTGACTTCGTCCATCTCATCGCAGCCAGCCCATGTGAAGAAGACCATTGAGGGGCTGTACCCGAGATCGAGGCCAGCTTGCAGGGCGCCAAAGGCGATCTCACCGTGGTTGTCGGCCCCGATGGTGATCGTGGCGGGTCCGCCGAGGTCGAGATAGCCGCGATCCCACAGATCAGCTTCGATGATCCGCCAGCGGCCGATCAGTTGACAGCCCGCAGGCGCGATCATGTCGGCCCCGCCAGCAGCTTCGGCAACCGCACGAGATTGTTGGCGGCGGCGCTGAAGGTGAAGGCCCATCCGACGCGGTCGCGTCCGCGCAACTTGGTCTTCTCCTGCCCGGCGACTGTCTTGATCCAGCCGAACGCCTCTTCAATGCGCTTGCGAATACGCTGACTGACAGCATAGCCGCTATGCCGGGTGCTGCGCCCGTCGATCGCTGAGCTGCGGCCGCTGGTGTTCTGCGCCACGTGCGGCGTTACCTTCAGCGAGCGCAACTCATTGATGAAGTCCTCCGCGTCATAGCCCTTGTCGGCGCCGAGCGTGATCGCCTGCGGCCGGTCAGCGCGAGGTTCGATCATGTGCAATGCCGCCACTCCCTCAGCATGTCCGTCGGCCAGCGTCAGGCAGGCATCGACCAGCAGGCCGTGACGGTTCTCCATCAGCCCATGCCCCATGAAGCACAGCTTGGCCTCCTTGCCCTGTCCCTTGCGATAGAGCCTGGCGTCGGGATCGGTGGTCGAAGCATGCGTTTCGTTCGACCGTTTCTGGCCGTGGAAGTCCGCTTCCGTGTTACGCCCGCCGTCCTGAGCCGGCGGCTCGCCTGAGCTATCTTCGCGGAACCGTCCTTCGGCTTGACGCTCTTCATCGACGCCCAGGCCTCGATCAACGTTCCGTCGACCGAGAAGTGATCCGTGGAAAGGAGCTTCTTCACCTTGGGCTGCGCCAGCACCGCCGCCAGGAACTTTGCCGCGATGTCGCCTTCCAGCAGCCGGTCGCGGTTCTTGGAGAACACCGAATGGTTCCACGCCGCCTCGTCGACACCGATGCCGACAAACCAGCGGAACAAAAGGTCGTATTCCAGCCGCTCCATCAACAGCCGCTCCGAGCGGATTGAATAGAACGCCTGCAGCAGCATCGCTCGCAGCAGCTTCTCCGGCGGGATCGATGGCCGTCCGATCGGCGAATATAGCGCCGCGAAGTCCCGCTCCAACGCCGAAAGCGCCTCGTTCACAATCGCCCGAATACGGCGCAACGGATGATCGCGCCGCACCCGAGCCTCAAGGTCCACGTAGCTTATATGAGGAGTGTCAAGGCCTTTAGCCCGGATATCTCACACAGTTGAAGTGCATCGGGGCTCCGAATCAAGGAAAATGCTTCTGCGACAAAGACTTACCTTGAGCAGAGGTATTCCCCGATGCAGACAGAGTGTATACCGGAACGGTTTGATTTTGCACCTGTTGAAAGGCGCGCCGTTGTGGCCGGTTTTGACGGTGGAACGATCACGTCCGACGCCGGCGCGCTTCTGCTGGGGCTTGCGGACCGGGCGATCGGGCTGGTCGGCCGCTTTGCCCGCTGCTTCGTGGATGCCCGCCGTCCGGCATTGATCGAGCATGAGGTGAAGACGCTGGTCGGTCAGCGCATCTTCGCGCTCGCCCTCGGCTACGAGGACCTGAACGACCATGACGAGTTGCGCCATGATCCGGTGCTGGCGGTGCTGGCCGGCAAGCTCAAGGCGCGCCGTCACAAGAAATGCGCGGCCGTGGCCGGCAAGTCGACGCTCAACCGGCTGGAGCTGAGCCGGCCGCAGCCTTCGCGCTATCACAGGATCAGCCACGATCCGGCGGCGATCGAGGCGCTGTTCGTCGAGCTGTTCATGGGCGCGCGCGCGGCGCCGCCCGGGGAGATCGTGCTGGATCTGGATGCCACGGACGATCCCCTTCACGGCAACCAGGAGGGGCGGTTCTTCCACGGCTACTATGGCAACTACTGCTACCTACCGCTCTACATCTTCTGCGGCGATCACCTTTTGTGCGCCAAGCTGCGGCCCGCCAACATCGACGCGGCCGCCGGCTCGGTTCAGGAGATCGAGCGCATCGTGCACCAGCTGCGTGAGCGTTGGCCCAAGGTCCGCATCGTGCTGCGCGCCGATTCCGGCTTCGCCCGCCAGGAGCTGATGGCCTGGTGCGAAACCAACGCCGTCGACTACCTGTTCGGTCTGGCCCGCAATGTTCGGCTGGTCCGCCACATCGCGGCTGAACTGGAGGAGGCCAGAGCCGAGAGTTCCTTCACCAGCCGACCCGCCCGCCGCTTCAAGGACTTCCTGTGGACCACGCGCAAGAGCTGGAGCTGCCGGCGCCGGGTCGTGGCCAAGGCCGAGTGGACGCAAGGAGAGGCCAACCCGCGCTTCGTGGTCACCTCCCTCGACGCCGAAGCCTGGCCGGCGCAACGCCTCTACGAGGTCCTCTACTGCGCCCGCGGCGAGATGGAGAACCGCATCAAGGAATGCCAGCTCGACCTGTTTGCCGACCGCACCTCTGCCGCCACCCTGCGCGCCAACCAGCTCAGGCTCTGGTTCGCCTCGATGGCCTATGTGCTGATCTGCGCGCTGCGCCGCATCGGCCTGGTGGACACACGGCTCGCCAGGGCAAGCTGCGCCACCATCCGGCTCAAGCTGTTCAAGATCGGCGCCCTGGTCAGCGTCTCGGTGCGCCGCATCAAGCTGGCCATGAACTCCGCCTGTCCCTTCCAGCGCGAATGGGCCCTGACCTATGCCCGCCTATCGGCAGCCGTCGCCTGAGCGGCCCGATCCACCCCTCCCGTCAACAGCAAGGAAACAGCGCCGAACCACACCAACCGCTCCAAGCGGCCAACATCCCTTGCCCACAGCTCAAGCGCCGGCAAAATCGCTGCCGCCAGCCTCGCGCCGAGGACCGTGTGAGATATCCGGGTTAGGGCTCCGCTTTTTTGGATCCGTTCGTTTTACGGTATCCATGGTCTGAGCCCGATTGCATGACGCGGCTCGTTTCCCGAGCCAGATCCAACTTATATACGGTCGCTGTTCGAAACAGCGGCACCAACATCCCGCTTGCGGCGGACAGGGGCTCAGGAAGACGAGACCATTCTGAGACAACGGCGATTGAAGCCACGCTACGTGCCGGTTCGTCCACCTCGGATCCGCCAGGACTGATCAGATCCTGGAAGATGGCAGAATTCGATGGGTGTAGCGCATCAGGCGACCGTCATGATCGCTCCCTCGATGACAACGCCGGCGTTAATGTATTTCCACAGCGCCACGAGCAGCTTGCGGGCCAGCGCCACGATCATTGTCTTCTTCAGCCGGCCGTTGTTCTGCTTCACCCGCTCCTTGAACCATAAGGTGAGCGCTGACTGCGGTTGATGGCGCACCCATAGCCAGGCCATCTGGACCAGCGTCGTTCGCAGAGTCGGATTGCCAGATTTCGACACCCCCTGCTCGTGATCGATCGCCCCACTCTTCCAGGGCGTCGCCGCCAGGCCGGCATAGGCGGCAACCTGACGTCGGTTGTCAAAATGACGCGACAGCCCCTTCGACCAGAGGACAATGGCGAACTCCGGCCCGATGCCTTTCAGGTTGAGCAGCATCGCCGGTGCTGGCGAGACGGCCTGCGCAGCAGCGAGCATGGCATCGCGTTCGGCCTCGACCGCCTTGATCTGCTCCAGTAGCAGTTCCAGTCGATCGAGTTCCCGGCCGATCTGCGCCTTCAAATGTGCGGGCAAGGGCCGGCCGTCGCCGGTCTGAAGCGCCGCCAGTTGCTTGC
>NZ_JAMYUP010000132.1:0-3808 GCF_040323155.1 Mesorhizobium sp. M0060
ATCGCGTCCCTGCTTTCACGCCGGCGATGGTTGCATCGACGCTGGCCTTATCGATGATGCCGGGTCCGGTGAGGATCTCACGGGTCGGCACGGTGAGGCCGTAATTTACCTTGCCGTTGAGGATCGCCACGGCGAGGTAGCCCTGCAGGTAACCCTGCTGGTCAATCGCGCAAGCTTGTTTGCCATCCTTGATGTTGTTCAGAATGGTCTCGTCAAAGTTAATGCCGCAGAGATGAACCTTGTCACCCTTGCCGGCCTGGGTGATGCCGTTCATGGCGGAGTTGGCGTCAACGTTGCCGATGGTGAATACGGCGGTCACGTCTGAGTGTTGGAGCAGATAGGCCTTCACCGCCTGCGCCACGGCCGTCGCTGAGCCGAAGGACGTTGCTGGCAAGGGCAACACGTCGGCTTCACCGCCGCCATTCTTCATCCCCTCCTTGAAGCCACCACAATAAGCTTCGATATTGGCAGCGCCCGGCAGGGTGTTGATGCAGACGCCTTTCTTGTCACCGGCCTTGGCGAGATATTCCCCACCGGCGACGCCGCCTTTATAGTCGTCGGAGCCGACATAGTTCATGGCTCCCAGGCGATCGGCTGCCTTCAACCCGCCGGCATTGTAGATGACGAGTGGAATGCCAGCATCCACTACTGCCTTGAACGCAGGGTCCATCGCTTCCGGCACCCAGTCCGGGCCGACAATGGCGTCCGCTTTCTGGTCGATGGCTTGGCGGATCAGCTCAGCGGCGTCGACGCCCAGATTGTCATAGTTCTGCGGCCCCAGCCAAGTGACCTTGCCACCCTGGGCCTCGACAACTTTGCCGGCATCTTCGGCGCCACGCTTGACGATCGACCAGAACGGATCGTCCGGTTTGCCGCCGATGACGAAGATATTGGCGGCGAGCGTCGCGCCGGTACTGAACCCGATTAGCACCGCTGTCGACACAAGCGTCTTGAAAAGCTTCATAGTCTTCCTCCCATTTGCCCCGTGGGGCTTTTCAACAAAAGTTCTGGCTGTCCCGGGCCCGCTCCTCACGGGCACAGTCGAAACAGCGATTGGTTCATCATTCCGCCGGCATTCCAGATGCGGGATCGCTGCGGCCTTCCTGCTGGCTCCGCATTTTTTCCTTCTTCTTGCGGAACCGGGCCTTCATGATCTCGTCGGCTTCCTTGCTGCCGTCGTGCCAAGTTCCGAACAGCTTATCGAGGGGTACCAGCCCATCACCGCCGTAATTCACCTCGAAATACTTGTGGTGCAGGTAGTGCACGTAAGAATGGCTATCGAGCTTAACCTTGTCGGTGATTTCGAATGTCTCGAAACCGAGATGGCCGTTCACCGCTCCAAATCCCGCTCCGTGCAGCGTGAAGTAGGCGCAGACCGGATTCGAAGGGATCAACAGGTGCAGCCAGGCTTCAGCATGATAGAGGAAGCCCTCGACCGGGTGCATCGAGAGCGACGACCAGGGACTTGGATTAATCGAATTATGATGGACCGAATGCACCCATTTGTAGAGCGGCGGCCAATGGATCGCCCGATGAAGGAAGAAGAAATAGACCTCATGCACGGCTGGCGCGATAAGCACCAGGAACGACAGGTAAAGCCAATTCGTCGTCCATGGCAGCCAGATCGCCCAGCTGTTTGCATACATCCACAGCATCACGATCTCGACCACTGTCCAGTATCGTTGCGAAAAACGAGCGGGTGAAATTGTCGAGGTTCTGACTTTGAAACCAGAACACGTCTGACGCCGCGTCTGACGGAAATTTAGGATTATACTTGAAGCGGTTCTGTTGTTTGCGCTGGATATAGTAGCGCAACTCGAAGAAGCCGTAGAAGAGGAAGATGCCTGCAGCGTTGAGGCCATACAGCCAAAAGTAATTGACCAGAGAAAAGGTCGCGAGGCTCTGCCAGCTTGGGATGAGCAGGTTCACCCAAATGATCGACGTGGCGAGATGAAATGCGTTCCACGGCCAGAGAAACTCAGGAATCCAGGCCACCACCTTCTTTGCATTGAACGGACGATGCCAGATCGGGGCCGGCTCGGCCCGGCGATGCGGTGCCCAGTTACCCCGCTTGTCGCGCATTCCATACTGATGGTCGTCCATCGTGACAGTGCCTCTTGCCCGGATCGGTCGTGAGATTGCGGGGTCAGCCCACTGGGGGCTGATCTAGGATATCGACCCCGACTGGACGCGATTCATATCGGACGCTTGATCTTCATAGCAAGACGGAAATAGTATAAAAGCGACATTTATATCATTTAGTATCAGTCATGATGATATAACCAGGGTGCACTCATGAGGCGGCCGAGAATCCACGATCTCGCTACCGCAGCAGGCGTCTCAGTGGCGACCGTGAACAGAATTTTGGGTGGCACCGTTTCCGTGCGGCCGAAAACAGCTCAACGCGTCGCCCGCCTTCTGCTCGACCTCCATCACCGCGATGCAGTCAGTCGACGCTTGCCGTGTCGCAGACCAGTTGAAGGGTTGCGCCGGGCAGTTCTTCGGCAACTATCTTGGCATCATCCGCGCCCGTCAGACCTGCGCGGATCACTGCCATCCTGATCGTCGTATTGTTTTCACCCCTTGGGTCACGATCAGTCGACCCGTCATCAAAGGTCAATCGAACGTCCTGTTTCGAAACTTAGTCGTGCCGCGTCGAGCGCGTCGAGGACTGCCGTGCCCGCAGCAGCGGTAACCGGCGGCGAAGTGCCCTCGCGCACGGCACGGGCAAAGGCGGTGTAGTAATCGTGATAGCGGCCCTGCTCGGCGGGAAGCGCACTTCGCCAGCCGCGGTCCGCAGCACCCCCCACGCCTCTTCCGGCTCGTATCCCCAGCCAGCCATATCGTGCATCGGACGCCGGCCCGCGAAGATTGCCTGCGCCTGCACGTCGGTACCGTGCGATACATAGCTCCTTTCGGACCCATAGGCGCGCAGTTCGCGGATATTGAGATGGTTCAGCTTGCTGGCCGAGATATGGGAATGAACGCCGTTCTCATGCGCCAGACGGATCGTGAAGCTTGCATCGGTTGGCCCTTGCGGCAAATCGATATGGTCGAGCTGCGCGTCGACCGAGCGCGGCCCGAGCAACCACAGCATTTGATCGACTAGATGTGAGCCCAGATCGCGCAACAGACCGCCAGTTGGGCCTGCCTCCAGCGTCGCGGGGTCGTCAAAATCCATACGGTTGTGGACCCGCCATAATTTGCCGAGGCGGTTGTCGCGCACAACGCGCGCTAGTGTTGCAGGTCGGAATCAAGGCGTCGGTTCTGGAATACGCCGAGCACGACGCCCTTCTCCTTCGCCGCCCGGTCCAGCTCGCGCCCGCTTTCGGCATTTGGGGCAAACGGCTTGTCGGCCATGACGTGCAACCCGGCGGCAATGGCTTCGAGCACCAATTTGCGCCGCGTCCGCCGGCGGCGATCATGTCGGCGCTCGCGTGGATCGGCACGCCCGGCCAATCGACGCGCGCCCGGGCGATGGTGGCGGGCGCTCGAGCCGCTATGCCGACCAACTCGCAGCGATCGGCGGCGGCAATGAAAGGCGTGTGAAAATGCCGTCCACCCGTGCCATAGCCAACCACACCGATACGTATCATGCACATTCACCAAAGAAGGAATTCGGCAGAAGCGACGATCGACCGCCGCCGCCTGACGCCATTGAGTTGGTGTCAGCGCATCGCCGGCGCATCTGTCGAGGAACCCGGTGGCGGATGACCTTCATGCTCGGCCATGTAACCATCGACCTTGGCTTCCAGATCGGCCATCGTTTCGCCGCCAGCCATCAGATCCGTAATCTCCTCGCGGGACC
>NZ_JAMYUP010000133.1:0-3309 GCF_040323155.1 Mesorhizobium sp. M0060
CGCGTTCGGACCGGCCGGGCAGATCGCCTGTCGAATGGAATACAGCCGAAACCTTCGGTTTGTTCGACGTGCCGGATTCTTCCGGCGGAAACAAGCAACTCGAAGGAAGATAGGATGACAAAACGAAAGCGCAGACATCAGCGGAGCGTCGATGCCCGGATCAACTGGCTGCAACCGCATGTCGATGGCTTCAAGGACTGGCTGGCTCAAAGGAAATACTCGCCGGCGACGATGGCGGAGGTGGTGCGTCTGCTCGCCCTATGGGGCGATTGGGCTCGCGCGTCCGGATTCGAGGTCGAAACGCTGGCCGTCGGCTTCGCCGCCTCTGCCTCCGTGTTCCGGGGCAGCAAGATCGCCCGTGCACCGCAGGGCGCTGCCGCGCTGTTCGTCTCCTATCTGCGCGAGAGGAACGTCCTACCGCCAGAGCGATATCTGTCGCTGGAGGAGGCCTGGCCGACTCTAGTCGCGTTCCGGAGTTGGATGCGGGAGCAGCGCGGCATCAAGGACTCCACGCTCGACACCTATCAGGCGATCCTTGTCGACCTGTTGGCGTCGCTTGGCGTTGATCCCACCGCGTACACAGCCGCCGCGGTGCGCGACTTCGTACTCCAGCGCGCAAAGCCCCATGGGCGTGGCCGGGCCCAGGGTATCGCCGTGGCTACGCGCGCCTACCTCAAATATCTGGTGGCGATCGGGCAGTGCCCGGTCGGGCGGGAACGGGCAATTCCGAGCTTCGCGACCTGGCAACTGGCGACGACACCGCGCTTCCTCGGGCAAACCGATATAGACCGAATTCTTGCCGCTTGTGACGGCGAGTATCGCCTGCGTGATCGGGCCGTCATCCTTCTGCTCGCCCGTTTCGGTCTCAGAGCGAGCGAAGTCGCTAATCTCGACTTCAGTGAGATCGACTGGGTGAATGGTCGATTGACCCTTGCCGGCAAGGCCCGACGCGCGGAGCGTCTGCCGCTAACGCAGGAGGTTGGCGATGCCATCCTCGCCTATATCGAGCGGGCACGGCCAAGCCTTGCGACGACCCGAGTGTTCCTGACGAGCGCGGCGCCTGTCCGGCCGCTCAGCCGCATCGCGGTGAAGTGCATCGTGCGCCGCGCACTTGACCGGGCCGGCGTTAAAAGCATCCATCGCGGCGCCCACGTTCTGCGCCACTCCGCTGCAACAGCTATGCTGAGCAACGGTGTCAGCCTTGCCGGCGTCGGCGCCGTGCTGCGGCATCGCTCGCCATCAGTCACGGCTCTCTATGCCAAGGTGGATATCGGCCTCCTGTCGGAGATTACGCAGCCCTGGGTCGGGAGGCTGCCATGCTGAGCGCCGACGCCGACCGCTACATCTGTCTTCGCCGCACGCTCGGCTACAAGCTGGTCAAGGCCGAGCGGCATCTTCGTGCCTTCGCGAGCTTCGCCGCCGGGCGGGGCGAAGCGCATATCCGTACGGCAACCGTTCTCGCCTGGCTGGCGACGGTCGCCCGGACACCGGGCGCCCGCGAGCGGCGCCTGACGGACTCGATCCTATTTGCGCGCTTCCTGCACGCCGAAGATCCGCAGCATGAGATCCCCCGCGCCGACTTCGCGCCGAGCCGGAAAACGCGGCCGATCCCCTATATCTACACACCGGACGAGATCGCCCGCATCCTCGATGCCGCCGGAAAGCTCCGGCATCAGAAGCCCAATCCCCTGCGGCGCCAGCTCTACGTGATGCTGTTCGGATTGATCGCCGCCACGGGAATGCGCATCTCGGAGGCGATCGCGCTCAAGCTCGACGATATCCAGCCTGACGGTGTGCTGCACGTCCGCGAGACCAAGTTCCACAAGAGCCGGCTCGTGCCGCTGCATCCGACGGTCATCGAGGCGCTCGAGCGCTATCTCGAGCTCCGCCGCCAACGCGCCGGCGAAAGCGACTGGCTGTTCCCATCCGTCCAGCACAGGGAGATGTGCCCGACCACAGTGAACTATACCTTCCGCTGCATCCTGCGCCGGGCGGGGGTTGCGCCGGAGCGAAGCCGGCAGCCACGCATCCACGATCTTCGCCATACCTTCGCGACCCGCGTGCTGGAACAATGCGGCGTTGAGCGCGGCGCGGTCGCCCGGCACTTCGTCGCCCTGTCGACCTATCTCGGCCATGCCGACATCCGGAACACCTACTGGTATCTCCAGGCGACACCGGAGATGATGGCGGATATCGCCTCGGCGGCGGAAATCCTGGTTGGAGGGAGCGTCGCATGACGAAGCTCGCTCCTCTCATCACAGGCTTCCTGCGCGATTACATGCCCCATCAGCGCGGCTACAGCCCCCAGAGCTGCGAGACATATGCGTTCAGCTTCAAGCTGCTGTTCGGCTTCGCCGCCAGACGGCTCGGCACCCGTCCGTCACGGCTGACGATCGAAGACCTGGACGCACCGCTGATCGTCGCCTTCCTGGCCCATATCGAACAGGAGCGCGGCAACGGCGCCGCCACGCGCAACCTGCGGCTCGCCGCCATCAAGACGTTCATGCGCTATGTAGAGCACCGGGTGCCCTCCGCCCTGGAGCAGGTCGGTCGTATCCATGCCATCCCGGTCAAGCGCCACGATCAGAAGCTCATCCGCCATCTGACGATGGAGGAGGTTCGCGCGATCCTCAACGCCCCCGATCTTGCGACACGATCCGGCGTGCGCGACCGGGCAATGATGCACCTCTGCTTCGCTGGAGGCTTGCGGGTCTCCGAGCTGGTCGGCGTTCTGACCGAAAACCTGTCGCTCCAGCATGGCGCGAGTGTGACGATCCGGGGCAAGGGCCGCAAGGAACGCTGCCTGCCACTGTGGAAGGACACGGCGCGCGATCTTCGCACCTGGCTGAGCGTCAGGGGCGGAGTCCGAGTCCCAGAGCTGTTCGTCAACGCGCAGGCCGAACCGATGACCCGTGCTGGCTTCGAGTATGTGCTCGACAAGCATGTCCGCAAGGCGGCCGAGACCTGCGCAACGCTGCGTGATCGTAGCGTCTCGCCGCATCAGCTCCGGCATAGCTGCGCGGTCGTCATGCTGCAGGCCACCCACGATATCCGGAAGGTGGCTCTGTGGCTCGGTCATGCCGATATCCGCACGACGGAAGTCTACCTCCGCATGGATCCCTCCGAAAAGCTGGAAGCGGTCGAGGCGGTTGTCCCCCCGGAACTTAGGCGCGGCCGGTTCAAGGCGCCGGATGCGATGATCGCATCCTTGCTCTCGGACCTGGAAGCACCGGCCTGATCGAAACGGGTCCGCTACTGATACGGGTTTGTTGCGCCAATCGATCCGATCCTGCAACCGGCATCGCGCTC
>NZ_JAMYUP010000134.1:0-3253 GCF_040323155.1 Mesorhizobium sp. M0060
TCATGCACGAACGGCATCGTCGTATAGGCGCCTGGTGCAAACCGAAGCAGCCGCGTCCGATTCCCGGTCTTGCCTGCCTCGTCGAGCCGGCCGGCAAGAATCTTCTGCTCGATGCCGGACGGGTAACCAGGCGGCGAATGCCAGCCGTCCCCGGTCATGTCGATCGTGTGAAATTCCTTATGTTCCTTGCGGATCGGCATGGCAAACCTCAAGCGGCAGCCAGAGCGGCACGGTCGACCTCGTCTTCCAGCGAATAGCTGTCCAGCATGTGATCGACGAGCTGCGTGCAGCGATCCCAGTCGAAGGTGCGGAAGCTGTGCCCCTTGGTCACGAAGGTGGCGCCTGCATAGAACATCTCGTATTGCAAGTGGCGCGAGGCGAACTCCGACCCGACCGCATCCCAGGCCAGCTTGAAGAATTTTACCCGGCCCTCCGACGAGAGGACGGGCGATTGCTGCGTCCTTTCAATCAGACTGCGCAGCTCCGGATCGGCGAAATCCTGGACGGAGGACGGCAGCATGATCAGTCCGCCGCCCGCCAACTCGCGCAAGGCCAAAATCACCCCGGCATAGAGCTGCTGTGTCAGCACCTGAGCCGAATAAAGCGTATGTGCGTCGGGCACGAAATAGCCGCCAAGCATGCTGCCCTTCACCTCCATGGCGTGCACCAGCGCGTCGACCATGGTGTTCTGCGCCGCCAGCGCTCCCAGCGTCTCGCGCACCTGCGGAAAGTTGATGACGCCATTGGTCTCGGCGATGCGCCGGGCGATGCCGACGAGAAAGCGCATCTTTACCATCAGGCGGATCTGTGCCTGATAATTCTGGAACACATGCGCCGGGGTGGCATGGAACTGCCGCTGGCACATGGCGATGTCCTGGTTGATGAAGACGCGGTCCCAGGGAACTTTCACATCGTCGAAGTAGAGCACGGCATCGTTCTCGTCGAAGCGGCTGGCGAGTGGATTGTCGAAGACACTGACGGCGCTCTCCTCGTAGGATTTGCGCGACAGGATCTTCAGCCCGCCGGCATTCATCGGCACGGCGAAGGACACCGCATAAGGTTCGTCGCCCTCGCGCAGTGGCTGGATGCAGGTGACGAACACCTCGTTTGCCATGATGCCGCCGGTCGCCAGCATCTTGGCGCCGCGGATCGTCAGGCCTGCGGCGTCCTGGTCGACGATGCCGGCGGTGAGAAAACGGTCCTGCTGCTCGCCCGTCGGCTTCGAGCGGTCGGCCTGCGGATTGATTATGACATAGGTGAGATAGAGCTCATTGTCCCGGGCGTAACGGTAATAGTCAGCAAGCGCCGCGGCGCGCGGCTTGTCGTAAGCCTCGAAGACCTCGATCCCCATGAACATGCCGGAAATGCAAGAAGCGACATGGTCCGGCGCGCGGCCGAGAAAGCCATAATGAAGCTCCGTCCAGGCTTCCAGCGCCTTGCGCCGCTCGACAAGGTCGGCATGGCTGCGCGGCAACTGCCAGATGCGGTTGGCCCGCTGTCCGCCACTTTCGGGAACCTCGAAGGTCATCAGCTCCCGGTTGTCCGGTCGCGCCTGGAAATCGTAGAGCGCGCCGACCGACCGGATGGTCTGGCGGAAGGCTGGATGCGCGGTGACGTCGCCGGCGCCCTGGCCATTGATGTAGACTTGCCTTCCATCCCTCAGCATCTCGATATGCTGCGCCCCGGTCTTGATCATCTTACCCTCCGCGATCAGTAGTGCCCAAGAAATCAATAATGGATGTCGAGCGGCCAAAGCGGCGCCGTGAACTCCGTTGGCTGCAGTGATGCGTAGCGCCCCTTGCTGAAAACCAGCGCCTGCCGGTCGGCGAACGACCGGAAATGCTTCACCCTGGCGATGAACAGCACGTGGTCCCCGGCTTCGTGCCTGGCCCACGGCTCGCAATCGAACAGCGCCGCCACGCCGGGTAGCACCGGGGCGCCGGAGCGGCCCTGCTTGAACAGCACTCCTTCCCACTTGTTGGAAAGCGGCTTGGCGAAGCGGTTGGAAATGTCCTTCTGGTTTTCCGAGAGAACGTTGACCGTGTAACTGGCAGCCTTCCCCCACAGCGGCAGGCTGGCTGAACGACGGTCAATGCTAAAAAGGACGAGGGGCGGGTCGAGAGACAGCGAGTTGAACGAGCTTATCGTCATGCCAAGTTGCTCGCCGTCGGCCAGACCAGTGACGACGCAGACGCCGGTCGGAAATTGTCCAAGCGCCTGCCGGAACGCGCGCACGTCGAAAGCCGTTTCTCCTTCGATGATCATGCCCGGCCCTTTCGGCATCGATTTTGTTAAGTCACAAAAATCAATTCACCAATTCCGCTGGCCAACTGCCCGCCGCCACTGTGTGTTCCGACCGTTCGGCCGCATTGCCGATGCGAACGCCGCGGCCCCTTTTTCACTGCCTCACCTTCGCCGGCTCGCGCCCGGTTGCAACCGCGCCCCAGCCTGCCGCCGTCGGCAGCCGTAGGGCGACCAGCGTCCGCGCCAGATGCTGGGCAACGGCTGCGGCCGCCTGTTCGGGCTGTCCGCGGCGTATGCCCTCGACGATCGCTGCATGTTCGGCAAGCACGCTGGCGCCGCGCCCACCGGAGATTGTGATGGCGTGCACGCCCATCCGCAACTGGCGGTCTCGCAGGCCCTCATAGAAGTCGGCGAGCACCGGATTGCCAGCGGCGCGCACGATCGTGCGATGAAATTCCCGATCGCGCTCAATGAACGCAACAGGGTCGTGCTGCACCTCCACCTGGAGGGCGACCAGCCTGTCGAGTTCCACGGCGAGCATGTCGCCGAAGCCGGCGGCCTGCCGCGCGCACCACTCCTCCACCAGGCTCCGGGCCTGCATGACCGCTTCGATCTCCGCCTCGGTGATCGGCGGAACATAGGCGCCCTTCTTCGGCACGATCTGCAGGAAGCCGTCGGCTTCGAGCCGCAACAGCGCTTCGCGCACTGGCGTCCGCGACGTTCCCGTCTCGCGGCAGACTTCCGCCTCGGTAAGGAACGTGCCCTCGCGGCTGGGCAAGGTGAGCACATACTGCTTCAGCCAGCGGTAGACCACGTCCTGCGCAGCATCGCTTCGTTGCCCTATCGCAGGGCGTTCTGATTGATGTCGCTCACTCATAGACATCATGTATACATGTTGTGGATTAGAAATTCAAGCCAACTTGCGACCTGGCTGCGCCGAGCGCCAACGTCAGGAATTTGCACACCTTGGCGGGTCGGCACGTTCAGCCTTCAGCTTATGACAAGGCTC
>NZ_JAMYUP010000135.1:0-3145 GCF_040323155.1 Mesorhizobium sp. M0060
CGACACCAGCCGCAAATCGAAATCCCCATAACCATCGCCTGTGGCCCGCGGGTTCCTTCCTCGGGGACTTTCGTACGCCTGCCGGCGCCCGAAACTCTTCACGCAAGCAGATCGGCAGCTTTCGAGCATCCCGTTGGCAAAAGCAGTCATTCAGCTCACGACCCCAGGCGGATGCTCGTTCGCCCTTGGCCGAATCGCGCCCCTGACCCATTCCAGACATTCGTCGGATCCTAGACCGAACATGTAGCTTGGAACTCAAAGGGAGCCACCGAGCCGATACGACCGGACTAGGAAGCCAATTGACCACAATACTTGCCTGATATGCTGCCCCGGTTGCGCGCTCCAGAACGGTCACTCGTCGAGCCAGTATTGGCGGGAACAGCCGAACTGGCGCGACGCGACAGATTGGCGCTTGGCGACAAATGCCGTTGCGGAGAGACTCCGGGGCGAGTTGTTCGCTTTCGCACCAGGCACGATCATGTAACCCTGATCGACCAGTTGCAATTTCAGCTCCCTGAGATGCCGTTTGAAGCCGTTCTCGATTTGGCTCCGAGGATAGCGCCATCCATTCCTGCACGCTCGGATGAGAATATCGGAATACAATTCGGCACTAACGGCTCTCGTGGCATCTTCGGAAATCAGCTTGCCACCAGATTGCGTGCCTTCGGACAAGCATGGTCCAGCCGACAAAGGCAGCACCAGCATTGCGGCAAAGATTGATGACTTTGTCATGGATACCTCCTGTTACAGAATGGATTGGGGGCTCTGCGACCCTACGAAACCGTATCGACAGGAAAGCCTAGAATTGCTGGCGATCGGATGGCATCGTGCAAATGCTGTGTTTTCGGGATCGCATCTGTAGTATTTTGCCGTGCCGGGTCGGCCACAACTCGTAGCGGATCGGAGACTTGAAGCGATGCTTCGCGCCGTAAGCAATCCTCTGACCAGTCTGTCGGACCGGGAGCGGGTGGTCGCTGCAAAATTCGCCGAGGGGATGACCTATCGTGAAATCGGCGAGACGCTCTTCATAGCGCCGACTACCGTTCGGACCCATCTGTCGGCCATCTATCGGAAACTCGATATTCGCAACAAAGTGGCGCTTGCAACCTTGCTTGCCAACCAACACGAGCAAGACACGGGCCAGGCACCATCCGGTGGCCTTTCGGTAGAGGGCTCAGGGCCAACAGTCGTTGCGGTTCTCCCTTTTGACAATCTGAGCGCGGACGAACCATGGAACCGCTTGGCCGATGGCTTGTCGGCGGACATCATGGTCGACCTCGCTCGCTACCCCGACCTTGCGGTCATCGCCCGCCAGACCATGCTCTCGTACAAGGGACGGCGCGATGACGTGCGATCCATCGGGCGGGAACTGAATGCGGATTATCTACTTGAGGGGACCTTGCAGGCGGCAGCGCAGCAGCTGCGGATCTGCGTCCAACTCGTCGACGCGCGCACTGGAGTCGATTTGTGGACGGCCCGCTATGATCGATCTGCGGAAGACCTGTTTGCGATGCAGGACATAGTCACCGAAAACGTCGTCAATGTCCTTGCTAGCTGTTGCGGCAAGCTCGCAAAACTTCGACGTGATGTTGTCCGTCGAAAACACCCCGCCAGCCTTCGTGCCTATGACTACTATCTGCTCGGCGTCGAGCAGCACAATTTGTACACGCACGCTTCGAATGCGGAAGCGGTGCGGCTTCTGACGCGTGCCATCGAGCTGGACCCGGGTCTTGCCAGAGCCTGGACAGTCTTGGGGCTGGCGCATGCCGTCGCCGCCATCAATGCGTTTACCAATGACCCTTCCGCCGCAAAGGAGCGCTGGAAACTGTGCCTCGAACGAGCTTTGGCGCTCGACGCGGGTGATACCCATGCGCGCATATGTCTAGCCGAGCTTCGAGCCTTGCAGGGCGATCTCGTTGCCACAGCAAGAGAACATGATCTTGCCTTGGCGGCCGCCCCGCACGATGCCGATACCCTTGCCTTGCTTGCCGGAGGAAAGGCATTCGTGACAGGCGACCCGCAGGAAGGATATGAACTGGCGAAGCGCGCGATCCGTCTCAATCCACATGTTTCCTGGTACTATAGCATGCTGGGCCGGTCGAGCTTCGTTGTAGGTCTCCACAGGGAGTGCCTGACCGCGTTCAGCCAAGCTCCGCCGGACTCGCCTGCAACGCTGCTGTTCCAGGCCATGGCGCACGCCATGCTCGGCGAAACACCTCAGGCAATAAAGATTGCCAACCGGTTGGCGAGAGAATTTCCAGACATTTCGGCCGAAGGATTTATCGGCTCCTATCCAGTCACCAATCCTCCTGCAATTGCCGCGATCCGGGAGGGCGCCCGCCGCGCGGGGCTGGCCTAGCTTCAATTGAGATACCATTGCGGAGCCCTCGGCGCGACCAAGCGAATCTTAGCGACAATGTTGATTGCCTATGGCGTCGTAGACGCTATCGGCTACGCGCAGGCGCAGAATCCGCTCACCATCATTGCACCAGTCTCTGGTCAAACTGTTGATGGGACGCTCTCCTTTTCCGGGACGGCTTCCGTCAACAGCATTACACGGCGCGGAACCATTAGCGGACAGACCAATGCCGGGGTCGAATGCCGAGGGACGGCTACCGTCAATATTGCGTTCTCGCATGGAGAAGGAACGATCGTTTGCGGGCAACTCTCGTCCCGGTTCGTGTTCTCGCTGACCAGCAGACAACCCCCGGCTGGCACAGGAACGGGAACCCTTTCCGACGGGCGCAAGGTCATGTTGAGAATAGGACAATGACCACAATCGACAGCCGTTCTGTCGAGAAGTGGCGAGCTGAAAACATTGATGTACGTGGCTCGACTATTAGTCTTGCCAAAGCCGATGGAAGCCGAGTCGGTCGATGACTTCGGACGCGGAAAACGGGAGCCTGCGAGGGCCCCGTCGTAGCGGATTAATGGGTGGGCAACGCCTTCTCACGGCGCACGTTGCTTTCTCCCGTTCGGCCCAGTGGCCGAGCAGCGTTGACTGCGGATCATCGCACGGATGGATTGGAATGACTAGAACGAGGCCGGAGAACGAACCCGCTGCGCGGGAGGGGCGCCTGCGGTTGAGGTAGTGATCAAGAACCGGTCGTCGCGCTGGCGTTGAGCGTCGTCCGGCGGGGGCAGA
>NZ_JAMYUP010000136.1:0-2915 GCF_040323155.1 Mesorhizobium sp. M0060
GGTCCCGCGAGGAGATTACGGATCTGATGGCTGGCGGCGAAACGATGGCCGATCTGGAAGCCAAGGTCGATGGTTACATGGCCGAGCATGAAGGTCATCCGCCGTCCTTCCAGGTGCTGGAGGGCCCAGCCGCTCGTTAGATTTCTTAAAAGGCGCCAACCAGGCGTGGCTCCATGCCGCCGAGTTGGCCGTTGCCCGTAAGTTCGAAAAAGCAAAAGCAGGACAGAAATGACAATCCGCATTGCAGTGATCGGCGCCGGTTTGATGGGCGCGGATCATGCCAAGATAGTTGCCGAGGAACTGCCCGGCGCAACCCTTCAATTGGTCTGCGACATGGATGAGCAGCGCGCTCGTTCTGTTGCCGACGCGTGTGGCGCTATCGACATTGCCACCGACCCCAAGGGCGCCATCACGCGGCAAGACGTGGACGCCGTGATCATTGCGAGTCCCGATTTCACGCATGCGCCGCTTTCGATGGCTTGCATTGCCGCCGGCAAGCGCGTCCTATGCGAAAAACCGCTGTCACAAGCGTCGGCTGACTGCATCGCGGTGATGGAAGCCGAACAGAAAGCGGGGGCGAAATTCGTCCAGCTCGGCTTCATGCGGCGTTACGACCGCTCCTATCAGGAAATGAAGCAAGCGCTCGATAATGGTCATCTCGGCCGGGCGCTGATGATGCACAATTTTCACCGCAATGTTGAAACGCCTGCGGCCGACTTCACCGGCGCGATGGCTATCACCAATTCGGCCCCGCACGAATTCGATGTCGTGCGATATGTGCTCGGCACCGAATATGCTGCCATCTCCGCATTCCAGCCAAGCCGCTCGGACGCGCGTGTGGCACCTGTCGTCATGGTGCTGGAAACGGTGGATGGGCAGCTCGTCAACATCGAGATCAACAACAACGCCGCCTATGGCTATGACGTTCGCGCCGAGCTGATTGGCGAGAACGGCGCCGTGGCAACCAACAACGTTGCCTACACCCGCACGGAGTCAGCGCTTACCCAAAGCACAAACTACGACGCCGACTGGCGCACCCGCTATTACGATGCCTATCGCCGCCAGAACCGCGACTTCCTTCGCTTCGTCATGACTGGTGAGTTCCCCGCGACCGCCTCGGACTGCTGGGACGGCTACTGCGCCGCCGTCGTTGCCGAGGCCGGCGTGGTAGCGCTGAAGGAAGCCCGTCGTACGCCTGTCCAGATGATTGCAAAGCCGGAGTTCTACGCGTGAAGCTGGGTTTCGTTTCAGACAGTCTCGGCAATCTGCCGTTCGACGCGGTGCTTAATCATGCCCAGCGCATGGGGGTATCCGGCATCGAGGTGAACACTTGCGGCTGGTCGACCGCCCCGCATTTCCGGCTTTCGTCCATGCTGGGTAACAGGGAAGCGCAGAAGCGGATTGCTGCAGCCTTCGAGGAACGCGGCCTGGAGATCATAAGCCTCAACGCAAACGGCAATCCGCTGCACCCAACCGATCCGGCCCAAGGCCAAGGGTTGAAAGACACGATCCGCGTCGCCGGCGAGATGGGCATTCGCACCGTCTGCACCATGAGCGGTCTGCCGGCTGGCAGCGCTAGCGACAGCATGCCGAACTGGGTCGTCTCGTCCTGGCCGCCGGAAACGCAGACCATCCTTAAATATCAATGGGAAGAAAAGCTGATCCCGTTCTGGACCGAGATCGTGGCGCTGGCGAAAGAAAACGGCGTCGAGCGCATTGCGCTCGAGCTGCATGGCAATCAGTGCGTGTACAACGTGCCCTCGCTCCTGAAGCTTCGAGCAGCGGTAGGACCTGTCGTGGGCGCCAATCTGGACCCGTCGCACCTGTTCTGGATGGGTGCTGATCCCCTCGCTGCTGCCGAAGCGTTGGGCGCGGCCGTTTATCATGTCCATGCCAAGGACACGATGCTGAACCGGCCAGTCCAGGCAACGACCTCGCTGCTTGAGAATGGCAACCTAATGGACATTCCGGCCCGCTCGTGGAGCTACATCACGCTCGGGTTCGGCCATGGTGAGGAGTGGTGGCGGCAATTCTGTTATCGGCTCAAGATGGCTGGCTACGACGGCTGGCTTTCCATCGAGCACGAGGACGTACTTCTGAACTCGCTGGAGGGGCTCGAAAAGTCCGTCGCGCTCCTCCAGAGCGTGATGCCGTCAGCTCCCGCAGACTTCAAACCGCAAGATATCTGAGGAGAGACTCAATGCCCTGGGTTGACGCTTGTGCCGCTGATGAGATCGAAGCCGAGGAAGCCAAGCGCTTCGAGAATGGCGGCCGTACCTTCGCGATCTTCCGCAACGACGCGGATGAATACTACTGCACAGACGGGCTTTGCACGCACGAGAAGATTCACCTCGCTGACGGCCTCGTCATGGCGAATACGGTGGAATGCCCCAAGCACGCTTCCGTTTTCGACTTCACGACTGGCGAAGTAGAGACGCCCCCGGCCTGCGAGAACCTCAAAACTTACAAGACGAAGGTCGAGAACGGCCGCGTCATGGTCGAGGTTTGAGCCGTCATGAGCCAACCCTTCCAGTTGGCCGCCTGCGCCGAGATGCTTTGGCTTGATCGTCCGATGGCTTGGCGCGTCGCACGTCTGCATGAGATGGGTTTCGGCGTCGGATTGTGGAATTGGCCGGACCATGACCTCGCAGCGCTCGAGAAGTCGGGGGCGACCTTCACGATCATGAACGGCTACCTCGAAGGAAGGCTCGCCGACGACGAGGGCGCCAACATGCTCTTGAAGTCCGCCCTGGAGACCGCAAAAGTCGGAAAGCGCCTCGGGATTGCCAGGCTCAACCTGCACGGCACCGGGCTCGGCGAAGGCGGTATTCCTATTGTGAAGTCCGAAGTCGAGACCGGCCCCATGTGGCTGAAGGCGCGGGACACCTTGAATTGTATCTGCGACATGGCCGAGG
>NZ_JAMYUP010000137.1:0-2530 GCF_040323155.1 Mesorhizobium sp. M0060
TTTGCTGTCCGTCGGATATGGGTCGCGCCAGTGGCGCCTTTGTCGGCGATTGAAACCGAGCCGTCAGTGCCGGCCCGGCCTCACGTCCGCAGCTAGGACCAGTGCCAAGTGGCCACGTCCCAGGAATCGATGCGCACGTTGATGTTCGGCTCGACGCCCTCGACACCGGATTTGTGTCCGCGGACCGTCGCATATTGGAACATCGGCAGGAATGGCAGATCGTTGCGCACGGTCTCCTGGATTTTCAGGTAGGCCTGCTTGCGCTTCTCCGGCACGAATTGACGCGGCTGGAGTTCCAGAAATTCCTGCAGCACAAATACGGCGCGATCGACGCACTGAACTTCGCCTGGGGTGGCCATTTCTGGGCGACGGCCTATGACGATTTCTCGCAGATCGAGCTGCCGCGGCCGCTTATGCCGTCCTATCCGAGCCCCGGGCATGTACAGGACTACCACCGGTTCCTAGCTGGGGCGACGGCGGCTTTTCAACACGACCAGGTCCAGATCCTGCGCGCTACCAATCCGGGCTGGTTCATCTTCCACAATCTTGGGCAACTCGCCGATATCGATTTTCGTGGGCCGTTCGGTCAGGACCTCGATTTCGGCTTCGACATCTTTCCGATGCTGTAGGACGAGATGCGGCGCACCGGCGGACATGCGGCCACACAGGCGCTGCACCTCGATATCTGCCGCACATGACGATCTTGATGTCGGAGTTTGCGCGACGCTGGAAAATATTCCACAGCAATTTCAATAGGTTATATGTTATTTAAACAATCGAGTGGGCGACCCCTAGCTGACATTTGCGTCAGATATTCTCCGGCGTGACTATTTCGAAAGGTATGGACCGCTGAAGAGTAGCTAACGGCGCCTGTGGTCCAATGACATCAATCATTGTCTGTACAAGAAGGGCCGAAGTGGCTTCAAGGGGGTGGCAGAGAGCTGCTGTGATCAAGCCCTCGGACAGTCCTTTTCGGGTTTCGGGGCCAATGTCACGACATACCACCTTGATACCCGCTCGCCTCTCTGAGGACACCTCCCTCAAAGCACGAAGTACACCGGTAATTCCGCCACCGACGATCAGAATTCCCACAAGATCGTCATTCGTCTTAAGCAACTCGGCCACCATTCGATAAGCCTCGTTCGATTCCTCGTGGGTTGGGCGGCTTTCCTCCACTGTGAGCCGCGGAGCGTGTTCGCGCAAATACGAACGGAAACTGGCGTCTGAGACGTCCTGGCATTGATACCGATGGTTTCCTATGAAAACCGCAATGCGACCCGGTCCTTGAGTGGTTTGGGCGATCAGGAAGGCCGCCGTGCGACCCAGCTTCCAATTGTCTGTGCCAACATAAGCTGCACGTTCCGGTGCGGATTGATCCGTAATGTAAGAAACAATCGGTCTTCCCACTTCCTTCAGTGAGCGGATCGCCTGGCCAATAATTGGGTGATCTGCCGCGACCACCGCAACGGCGTCGCATGAATCGCCGAGCGCAATCAGCCGGCTCGCGATTGTCTCGGGTGTCAGCAGATCCACGAAGTCGACTACTGGATCGATGACCTCATCCCGACGCTCACGACAGGCGGCAATAATCTTCTTCCCGAACAACTGATAGAGGTCGCGGGTCGACTGCTGAAGCAGGAAGCCTAGTCGGTAATGTGGAGATATCTTACGAGCCCGATCATCAATGGCTCCGATTCCGTAAAACCCAATCTCTTCCGCTGCGCTTTGAACGCGTTGGACGGTTTTCGGGCGAACTGAAACGGTGCCACTCAGAATTCTGTTCACAGTCGCCACCGAAACGCCTGCCGCGGTAGCGAGATCGTGGATTGTCGGCCGCTTCATGAACGTCATCCTGACAATATCATAGTGACTGATATTAAATGACACAAATGTCACTTTGATACTATTTTCGTCTTCTGGAAATATCAAGCCTCCGATATGAATCGTGCCCAGTTGAGGGGCCGATCTTGTGAAGAGCCCAATGGGGTATAGCCCTGCGGGGAGGCGCTGTTACGATGGATGACCTTCAGTATGGAACACGCGACAAACGCGGCAATTGGGTGCCGCACCGCCGCGCCGAGCCGGCGCCGCTGTGGCATCGTCCGTTCAGTGCAAAAAAGGTGGTGGCCTGGATTCCGGAATTTCTTTGGCCGTGGAATGCCTTTCATCTTGCGACGGCACTCATTTGGGTAAACCTGCTGATCCCGAGCTGGCACAGCCTGGCGAACTTTTCCTTGCTCAATTATTTTTGGCTATACGGCCTCAGAGCCTGAATCAAAAAGAGTGTTTTGATATCAACTTCTTGCGAGCCTGCGGGTGAGCAGGCGAATGTGAGCGACGTATATCCAGGCTTCTGCGGAAGCGAGGGATTTCTCCCAGTCCTTGGCCAGCCTGCGGCATCGCCCCAGCCATGCGAATGTGCGCTCCACGAACGTCTGTACAATGTTGCGTGGAACTGGTCATTTTGCTTGGTGATTTTGGGCCGGCTGGGCCATCGAGCGGGGGAACCCGGAAGATGATCTCGATGTGG
>NZ_JAMYUP010000138.1:0-2521 GCF_040323155.1 Mesorhizobium sp. M0060
GTAAGCGCGAATTTCCCCGCACCTTTTGCTGTTGAGTGCTCTGATGCACAAGGTGTCCACCGAAATAGGTGGACACCAAGTGATCGAAGAAGATGAGCAGAAACTGCGGGTGAGGCTTGTCGGTCGGGACGGGCGACGCCGATACGACGCCGCATCGAAGGAGCGTCTTGTCTCGGCCTGCCTTGAGCCTGGCGTGTCGGTATCGAAGCTCGCGCTCGAACATGGGGTCAATGCGAACCTTCTTCGGAAGTGGATAAAGAAGCGCGCGGAGACCCAGTCCCTCCCGCCGTCCCCGCCACCTGCGTTCATCCCGGTTCAGATTGAAAGCACTTCCGATCGGGCCTTGCTGCGACAGAGCAGCATGGCTGCGGTGGATTTGCCGGGGACTTGCGATGGGGTGCGTTGGTCGGCATCGAAAAGGACAGCGCATTTTTCCTCTCCAGCCAAGGTGAGCGCGTCGCTGCCGAACGGCGTGACGTTGACGCTGGAATGCGGTGATCTGGATGCATTGACGGCGACCATCGGAGCACTGGGTCATGTTCAGACTGGGCGCTGACCTGAAAGTCTACCTGCACCGCGAGCCGATCGACTTCCGGGCCGGCATCAACAGCCTCGCGGTTCTGGTCCAGGAGACGATGGCGCTCGATCCGTTTGCTCCGGCGGTTTTTGCGTTCTGCAATCGCCGTCGCGACCGGATGAAGCTCCTGTTCTTCGATCGCTCGGGCTTTGTGCTGGTCCTGAAGCGGCTGACCGAGGACAGGTTCAGGTGGCCGCGCCGGGAGGCAGCGGTGGTCACGCTTACGACCGAGCAATTGCACTGGATCCTCGACGGCATCGATATCGATGCGATGGTCCGCCATCCGGTGCGGCAATATCAGGTTGCCGGTTGAGGGCTCTCGAATTGAGCGGTTGACGCGCCGGCATGCTTTCGATTCAAGAATCTGATGAATCGACCCGGCGAACCGACTGTTGAAGAGTTGATGGCGCGTATTGCTGCGCTGCAGGCGCAGAACCGTCACCTCACCGAACGCGTCGTCAAACTCGAGGAAGAGCTGGCGCTTGCACGACTGCATCGTTTTGCGCCGAAGAGCGAAAAGCACATTGACCGCCTCTTCAATGAAGCCGAACAGGCTGCGGATGAGGACGCCGCCGACGGCGAAGATGGCGGCGTCGTTGTCCTGCCGGACACGGGCTTGCCGGCGAGCGAAGGGGCGACGGGAAAGAAGCGCGGCCGCAAGGCCTTGCCGGAAAACCTGCCGCGCGAGCGCGTCGAGTACGACCTTCCCGACGATCAGAAGGCTTGTCCTTGCTGCCGTCACCAGATGCATCGCATGGGCGAGGCCGTTACCGAGCAACTTCATATCGAGGTGAAGGCGAAGGTCCTGCAGAATGTGCGATTCAAGTATGCTTGCCGTCATTGTGAGCGTACCGGCATCAACACGCCTGTCGTGACCGCGCCAATGCCCGCACAACCCTTGCCGGGCAGCATCGCCACGGCTTCGACGCTGGCCTTCGCGCTCGTTCACAAATACGTCGACGGCACACCGCTCTACCGCCTGGCGCAGGCTTTCGAGCGCGCGGGCGTTCCTGTCAGCCGTGGCGCTCTGGGCCACTGGGTGATCGGCTCGAGCGAAAAGCATCTCTCCCGCATCTATGACGTGCTGAAGCTGCGGCTCAGATCGCAGCCCCTCATCCATGGCGACGAGACCACGGTCCAGGTGCTGAAGGAAATGGACAGAGAGGCCACCAGCACCTCGTACATGTGGGCATACCGGAGCGGCCACGACAGTGACGAGCCGATCGTGCTGCTCGATTATCAGCCGGGTCGCGGCCAGATACACCCGCAGACCTTCTTGGGCGATTACCGCGGCATCGTGATGAGTGACGGTTATTCCGCCTGGCGCACGCTGGAAGGGGCAAGGCATCTTGGCTGCATGGCTCATTCGAGGCGGCGCTTCGTCGATGCCCTAAAGGCGAGGAAGAAGGGTGGCGGGCCGCCGGAACAGGCGCTCCGGTTCTTCGAACAGCTCTATCGGGTTGAAAGGCAGGCGCGGAACCAAATCCCCGATGACGGCGAAACGCGAGATCACTGCATTCGCCGCTTCCGCCAGCAACATAGTGTCCCGATCCTCCAGGCTCTCAAGGCATGGCTCGACGACATCGCTCCAAAAGTCTTGCCGGACAGCAAGCTCGGCGACGCCGTCTCCTACACCCTGAACCAATGGGGATATCTGACTCGTTACACCGAGGACGGCAGCATGCCGATCGACAACAATCTTCTCGAGCGTGACATCAGAATCTTTGCCACTGGTCGGAAAAGTTGGCTGTTCAGCGATACCGTCGACGGAGCCAGGGCCAGCGCCGTCATCTACAGCCTGATGTTGACCTGCCGCGCCTGTGGCGTCGAGCCGTTAGCCTGGCTGCGCCACGTCCTCACTGAACTACCTCAGCGCCCCGAGAACGCAGCCATCGACGACCTGCTGCCCTTCAACTTCCTCAAAACCGCTGCAGCCTGATCCGC
>NZ_JAMYUP010000139.1:0-2482 GCF_040323155.1 Mesorhizobium sp. M0060
TCGATCACGCATGTTGATGCCCCTCCTGGTGAAGCTGAATGATTCTCAGATCAAGGTGGCTAATGGTGTGGTTGCGGAGGTCACGGACCGCATCGATTACGGAAGGCGAGTTTTGGAACAGGTAAGCTCCAGTCGACTGACGGTCGATCAAGAGGCGCTTCTGCCTGATCTGCACGTAGATCCAATTGACGGGGATGTTCAGCCGTGCGGCCAGTTGTGTGGCGCTGAGCGAAGTGAACTCGTGGGTCCATCGGTTGCGCTGCGTCGTTATCCTGATCCCGGCACCGAGCCGGATCCGCTGCACAGTGATCGGCAGGACCTTGTCCGAGCAATTGGGCGAGTGGTGCCCCTCCCGGGTGAGGACGGCGGCAATCTCATTGTCAGGCATGCCGGCCTGCGCGAGTTCGATCAGACGCGCGCGCATCTCTCCACCGCGCGTGAGCTTGGCGACGGAGTTAACCTTCATCTTCACTTCAAGTTCGGTCACCGCGCCGCCTCGCCACACGATCCTGACCAGAGCAACGTCGCGCTCGCCGCGATCGAGAACGATCTTTTCGATCAGGCACCGCAATAGCGCCTTGCGATGAGCATCCGTCGTGGCGTCGCCCGCCCAGATCTGCGGCAGGCAGCCGGACAGGGCGACTACCTTACTGTTGAGGACCTTGCCCAATGCCAATTGCGCAACAGGCTCAGCCGACGCTTGCCGAGCGAGGGCTTCCTCGGCAGCGCGGACTTCGCTCAATGCAGCCTCCCACCGACGCTCGAGTTCGCCGGCGACAAGACGGTTGTCAGGATCGACGCGGTTGAACTGCCGCTCTGCCAGTGCCGCAGCATAGCGCTTGCGCTCAAGCTCACGCTCCGCGCTCGTGCGCAAGGCCTTGTCGACTTGCTGCTGTGCCCGCCGCGCCCGCGATAGTGCGTCAAGCTCGGCGGGAGCCAGCGCCGTCAAGAATGCGGCGGCCACAGCGGCATCCACGCGTGGAGCACGGATGTACTGGCACGCAGGCAAGCCCGTGTGTGAGCGCAGGTGATTGCACACATACTCTCCGCCACCCTTGTAGCGAACGTACATCTTGTGGCCGCATCGCCCGCACCAAGCGATGCCATGCAGGAGAAGTTCGCCATTGCGAGGGGCACCTCTCGTTTTGATGCGCATATATTCGGCCCGGTTGTCTCGTACGATGTCGCGGATCTTCTCATAGGTTGGCCAGTCGATGTAGGGTGGATACCGGCCCTTCACGACGATGCGCCATTCATCGATTGGCCGCGGCACCTTTCCCGGCGAACCGCCTTCTCCCGTGGCGGCACGAAGGCGGGTTCGTCCATAGACGAAGGCACCGGCGTAAGCGGGATTCTTCAGGACTGCCGCCACCGCCGAGACCGTCGCTCGCGCCCAGTGAAGTTCGCCGTGCCAGTCGCGGCGCGGCAGAGCCAGGCCACGATCATTCAGCACACGCATGACCTTGGCGACGGTGCGGAACTTCAGGAATGTCTCGAATATAAGCTCAAGCCGCTCCTGAACGGCGAGATCTGGATCTTTGACAACCACCCCGCTTGGATCGCGCACCAAGCCGACGGGCAGTGTTAGTGCAAGCTCGCCGCGCTCGGCCTTGGCAAGCAGACCGGCCGTCAGACGGCTTCGGATCGTATGCAGCTCAAGCTCCGAGATCGTTCCCTTCAAGCCGAGAAGCAGGCGACCATTGGCGCTGCCGGGATCATAGACGCCATCGCGATCGGCAATGAGGCAACCGCGCAGGCCGCAGATATCCAGGAGCGGATACCAATCGGAACAATTGCGAGCCAGCCGCGTGACGTCTATCGAGAGGATCAACCCGATCTCGCTCAGGCCGACCCGACCGACGAGTTCCTTGAAGCCATTCCGTTTTGCAGCCGAGGCTCCGCTCAAGCCGAGATCGGCATCGATGACGTCGATATCGGCGTCATGCCAGCCGAGTTCGCGGGCGCGCACGCGAAGCGCGTACTGCAGCCGCAGGCTCTCTTGATTGCTTACCATCTGGTGTGGCGTCGACTGTCGGACGTAAACAACCGCTCTGCGCGCCAGATGAGTTGGCTTGACCAGTTCGGACTTCACGAGACACCTCCGCCAGAACCGCGGCGACGTCGTCGAGGATTTGACGCCGCAAAGCTGGTGACAGCGTCGCCCATAGGCTCTTGGGGTCTATGGTCATGACCTTCGAGACATTCCGCCACCGCGACAAGATCCCGAACCGCCTCGACACTCAACTTAGTCTGATTCGCCTTCTCTACATACTTCTGAGTTGCTGTCACAGGGATCAGCAATGTTGATCCATCACGGTGCTCGACTTCGTATGATGGTGGAAAATTGCCGCGGTGATGGGCAACTCGGCGGATCACACGGAAGGATCGCCCGTAAAGCGGATGACACGGATCCAATACCCGGACCACTTCGACCGATGATTCGTCAGACTCACCAGCAGGGATATTCCTGTAGGCCTTCGCT
>NZ_JAMYUP010000140.1:0-2409 GCF_040323155.1 Mesorhizobium sp. M0060
AAGCGGGATGTTGGTGCCGCTGTTTCGAACAGCGACCGTATATAAGTTGGATCTGGCTCGGGAAACGAGCCGCGTCATGCAATCGGGCTCAGACCATGGATACGCAAAACCAACGGACCTAAAAAAGCGGAGCCCTAAAGGCCTTGACACTCCTCATATAAGCTACGTGGACCTTGAGGCACGGGTGCGGCGCGATCATCCGCTGCGCCGTATTCGGGCGATTGTGAACGAGGCACTTTCGGCGCTGGGGCGGGAGTTCGCGGCGCTGTACTGGCCGCTCGGGCGGCCGTCGATCCCACCGGAGAAGCTGCTCAGGGCGATGCTGTTGCAGGCGTTCTATTCGATCCGCTCGGAACGGCTTTTGATGGAACGGCTGGAATACGACCTTCTGTTCCGCTGGTTTGTCGGAATCGGCGTGGACGATGCGGCCTGGGACCATTCGGTTTTCTTGAAGAACCGCGATCGGCTGCTGGAGGGCGACATCGCGGCGAAGTTCCTGCGACCGTGCTGGCGCAACCCAAGGTGAAGAAGCTTCTGTCTACGGATCACTTCTCGGTCGACGGGACGCTGATCGAGGCCTGGGCGTCGATGAAGAGCGTCAAGCCGAAGGGCGGCTCGGGCGAAGATAGCTCAGGCGAGCCGCCGGCTCAGGACGGCGGGCGTAACACGGAAGCGGACTTCCACGGCCAGAAACGGTCGAACGAGACGCATACCTCGACCACCGATCCCGACGCCAGGCTCTACCGCAAAGGGCGGGGCAAAGAGGCCAAGCTGTGCTTCATGGGGCATGGGCTGATGGAGAACCGCCACGGCCTGCTGGTCGAAGCCTGCCTGATGTTGGCCGACGGGCATGCCGAACGGGTGGCCGCACTGCACATTGTCGATGCCGGCTCAATACTCCCCAGAAGTGCCGTTTGAATCTTCCCCAGTATAGCGCTGCCGCTGGTCTTCCGGAGCGCGCTCCGGGAGACCGGCGGCGCGCCAGACATGCTTCTGCGGCGCATTGCGATCCCGGATGAGCGCCGTCAGTCGCTGGCGATCGGTTGGCGAAACGGTGAACGATATTCCTGCGCGCATGCAACAGACTCGCATGCGCACTCGTGAAAAGGAATCCCACCCCACTCTTATGTCACGCCCTGTCCGACGCCGATGCACATCGTGGCGAGCGCGAGCCAGCCGTGCATTTGCTAAGCCTCCAGCGCGGCCCTCCCGGCGATCCGCGCGCCGGACATGCCGAGCGCGATCGCCCCCGCCGTTCGGGTTCGCGTGGTCGGCGTCCTCGGCGATTACGGCGGCTGATGATCCTCGAACCAGAATGATGACTGGCGTCGCGAGATAGTTCCCACCGACGGCAAGGGAAAATGCGATGTCATGACGATACGTCCATTGTCCGAGCAAGCCTCCAGGAATGCCCACCGCGTCCGACGTGCCTGGTCAGGGTCCGTGTCGTACCGAAAGCTCCAGTCGGGGTATATGCATTGCATCGGCCAATGCATGAGATCGCCGGAAAACACTGCCCCTACGCCTCGAGATCTCAGGCCGATGGCTACGTGCCCCGGAGTGTGGCCCGGCGTCGGCTCCAGCCACACTTCGCCATCGAGTTCATAATCCATATCGACAAGCACAGCCCGACCAGCCTCGACGATTGGCAGCACATTGTCCTCATAGGTCCGTTCGTCGGCATCGCCGGAGGCGGCCTGTGCGGCCTCGAACTCGCGCCGCGCCATGATGTAGCGGGCGTTCGGGAATGTCGGTATCCAACGCCCGTCCACCAATCGTGTGTTCCAGCCGCAATGGTCGATATGAAGATGGGTGCACAGCACATAGTCGATCTGCTCGGGAGCAACACCTGCATTCGCCAGGCGCGCCAAAAAGGTGCCGTCATTGCGGCGATGCCAATGCGGGAAGTATGCGCACGTCTTGTCGTTGCCGACGCAACTGTCGACCAGAATGGTGTGGTGGCCGGTACGAACCAGAAAACTCTGGATGGGAAGAATAAGCCGGCCGGTTGCCGGCGATATCAATCGGGGCGTGAGCCAATGAAGATGCGGTTCGAGTGCTTCGTCGGTGCAGTCGGGGAACCATTCCGACGGCGTCCCCAGAGGGTCGCACATCTCCAGAATTCTGGTTACCCAGATATTCCCGATTCTCCAATCGTCCATTGATGCGATCCTTCTTCGATCGAGGACGGATCGCTAGAGATAACATTTGCGGCAAGATGGCGTCAGACATTTCTTCCGATAGGAAGACGGAGGCGCTCGCGATGTGGCCGCGCTTACGATCGGGTACCAATCGTTAGATCTTAACCACTCTCATGATTGCTGACAATGGCCTTTGACATAAGCTGCAGCCCGCCGATCCGATCGGCGGTCGAGGCACTTGTACGGCGGATATGAGGTGCAAGAGGCG
>NZ_JAMYUP010000141.1:0-2340 GCF_040323155.1 Mesorhizobium sp. M0060
ATGCAGCAGGGCGCGGTTGTTGCCGGCGGCAATGAAGTCCTCGTGCCGATAGCTGCTCGAGCGCATGCCGAGCGGATCGAACAGCAGGCTCTTGGCCAGCGGCTCCCAATCCTGTTTCTCGGCGTGGGCCACTGCCTCGGCGCCGATCGTCGTGCCGAAATTGGCGTAGTGATAGGAGATGCGGAAGGGATCGAGCGGCACCATCCACAGGCCCCCGACGACCTGCTTGCGCTGGAAGCCGAGATCCTCGAGCTCGTCGCCCGCCGCCATCGGCAGGCCCGAGCGATGGGCGAAGAAATCGCCGATGGTGGCGTTGCCCGAGACATAGTCGAGATTGAGGTGGAAGCCGTCCCAGACCTTGCCGACCGGGGTATCCCAGTCGAAGCTGTGGTCCTTCGTCATGGCGATGGCGGCCACCGTGGCCGAGATCGACTTCGACACCGAGGCGACCTGGAAAATGGTAGTGCTGCTGACCTTAGAGGTGTCGTCCCGGTTGTCGCGAAGGCCATAGCCTTCGTCAAAGATCATCTTGCCGCCATGCACCACCGCCACGGCGAAGCCGGGAACATTGGATGCTTCCTTGACTTTCTTGACGATGTCCGGCAGGGCGGCCACAGCCTTCTCGACACCGCCGGGATACAGCTGCATAGCATCCTGCGGCGGCGATGGTCCAAGCTCCGGCACGTAGGACTGCGCGGCTGCCATGGCGGGCAGCATGGTAACGAGGGAAAGTACCAGGAGAGCAGCGGCCTTCTTCATTGCATGTCCTCAAACTTGCACCGGCAGATGATCGGACCATACGCGGCAAGATGAAAGATGGTTACGGTTATTTTCTACTGATATGTTTAAGTCCAAAGATCAGACAGAGACGGCGGCTGCGCGCATGTGATTTCGGGACCTGGCGAAGTATCCGCGTTACATACGCGGGCGGCAATTGGATGGGACTGCGCGGGAGAACGTCAACTTTCCAAGCCCGGACGGCAAATGGCATCCAATCAGGAGTTGTTCGCCAACGGGCTGGCGGCCAACCAGAAAGTCATCGAAGCCAATTATATGGCCCATCGCGAGGCCCTATGGCCTGCTGCATGGGGTCCTGATGGCCGAGGGGCCGGGACGCTTCGTCTTCACCGATCTTGCAGTGTAAAGCCGCTTCGGCCTATCAGGAGTATTCAATCGTTGGTTGATCGCTTTTACAACGACTCATTCCTCGCTGCCGTCTACGACGCTTGGCACCCAAGGGCTGCACGTGATGACTATGATTTCTATCTGCCCCGCATCATGGCGGCAAACTCGGTGCTTGATGTTGGATGCGGAACAGGAACCCTCCTTCACGAGGCCCGCAAGGCCGGTCATCCAGGGCGGCTCTGCGGCATCGACCCGGCACCGGGAGTACTGGATCGCGCACGTAAACATTCTGACATCGAATGGGTTCTCGGTTACCTCCAGTCGCAAGACTGGGTGGCTCAATTCGACCTGATTGTCATGACCGGCCACGCGTTTCAGTCCATGGCCAGCGATGAGGAACAGCGAGACTTCGTGGTGGCCGTCAGGCGTGCCCTTGTGGCGGGCGGGCGCTTTGCCTTTGAATTGCGAAACCCTTTGGCACGCGCTTGGGAATGCTGGACACCGGAGAATGCAGTCAGTGTTGAAGGACCAGGCGGGTCTTCTGTGCTGATCACGACGGAGTTGGTTTCCGGTTTCAACGGCCGAACGATTACGTTCACGCATACCTTCAGCGGTGAGCACCCAAGCCTCCCGCAGGTGAGCCAGAGCACCTTGCGATTCTTGGACGCGGATGCGCTGCGCAAACTGCTAGAGGATGCAGGTTTGAGGATCGAACAGCAGTTCGGCGACTTTGACGGTAGGGCGCCAAGTCCCACAAGCCCCGAGATCATCACGTTCGCAATGCATTGAGGCGGACAGTCCGCTCACCAACAGACAGAGCCGCTTGCCGCTCGTTCAATTTTGGGCCGAATCGGCGAAATGATCAAAAAGTTGCCGTTCCCCAGACGACCTCGAAGCGGTCAGATGGGGTTCCTCTAGACTTCGGCTTTTCGGCGATCTAGGTTGGTGCTTCTGCGAGCCTGCAACTGCATCAGGTCTCTGCCCCTTCGCATCGCCTGCCGCGATTTATTGCGGTTCGGGCCTGCGCTTCAGCCCTTAATCCAACGTAATCTCACCGTGCAAGCGGGAGGAGTTTCCATGGCCAATGCCCGATGCGCCTGCGGCGCTCTTAGACGTAAGCGTCACGAGCACCGCACGACTGTCCTTGCTTGACAGAGGCAGGATTCAGATGCGGGCCGCTTTGACCCGCTTGGGCATGAAGTACGAGCGGATGGC
>NZ_JAMYUP010000142.1:0-2333 GCF_040323155.1 Mesorhizobium sp. M0060
GATCGGGATCATCGCGCTGCCGATAGGGTTGCTGATGATCGCCGGGGAACTCGACATCTCGGTCGGTGCCGTGATCCCCGCAGCGTCGCTTACCGCTGCCATCGTCTCGGGTCACTATGGGCTGCCCGACTGGCTTGGCATAACGGCCGCACTTGGCGTCGGCCTCGCTGTCGGCCTCCTCAACGGGCTGTTCGTGACGAGAACGACCATCCCTTCGCTCATAATCACCATTGGCACCATGTTCCTCACGATGGGTCTGACACTAGGTCTCACCGTCAAGATCGCTGGCAGCACCGGCGTCTCGCTTGTGCCGGACCCGCTTACCAAGGCAATCCTGGGCGACTATCTCGGCGGCATGTTTCAAGTCACAATCCTGTGGTGGGTGGTGTTCGTGATTGGCCTGTTCTGGCTATTGCACATCTCCCCGTTGGGCAACTGGATATATGCACTCGGTGGCGACAAGGAGAGCGCGCGCAACGTTGGCATTCCGACCAAACGGCTGACCATCGGTCTGTTCATGCTGTCCGGCTTCAGCGCCGCTTTCGTTGGGGTCAGCGAGGTGATGGTCTACCAGAGTGCGCAGGTTCTGGCCGGTCAGTCCTTCATCTTCAATTCCATCATGTGTGTGGTCATCGGGGGCGTTCTGCTCACGGGCGGCTTCGGCTCGATCGTTGGCATCGTGTTTGGCACGATTACCTTCTCGATCGTGAACCAAGGCATCTACTTCACGAGCATGGATCCCAACATCGGAAGCGTCATAATCGGCGCGCTTCTTTTGATCGCGGTGCTGACAAACGACACCTTCCGGCAGCTGGCGCTCAGCTATTCGTCGAAGAAGGGGGGACCGACATAATGGACGCAATCAAATCGGTGCTGCGCCGTCCCGAGGCCGGCTCGATCCTCAGTCTCGTCGGCGTGGTGTTGTTCTTCGTTCTGTTCGGCGGCGCCAGTTTGGGCACGCTGGTTGGCGCGGCGAGTTGGGTCAATTTCGCGGCAAATCTCGGCATTGTCGCCATTCCCGTCGGGCTGCTGATGATCGCTGGCGAACTCGACATTTCGATCGGCGCGTTGATCCCCGCCGGTTCAATGACCACCGCCATCCTGACCGGCTACTACGGGCTGCCCATCTCGGTAGGGATCGCTGGGGCGCTGGCTGTCGGCGTGGCGGTCGGCCTGGTCAACGGCCTGCTCACGATCCGAACCTCGGTGCCTTCGCTGATCATCACGCTGGCCACGCTGGTCGCCATGCAGGGGGTGGTGCTAAGTGCCTCCGTGCTTCTGACCGGCAATGCCAGCGTTGCCCTAACGGCGCCGGACTGGGCGAAATTCCTCTTCGGACAGTTGATCGGTGGCAGTCACCAGGTCATCATCGTCTGGTGGCTGGCGTTCGCCGCTGTCATAGGCTTCGCTCTTCACAAGACCCGCTACGGCAATTGGCTGTTTGCAATGGGCGGCGACAAGGTCAGCGCCCGCAACGCCGGCATTCCGACGAACCGCATGACAATTGCGCTGTTTGTGTTGTCCGCGGTCAGCGCCACGTTCGTCGGCATCTGTCAGGCGATCCTGTTCAACTCCGCCCAGGTCTCCGGCGGCATGAGCTTCATCTTCAATGCCATCGTGTCCGTGGTGGTGGGCGGTGTGCTGCTTACCGGCGGTTTCGGTTCGGTTATTGGTATCTTCGTGGGCACCATCACCTTCGCCATCGTCAGCCAGGGCATCTACTTCACCCAGATCGACCGAAACTGGTCGAACCTGATTATCGGTGTGATGCTCCTGCTGGCCGTGCTGATGAACCAGTCGTTCCGCGACTTGGCTCTGTATTTCAGACCGCGGCGTGGGCGAGACCTGCCGCGGGAGCCAGCAAACCCATGAGAAACGAGTTGCCACAGGAGCCGTGCCCGGCGGTCGCGATCAACGAGCATCGTGCTTCTATGAACACGGTCGCCGATCAATCGCATCAGCCAAGCCGGTTCGCAGATGAAGAGGTGAGCACGCCATGAACGACAAACCTGCCATTCTCGAGCTGAAAAGCGTCAACAAATCCTTCGGTCCGATCGATGTCCTGCACGATATTTCGCTGAAGGTGCGCGCCGGCGAAGTGCTTTGTCTGCTCGGTGACAACGGCGCCGGCAAGTCGACCCTCATCAAAACGCTGGCCGGTGTCCACAAGCCCAGCAGCGGCCAGATACTGATGGATGGTCAGCCGGTGACCTTCACCGGGCCGAGTGACGCGCAGGGACGGGGCATCGCCACGGTGCATCAGTTCGGCGGCACGTTCCCGCTGATGAGCATCGGGCGGTCCTTCTTCGTCGGCGTCGAGCCGACCAAAGGTT
>NZ_JAMYUP010000143.1:0-2301 GCF_040323155.1 Mesorhizobium sp. M0060
CCCGTCAGTGCGCCAAGCACAGCCCTCTAACTCTTTGACCAGAAAGGAGAAAAGCCGAGTTGGAAGACTAGCCACCAACATCTCCGGAGGGCGAAAAACCCTCCCCGCCACACGGTGCAGCGTGGGGCGCGAAGCGAACGGGTGAGGCCGACCGGGTGCTTCCGGAGAGCCGTAAATCAGCAGAACCCGTTAAAGCCGGGCGTGAGGGAACTTCCGATCCCGAGAACGGCCCGGCCAGCAAGTCCGCCATGGAGAGGGAAACCGAACCGATGGCCGAAGCCCCGTCAGGAGGTTCCTCACCGACTCGGAAGTGGGTGAGGCAGTCGAAAGACTTGTGGAGTGCCGACGCGCGATTGATGGGTGCGCGTCAGGGATGTCGGGGAAACCCGCCATCAGCGTCCGGAAAAGCCTGCAAGGCCCGGAAGCCGGATTCCACACGGGGTAGAGTCGGCTCCTACAGCGGACGAGGAGCAGCTGGTGGAACTTGGGAACCTGCCCGCGTTGCCGACCCTCACGGGATCGGCTGGCCGAAGCGACCGGCGAACGCGCGAAGCGGGGGCGGAGCCTGCGTAGTAGTCCGAGGACGGGAAAGCCGTCCGCATGGCGAAGGCGGGCAGTGGATACATTTTGCAAGCAGGAGAGGGACACCATGTCCGACACGGTGAATACCGGGTTTATTCTCGACATGCAGCGCAAGCTGTATCGGTGGAGTGCCGCGAACCCCGACAAGACGTTTGCGGATCTGTTCAATATCGTATGCGATCGCGGAACGCTGCTTCATGCCTGGCAACGGCTGGCTCGTAACAGGGGCAGCAACACGCCCGGCACGGACGGCGTGACGCGCAAGGCGGTCGAAGGGCGACCCGATGGGGTCGCAGGCTTTCTAGAGGACATCCGGCGAGACCTGCGACAGGGAACTTACCGGCCTGAACCTGTCCGGCAGAGGCTGATACCAAAGCCGGGTAAACCGGGAAAGTTCCGACCCTTGGGTATACCCACGCTCAAAGACCGACTGGTCCAGATGGCGCTCAAGCTGGTGCTGGAGCCGATCTTCGAGGCGGACTTCTATCCGACCTCGTATGGCTTCAGACCCGGCCGGAGCACCCATGACGCGCTCGCCAGGGTGCGTCACAAGTTGAACCCGACATCGGCCGGTTCCTCGCGGACCCGGTATGTGATCGAGGGGGATATCAAGGGGTGCTTCGATGCCATCGATCATCACGTGCTGATGGAGCGCGTGCGACGCCGCGTCCGGGACCGCAAGGTCCTGCGGCTCGTGCTCGCCTTCCTGAAGGCCGACATCATGATCGAAGGCAGCCTTCGGCACCCGGTGACCGGCACCCCGCAAGGGGGAATCGTCTCGCCGCTTTTGGCCAACGTCTATCTGACGGCCATAGACGAGAGATACCGGCGCTGGGTTCCCAACCCGCGCGACAAGACCCGCGAGCGGGCGCAACAGCGTCTGCAATCCGACTATCAACGTGGTCGGCCGGGCTTCTACATCGTGCGATACGCGGACGACTTCGTCGTTCTCGTGCAGGGAACGCAACAAAATGCCGAAGAAGAGCGTCTGGCGCTGGCGCAGTTCCTGAAAGAGGAATTGCGCATGGAGTTGTCGATGGAAAAGACCAAGATCACCGATGTCCAGGAAGGCTTCGACTTTCTCGGTTATCGGGTCGCGCAGGTCAGGATGCCGTCATCTGACCGGCGTGTCGGCCTGCTCTTCATTCCGAAGGGCAAGTCGCAGTTCCTACGCGACAAGATCAAGGTCAAGGTGAGGGAAAGGCCAACAGGCCAGACCCTTGCTGAACTCATCGACGACCTCAACCCGGTCATCATCGGCTGGCGCAACTACTACCGCTATGCCACACGGGCATGGAGGGAGTTCAGCAAGCACGATTGGTGGCTGTACCGGCGCATAAAGTACTGGCTCGGGAAGAAACACGGCAAGGCGTCTGGAAGGACACTGCGCCGTATATACGCCGAGTCGGGAGCCGGGAAAGGCGGCAGTTGGCGAGTGGGCGGGAAGAAACTCGCCCGGTTCGCCGACACCAAACGCCCGCGATACCCGGACCGGGGCCTTCGCATACCGAACGGATGGAACGACCCGGATGAGCACTTCCGAAAAGGGGATGCCACCTTCTGGGAGTCGACCAACGCCTTCGCCACGCTGCGAGGGTCACCCGTGGCCGAAGCCACGCATGGAGAGCCGGATGCTTGGAAACTTGCACGTCCGGTTCGGAGCGGGGGATGAAGAGACCTGCCTCGGAGACGAGGTAAGGCGCTTCATCCCTACTCTAC
>NZ_JAMYUP010000144.1:0-2202 GCF_040323155.1 Mesorhizobium sp. M0060
CGCCAGCGTGTAGGCAATGGCCTTGCCGAGCGACGACTTGGCCGAGACCTCATCGATCAGCATCTCCAACTGCTCCTTCAGTGCCGCCATGAGCGGAGCGCTCTCGGCCTTGCGCACCGACAGGCGCTGCTCGGCGCTCATGCCGCGGATGCATTCCTCGATCCGGTAGATCTCGGCAATAGCGGCGACCACCGCCAGCGCCTCGCTCGAGCCCGTCGTCTTGACCACCTCGACGAACTTGCGCCGAGCATGGGCCAGACAAAAGGCAAGCTGCAAGGGTGCGATATTGCTCTTGCGCCGCCGCTTCGCCAGGCTCTTGTAGGCCGCATAGCCATCGACCTGCAGAATGCCGTCGAATGTTGAAAGCTGTGCCTCGATCTCTCCGGTTCCCCGGCTTTCTGCAAACACATAGCCGACTGCCGGCGGTGCCGGTCCCTGCCAGGGACGATCATCGACGGCCTGCGCCCACAACTGGCAGACTTTCGTCCGCTTGCGTCCCGGATCAAGTCGCGGCAGAGGCGTTTCGTCACAAAACACCCGCGGCTGCGAGCGGATGAAGGCAAGCAGGCGATCGTAAAGCGGCCTCAGCCACCAGGCGGCCCGTCCGACCCAGCCGCCGAGCGTGCCACGGTCGAGATTGATGCCGTAACCCGAGAAGATCTGCGACTGGCGATAGAGAGGAAGATGCCAGGCGAACTTGGAGACGACCACATGCGCCACCAGCGCCGTCGTCGCCATGCCCCCGTCCATTACTCGCGCTCGCGCCGGCGCCTGGACGACATGGGCCTCACAGGCCCGGCAGGCGTATTTGGGCCGGATCGTGCGGATCACGCGTAGCAGTGCCGGAACGATATCGAGGGCCTCACTGATATCCTCGCCGATGCGATGGAGGGGAAGTCCGCAACACGAGCAGACCGCGCTCTGCGGCTCGATCACTTCCTCGCAGCGCGGCAGATGCTTCGGCAGGGCACCCATGTTGCGCGACGCCGACCGGTGCTTGCGTCGCGGCCGATCCTTGTCTTCGACGGCATCGTCGTTGGCCGCGGCCGGCACCTCGCAGAGGTCACCGAGATCGAGCGCGATCTGCACCGGATCGAGCACGGCCAGCTTCTCCGATTTTACCCCGAAGATCATCTGCCGAAGCAGATCGGCATAGACGCGCAGCTCCGCGTTCTCGGCTTTAAGAGCCAGAACCATTCTCTGCAATTCGGCAGGATCCGATGGCAACGAATCAGGGCGGGGCGACATGATCAACCCTACCAGGCGACCCCGAATCTTCAAGCAAATCCAGTCACTTCACGCCGCTCTGACCGGTCTTTTGACGTGTTTCTTCGCCACCCTCGTCCAGTCGAGGCCAGCCACCAGAAGGGCGAACTCCTCGCGCGTCAGCCGGACCTGGCCGTCGCGGATCGGCGGCCAGGTGAAGCGCCCCGATTCGAGCCATTTCGAGGCCAGAACCATGCCGCTTCCGTCCCAAAAAAGAAGGCGCAATCTGTCGCCGCGCTTGGGGCGGAAGACAAAGACGTCACCGCAATAGGGATCGGCTGCAAGAGCCGAGGCGACCAGGGCAACAAGGCCATTGATGCCGCGGCGGAAGTCGACCGGCTGCGTCGCCACCACCACCTTCACGTCGCCGGCTAGCGCAATCACTGCGGCACACGCAAGGCACCCACGATGGCGGCCGCCAGGGCCGGATCGACCGAACCCGTCAGGACGAGGCGGCTTTCACCGATCTCGAGCTCGATCCGACCGGTCGACCTGGGCGCCTCCTTATTCCGTGCGTCACTATGCTCGAGCTGTCGCTCCTCGCCCGCGATCGTAATTGGCACAAACTGCAGGGCTGGCGTCGTCTCGGCAGCCGCTTTCGCCTGCACCAGCCCCACGTGCCGTCGCCAGACCGAAAGAAGACCTCGATTGATCCCCCAACGCCGCGCGACAGCCGAGATGTTGGCGCCCGGCTCCGCGCTTTCCGCAACAATCCGCGCCTTCTCCGCCGGCGTCCAGCTGCGCCGTTTCCGCCGGCCTGTGATCACCTCGACCCGGCGATAGTGACCCTCTTCATGCCTGCCTTGATGACTGTCTTGATGACTGGCATCAGGGTCCTCCCACTCCATGCGCCTGCGCTCCTCGCTGCCGCAAATCAGGCGGCAAATCTCCCCAGTGCATAGCCCTCAGGCAAGATGGGGTGCTCGTCACGCTCAC
>NZ_JAMYUP010000145.1:0-2105 GCF_040323155.1 Mesorhizobium sp. M0060
ATTGCTGAAGGGTTTCGGGTGCCGTCAGGCGTACGAAAGTCTCTGATGCAGGAACCCGCGGGCCGCAGGCGATTGCCTATGGGGATTTGTGCCTCGGGGTGCGCCAGCGGCTGTCGCGAACTTCTGCATAAGATGCGCCGGGCATGTCGTGGAAGCGGCTTCCGGGCCAGGTCGCAGAGGCTGTTGCGTTGATTCCGACGGGATTGGTGTGCGTGACGACCAGCGCCACGGCAACGTGCACATAAGATCCTGTTGACCGGCGCCGGCGTGGCGCGGTCGTACGAGCAACTTGGTCATGCCGGGTCATGGGGCGTTCTCCCGGTTCGGCGCTCTTGAGGCAGGCGGTGCACGAGGCTGGCCCCACCGTTCGAACCTCTCGATGACGACCATGCGTCCGCCGCAGCAAGGGCAAGGCCGGCGGACGTCAGCCGGTTCTTCCGAAGTGTCGTCTTGGGGCGGCAGATCGACGTTCAGCAGTTCGCGCGCGAGTGCGAGGCTGGCCTTGCGGGCGGAGCTGGCGAGCAGCCCATAGTGACGGATGCGGTGGAACCCACGCGGCAGGACATGGAGCAGGAAGCGGCGGATGAACTCGTCGGCGGCAAGCGTCATGGCGCGCTGGCGCTCGACACCATCGCGGCGATAGTCCTTGTAGCGGAAGGTGACTCCAGCCTCGTCGAAGGCGATCAGGCGGCGGTTCGAGATCGCGACCCGGTGCGTGTAGCGCGACAGGTAGGCGAGCACCGCTTCCGGCCCGGCGAAGGGCGCCTTGGCGTAGACCACCCAGCGCTTGTTCCGGACCGGCGACAGGTGCCGCAGGAAGGCCTGCCGCTCGACGAGACGAGCAAGGGTGCCGAAGAAGGCGAGCCGATCGGCGTCGTGCAGCGCGATCAGCCGGGTGAGGAACAGGCGGCGGAACAACTTGCCCAGTACTCTGACCGGGAGCAGGAAGGCCGGGCGCGACGATATCCAGCGGCTCCCGTCCGGCGCGATGCCGCCGCCCGGCACGATCATGTGGACATGCGGATGGTGGGTCATCGCCGATCCCCATGTGTGGAGCACGGCGGTGATGCCGATGCGCGCGCCGAGATGCCTGGGATCGGCCGCGATCGTCAGCATGGTCTCCGATGCCGCCTTGAACAGCAGGTCATAGACCAGCGCCTTGTTGTGGAACGCGATCTCGGCGACCTCGGCCGGCAGCGTGAACACGACGTGGAAGTATCCGACTGGCAGCAGGTCGGCTTCGCGCTCGGCGAGCCATGTACGCGCGGCCGCGCCCTGGCACCTGGGACAGTGCCGGTTGCGGCAGCTGTTATAGGCGATCCGCCATTGGCCGCAGTCCGCACAGGCTTCGACATGACCACCCAATGCAGCGGTGCGACACTGTTCGATCGCCGACATGACCTTGAGCTGCTGCAGGCTCAGATGCCCGGCGTGGGAGACCCGGTATCCGGGGCCGGCAGCACGGAAGATATCGGCGACCTCCAGGTCGGCGCGCACCGGTTCAGCCGGACGGCGTCTTGCCTTCCATCAGCGCCATCAGCCGGTCCAGCGGCCCTGCGACCGCGTGGATCGTGCGGGTCGAGACCTTGGTGTAGAGCGCGGTGGTATCGAGCTTGCTGTGCCCGAGCAGCACCTGGATGACGCGGATGTCGACATCCTGCTCAAGCAGGTGGGTGGCGAAGCTGTGACGCAGCGTGTGCGGGCTGACGCGCTTGCGGATGCCGGCGACTTCGGCTGCTTCCTGGACCGCGCGATGCAGTTGCCGCGATGAGATCGGCGCGATGCAACTGCGCCCCGGGAACAGCCAGCCATGCGGGAGCATCACCCCGCGCCGCTTGCCTTCGCGCCACCACAGTCGCAGCAGTTCCAGCAGTTGCGGCGAGAGCATGGCGTTGCGGTCCCTGCGTCCCTTGCCCTGTTCGACGCGGATCAGCATGCGTGTCGAGTCGATGTCGTCGACCTTGAGATGCGCGACCTCGGACACGCGCAGACCGGCGCCATAGGCGACACCGAGCGCGGCCTTGTACTTGATGCCTGGCGCCGCTTCGAGCAGCCGCGCCGCTTCCTCGACGCTCAGCACCTCGGGCAGCTTGCGCGGATACCGG
>NZ_JAMYUP010000146.1:0-2025 GCF_040323155.1 Mesorhizobium sp. M0060
CGATCACAGCATGGCAAGCGTCCGGCGTCTGATGATCCGCGCCAAAATGTCCTTAGTCTATAAGGCGATCGACAGATGAGCAGTATAACGCACCGCCGTCGGCGCCAGCAAATAGCCAGTTTTTTCTTCCGATTCCAATCGGGCGCAGGGCTCGCTCGGCGGCATTGTTGTCCATGGCGACGCGGCCGTCTTCGAGGAACAGGCAGAATGATGGCCAGCGGCTCAGGCCATAACGGAAGGCTTTTGCCAAATCGCTCTTGCCCGGAATGCGGGTCAGTTGCGTTTCGATCCAGACACGGAATGCTCCGATCTTTGGTTTGCTATGCTTCTGACGTGCGGCAAGGCGGGCATCGGCAGGCTGACCCGCAATGCCGTGCTCGATGTCATAAAGCGCACCGATACGGTCGAGAGCCTCGCGTGCGATCTCGGATTTGTTCGAGGTCCAGATATCATGGAAGTCGCGTCGCCAATGCGCCCAGCATGCCGCTTCTCGGAAGCGGGATGTTCCATCGGCTCCAGGCTCATAAAGCTTGCCATAGCCTTTGTAGCCGTCAGCTTGGAGAATGCCGCTTGTCTGCCTGAGGTGGCGGAGGACGTGGTCTTCCTTCCAGTCCGGAGCAAAGTAGTAGACCGCGCCAGGCGGAGCGCCGCCCGCCCACGGGCGTTGATCGCGGACATATGTCCAGATCCTGCCTTTCTTTACGCCTTTCCCCAGCCCTTTGTCCTGCATGGAGCGATCCAGCACCCGGATCGGGGTATCGTCAGCATGGAGAAGGTCGCTGGCCATGATCACGGTTCCGATCCGCTCGATCAGGGGCTGAAGCACCTGCATTGCGCGACCGCACCAATCGACCAGCGTACTGTCGGGGATGTCGGCACCCATGCGGGCGAAGATTTCGTTCAGGCGATACAATGGCAGGTGATCGTCGAACTTCGAGACCAGGATGTAAGCCAGAAGGCCGGCGCCAGCCATGCTGCCTGGTATCGGGCGGCTGGGCGCGGGCAACTGCACCATCTTTTCGCAGCAGCGACAGGATTTCTTGAACCGGGCGATCTCGATGACCTTCATCTGGGCGGCGATCAGGTCGAGGATTTCGCTTGTGTCTTCGCCCCCAAGACGCAGTTCACCGCCACAGGCGGGGCAGCAGGCGCCGGGATCGAGCTCCCTGCGCTCGCGAACTGCCTTGTGCGATACGCGCGGACGACGGCGCGTGATCCTTTCGGGCGCGTTCGTCATGGGCGCGACAGACGCTGCCTCGTCGGCCTCATTGATTGGCCCGGCATTGCTCTCCGCCGCGGCGATCAAAAGATCCTCCAGGGCCAGTTCCAGCTGCTGGATTTCCCGCTCGATCTTTTCCGAAGACTTGCCGAAGACCTGTTTCTTCAGCCGGGCAATGCGCAGCCGCAAGGCCTGGATCAACTGGTCATGCGCCTGCAACGTCGCCGACATCTTCGCATTTTCCGCCTGCAAGGCGGCGATCATCGCCTTCAGAAAGGCAGGATCGTCTGGAAGATTTTCGGCGACATTCGACATGCACCTGACTACCATAAGTCAGGGCGAGTAGCCATAAAAACCATTAGATTCAGAGAGATAAATCATCCGACACGCGCCGGCGGCGCACCCCAGTTGGGGCGTCGCCAGTCAATTCCTTCCCATAACATCGCCATTTGCGCTGACGTCAGCCTGGCCGTCCCGTCGGCCGCCGACGGCCACGGAAAGCGACCCTTCTGCAAGACCTTGTAATAAAGACAGAACCCCTGGCCATCAAAATAAAGAAGCTTCAAACGGTCGCCACGCCTTCCCCGAAAGGCGAAGACCGCGCCTCCCGTCGGCTTCTGGCGCAACACATCCTGCGTCAGTGCAGCCAAACCCTCGATCCCTTTGCGCATGTCCGTGAACCCACAGGCAAGGTACACCCGAGCCCCAGTTCCCGGTCCGATCATGCTGCCTCAACCGCATGGATAAGCCGGGTCAGAGTGGCAAGATCGATCTCTCTGTCAAAGCGCAGGTTCCGCCCACAGCAT
>NZ_JAMYUP010000147.1:0-2011 GCF_040323155.1 Mesorhizobium sp. M0060
AAACACCCCCTCCGGTTTTGGCGGCCTGCTGGTACCGGGGTCCCCCGGCCCAACCCGGGCCGCGGTCCCCGCTTTTTTTTAGCCCCCTCCCCAACGAAACTTGCTGGGCCGCCGCTTGGGGGCCCCACGCCTTTCCAAAAGGTCAAAATTCCACGTGAATTTTGTTTCGGGCCGTGCCAGATTGGCCCGAAGCGGGAGGAAGACACTCCTGCCTGACGCCGTGTGCCTGCCGGAGAACCGGGCCGGCATGCGGTGCATAATGGACAAATAACCGACAGGGGTGTGGATCACATGAAACGTATCGTTCTCGGCCTCATGGCCGCAGCTGCAATGGTTCTTCCGGCCTTCGCCGCGGACATTCAACCCGCGATCCTCTATGATCTCGGCGGCAAGTTCGACAAGTCGTTCAACGAGGCGTCCTTTAACGGCGCCGAAAAGTTCAAGACCGAGACCGGCATCCCTTATGTGGAATTCGAGGTCAGCAACGCCACCCAGCGCGAGCAGGCGCTGCGCCGCTTCGCCGAGGACGGCCGCAATCCGATCGTCATGGCGGGCTTCTCCTGGGCGGATGCGCTGGACAAGATCGCGGTCGAGTTCCCCGACACCAAATTCGCCATCATCGACATGGTCGTCGACAAGCCCAATGTCCGCTCCCTGGTCTACAAGGAGCAGGAAGGCTCCTATCTCGTCGGCGTGATGGCGGCGATGGCTTCCAAGACCAAGAAGGTCGGCTTCATCGGCGGCATGGATATTCCGCTGATCCGCAGGTTCGGCTGCGGCTATGTCGGCGGCGCCAAGGCGGCCGGCGCCACCGACGTCATCCAGAACATGACCGGCGATACGCCGGCAGCCTGGAATGATCCGGCCAAGGGCGGCGAGATCGCCAAGACGCAGATCGACCAGGGCGCCGACGTGGTCTACGCGGCGGCAGGCGGCACCGGTGTCGGCGTGCTGCAGGCAGCGGCCGACGCCGGCAAGCTCGGCATCGGTGTCGATTCCAACCAGAACGGCCTGCAGCCCGGCAAGGTGCTGACCTCCATGGTCAAGCGCGTCGACGTTGCCGTCTACAACACCTTCATGGATGCCAAGGACGGCAAGTTCACCGCCGGCGTCAACGATCTCGGCCTCAAGGAAGGCGGCGTCGACTACGCCATGGACGACAACAACAAGGCGCTTGTCGACGATGCAATGAAGGCGGCGGTCGAAAAAGCCAAGGCCGACATCATCGCCGGTACCATCAAGGTGCACGACTATATGTCGGACAATGCCTGCCCGTATTGATCGACAGACACTGCTGAGCTGACGAGCCGCCGGGTGAAAGCCCGGCGGTTTTGTTTGTGTCAGCAGGTTCTTGCTTCAGGACGTCAACCGGACAAGCTACCGATGCAACCGATAACCGAACCCACGCGCGAGCGCGATATCGAGGCAGTCGCAAGCCTGCGTCTTGTCGCGTTCTTTGAGGGGAGCGAGAGGAGTCTCGCAGACGACGTCGCCGACCTTCGCAAGCTGCTGGCCGGCGACAGGTTCGAGACCGCGCTGATCGTTCGGGTTGGCGGAGTGCCGGCCGGAACCTGTCTGCTTGTCCGCAGCGAGCGGGAGCCGGCGCATGATCTGACGCCGTGGCTGGCCGGGCTGGCCGTCGCTCCGGAGCATCAGCGCCGAGGGATCGGGACGGCACTGGCCAGGGCGATCGAAGCGCATGCCGCATCGGCCGATGTCAGCGAACTCTATGTCTATACCTGGCAGGCGCGCGACTTTTACGCCACGCTGGGCTGGGTGGCCGTCGAGGAGTTTGAACAGGACGGCGCGCCCATGTTGCTGATGTCGCGCAGATCGCGCCTTTAGGCGTTGCTCGCCCCCTCACCAGTGCGGCGGCTTGGTTACCGGCACGTCGGGTGCGGCTTGTTCGTGAGCGTGACGAGCACCCCATCTTGCCTGAGGGCTATGCACTGGGGAGATTTGCCGCCTGATTTGCGGCAGCGAGGAGCGCAGGCGCATGGAGTGGGAGGAC
>NZ_JAMYUP010000148.1:0-1973 GCF_040323155.1 Mesorhizobium sp. M0060
ACCGCTGACGAATGGAATGACTTCCTCGAAGCCTTCGTCGATGGCCAAGAACTCATCGCTCGCATCAAAGCGAAATCTCCGCGGTAATAACCGGGCGATTACCGCGCATCGCGGCGCGCAAGAGCTACCCGACCAAGGCCAATTGGAAGCTTGTGATCGAAAACTTCTTCGAATGCTATCATTGCCAGCCATCTCATCCGGAGTACTTCAGGCTCAATGCTTATGAACCCTGGCATAGCGGGGCGTCGGAGCGGGAGGGCCTCGACAAGGTGCCGTACGGCATGGGATGGAGGTGGATCTTAGGCGGTCGCAAGACACTTTCCGACAACGGTCAGCCTGTGTCTTGTTTGATGGGCGGGCGCGGCGCCTATGACGGCCGCGAAACCGCCTTTAGTTTAGGCCGCCTCTCATTTGTCTACGCGGTTAGCGACTATGTCACGATGTTTCAAATGATTCCGCGTAACGCAACGGAAACCGACGTAATCGTCACCTGGCTGATCGACAAGGATGCCGACGCTGACATCCAAACCGATCCGATCACCTGGATGTGGGACGTTACCACAGTGCAGGACAAAAAGATTATCGAGGACAACGCCAAGGGCGTCTCCCTATACGGCGCGTGAAGATGATTCGTCCTTCTTCGTCCAGACATATCTTAACGAGATGCGCTCGCTGATCACAGGGGAACGCACTGATGGCCCGGTTTGCCCACACCGCGGCGAGACCGCTAAAGCGATCTAAGCGGGCAAGACCACCTTTAATGCTCATTATGCCGGCCGCAAAGGCGCGCACGGATCCGAGCGGCTCCGCTATCATTCGCACGGGTTGTTTCTATGTTTCACCAACTGACCGTTAGCCAAATTCGCCGGGAGACGCCCGGCGCTGTTTCCATGGTCGTCGACATCCCGCAAGGGCTGGCACCACGTTTTGCTTTCAAGCCTGGGCAATATCTCACCCTTCAAGCTGAGATTGGCGGCGAGCGTGTGAGGCGAGCTTATTCTATTTGTTCCGGCCTTGACGACGGCGAGATCAGACTGGCGGTGAAGGAGATAAAGAGCGGGCGTTTCTCGTGCTTCGTCAACCGATGGCTTCAGGCTGGCGACGTCCTTGGAGTGATGGAGCCGAGAGGCCGATTTGTCTTACCGCCGACCCCGAAGCGGGGTCATGTTTTGCTTGCAGTGGTGGTGGGCTCCGGCATTACGCCGGTGTTGTCTATCGCGAAAACCGTGCTTGCCCGCGAGCAGCGAAGCCGCTTAGTCCTGGTCTGCGGCAACAAGCGGCAACAAGACATTCTCTTCCGGACACACATCGCCGAGCTTGAGCAGGATTTCTCGCCCAGCCTGCTGGTGCGTCACCTTCTTTCGCGCGAGAATGGTGGGCCAGGTTTCGGGCAGGGCAGGATCGATGGCGACGCGCTAACCTCCATACTTCGCGAATTGGACATGTCGGTCTCGGGGGTCGATCATGCGCTGTTATGCGGACCACCCGAAATGGTCGCGAATCTCAGTGCAACATTGCAGAGACAGGGCTTGGCCTTAGACAAGGTCCTGGCTGAGTCATTTCGTCCCGCAGCCGCTTCCAGGTCACAACATATTTTGCCGCATGCCTCGACGCGGCCTATCGAAATCAAGCTGGGCGGCCGCAACACCGTTATCGATGCCCGTCCGGGCGAGACTATCGCCGATGCTGCCCGCCGGAGCGGGCTTGAGATCCCATATTCCTGCGGTGGCGGCACGTGCTGTTCCTGCGTTGCCAGGATCATTGAAGGCGGCGTCGAAACACAATCCGATGCCGCGCTCGAAGCGTCGGAACGGGGAGCGGGTTTCGTGCTTACCTGCCAGTCGCGGCCCGCTGGAGATCGCCTGGTCGTTGGTAAGCGCGAATTTCCCCGCACCTTTTGCTGTTGAGTGCTCTGATGCACAAGGTGTCCACCGAAATAGGTGGACACCAAGTGATCGAAGAAGATGAGCAGA
>NZ_JAMYUP010000149.1:0-1875 GCF_040323155.1 Mesorhizobium sp. M0060
CTCTTCAAGCTCGCCAAGGCGGGTCAGCTTCTCGTTCCAGCGTCGCTCAAGTTCGCTCGCGACAAGGCGGTTCTCGGGATCGACCGCATCGTATTGGCGGCGCGCGCGATGCGCCTCGTATCGCGCCTGCCGGCAAGCATTGTCGACCTGCTGTCGCTTATCGCCATGCTCTTGGCCCCGCGCCTCCATCGCAGCCAGTGCCGCCTCAATGCCGAGCGGTTGCAGGCGATCGACAACCTCTTGGCCGACCGCCCGGTCAACCCGCATACCGCCGAAGCGGATGCAGTTGTCGACGGCCTGGTCGCTGAATGAGCCGCGACATACGTAACGTTGGGTGTTGCCGCCTTTGCCGCTGTAAGCGACATGCAATCGACGGCCGCAGCGAGCGCAGCGGAAAAGACCGGGCAGCAAGGCTTCGCCGCGGCGGATCGCCCCCCGGCCCAGGTAACTCTTTCCGTTGGCGTTGTTAGCAATCAGGTGCTGATTCCTCTCAAACTCCTCCCAGGAAATATATGCCTCGTGGTGGTCGCGGATCAAAACCTCCCAATCCTTCCAGTTCCGGCGAATGCTGTCGCGCACAACGCGCTTGCGGCCGTCTTCCATCAAAACGCGCGTTCCGCGTCGGCCAAAAGCGTAGGCGCCGGCATAGATCGGATTCGTCAGCATGTGGTGCAGTGTGTGATATACGGGTGCCTTCCACTCATTTGCTTGCTTGTCGCGGCCCTGAACGACGGCCGGAACGAGGACTTGCTCCTGGCGGAACCAGAGCAGAACCTGCCGGATCGACTGCAGCTCGGCGAACTTACGGAACACCAAAGCAAGGCCGTCCTGCACCCGACGATCCGGATCCTTGTCAAGCCGCCCATCCTCCCCTTTGACGTACCCGACAGCCACAGTCAGCAGGAGCTCCCCACGCCGAGCCTTCTGCCTGAGCGCCTCGATGGAGCGCTGCCGGAATAACGAAAGCTCCATCTCGCTCATCGTGCCTTTCATGCCAAGCAGTAAGCGGTCATTGATCAGGCGCGGATCGTAGACACCATCTTCATCCACTATCAAGGTTCCAACCAACCCGCAGAACTCAAGCAAGGTGTGCCAGTCTCGGCCATTGCGCGCCAGCCGCGACGCCTCCAGCGAGACGACTGCTCCGACACGACCTTCGCAGATGGCAGCCAACAGCTTCTCAAAGCCGGGCCGAGCCGTGCCGGCACCGGATCGGCCGAGATCATCATCGACGATTTGGACTTCGCCCCAACCCAACTGCCGGGCCCGCTCGGCCAAGCCGTATTGGCGACGCTGGCTCTCGAGGTTGTTCACGACCTGATAGGACGTCGACTGCCGGATGTAGATGATCGCGCTCCGGCAAAGGTGCTCAGCGGTAATCTTGCTCATCGCCCGCCTCCTTCCGCTTCCGGCTCCACAGTCCAGCGCCTGGCACGGACGCTGCTTCGACGAGTAGAGACTGCAACAGCACCACCGCCTTCAGCCGTTCCTCGCTCGACATCTCGGCCGGCGGCGCGGCGGGCGTGAACAAATCCAGTTGGGTTCGCGGCGGATTCTTCATCGGCATGTCCTCCTCCAGAGATTGAGTCTCTCGGACGAGAAGCTACGAGATGATCGACAAGTGCGCGAACTTCGAGGAGGTGCGTGAGCGGAAGTCTGGGCGTGGCAACGATCGCAACCGAGCCGGCTTGTGGGACGACCATCCACTCCGGAAGATGGAAGTTCCCGCCGTGCGGCTGCCGGATCAAAAGATGACGAATGCCGTCGTACTCATACTCACCGACTACGACAACGGTCTGTCCAGTCAGCGGGTGAAATGGATAAGTAACAACAACATCGAATCCCGGATTCCGGGCATTATGACGCTGCTTCCGA
>NZ_JAMYUP010000150.1:0-1760 GCF_040323155.1 Mesorhizobium sp. M0060
CGACACCAGCCGCAAATCGAAATCCCCATAACCATCGCCTGTGGCCCGCGGGTTCCTTCCTCGGGGACTTTCGTACGCCTGCCGGCGCCCGAAACTCTTCACGTTAGCGGAATGTCAGCTTCTGGTGTTCGAACTTAGTTATAGAGACACCTGGGCCAGCACGAGCATCGTCGTGACATGACCCAAAGGCGACAAGACGACCAAAAAGGTTGGAAGCGCAGCGAACCCCTCTATATCGACAGCCATGGATGCATCGAGCGACCACCCACAGAACGACGAGCTTCTCTCGGACATCCAGCGCCTGTCCTTCGACTATTTTCTCAAAGAGGCCAACCCGGCGAATGGCCTGATCGCCGACCGCAACACCCCGGGGTCACCGGCCAGCATCGCCGCCGTCGGGCTCGCCCTGTCGGCCTATCCCGTCGGTGTCGAGCGCGGTTTCATGACGCGCGCCGCCGCCGCTGAACGGACGCTCGCCACGCTTCGCTTCTTCTGGAACGCGCCGCAAGGGCCCGAAGCCGACGCTACGGGCCACAAGGGCTTCTACTACCATTTCCTCGACATGGAGACCGGCCGCCGCGTCTGGAAGTGTGAGCTGTCCACGGTCGATACGGCGCTTCTGCTTGCCGGTGCGCTGGCCGCCGGCGCCTATTTTGGCGAGGACGATGAATCCGAACTGGAAATCCGGCGGCTTGCCGATGCGCTCTACCGGCGCGCCGACTGGCGATGGGCGCAGAACGGCGGCGCCACCCTCACCCATGGCTGGCGGCCTGGAAAAGGCTTCCTGCGCTATCGCTGGCAAGGCTACGACGAAGCGGTGATCCTTTATGTGTTGGGCCTCGGCTCGCCAACCCATCCGCTGCCGCCCGAGAGCTACGCGGCCTGGCTATCCACCTACAAGTGGAAAAAGCTCTATGGCCGGGAACTGGTTTACGCCGGTCCACTTTTCATCCACCAGCTCTCGCATATCTGGATCGATTTTCGCGGCATCCGCGATGCTTCCATGCGCAACCACGACTGCGACTATTTCGAGAACAGCCGCGAGGCAACCTACCTGCAACGCGACTACGCCATTCGCAATCCGAAGGGTTTCAGCGGTTATGGCGAGAATTGCTGGGGCATCACCGCCAGCGACGGCCCAAGCCCGACAAAACGCCAAATCACGGTCGGTGGCCGCCGCTTCTTCGGCTATCTGGCGCGCGGTGCGCCATTCGGCCCTGATGATGGGACGTTGTCGCCGTGGGCAGCGATTACCTCATTGCCCTTTGCGCCAGAGATCGTTCTGCCGGCACTGCGCTATTTCCACGAGATCGACCTGCAAGAGGGCAACCCTTACGGCTTCACCGCAAGCTTCAATCCGACAATAGCAGCCGCCGACGGCCGGCCCTGCGGTTGGGTATCGCCGGACCATGTCGGCATCAATCAGGGGCCGATCACTCTGATGATAGAGAACTACCGCTCGGGCTTCGTGTGGCGCCTGATGCGCCGCGTGCCGGCCATCATCGCGGGACTGCACCGAGCCGGTTTTTCGGGCGGTTGGCTATAACAAGTCGAGATGACAAAGCTCCCCGACTGATACCGGGACTCTTGACTGCTAGCGCAATGCCGCATTTGCTGCAAATATCGGCTTAGCGGCGCATTGCTTCTCGGCAGCATAGGGGCCGGAGAACGAACCCGCTGCGCGGGAGGGGCGCCTGCGGTTGAGGTAGTGATCAAGAACCGGTCGTCGCGCTGGCGTTGAGCGTCGTCCGGCGGGGGCA
>NZ_JAMYUP010000151.1:0-1710 GCF_040323155.1 Mesorhizobium sp. M0060
AAATTCAAGCCAACTTGCGACCTGGCTGCGCCGAGCGCCAACGTCAGGAATTTGCACACCTTGGCGGGTCGGCACGTTCAGCCTTCAGCTTATGACAAGGCTCGGGAAGCTCCCGCCGGGATGGAAAGCGGTCAGGGCAACCGCGTATTTTTTGTCTCGCTCCTGCCATTCAGGAAGACCGGCCGCTGTTATCCGTGTATGGCAACTCTGCACGGACAAAATCCCGTTCGAAGGGGGTTTGGCATGCCGATACATCGAAAAGCCGAAAATGCTGGTGTTTCAAGCCATCCGAGATGGCGCTGCTGGGCCGCGTTTTCGATCGGTTGAAGGTCGACGCTCAATCTGAGCATCAACGTCAAGCGCTCGCGTCCCGGATCATTGCAAATTACATGGCCGGACTAGTGGACGACGAAGAACTTCTGTCGGCTTCCCGACAGCCGCTTGGACGGTAGGCGATTGGCAGATCCCAAGCGATCGGTTGGGCTTCCATCATTCCCGTAACTTCTCCGAAAGGGCGGAGACGGACTGCTTCATCTGTTCGGCCGATGCGCAGGTCACAGAAGACTTTTACCCCAAACTGGGGGGCTGACCCCAACCCGGACAGTCTACCCCTTGCCCGCTGGCTTCTGCTGGCGGGCCTTTTTTGAATTGAGAGCCGAAGCGTAGCTTCTATCCTCGCGGTTTTTGGCCGGTCTTTAGTAAGCGCGCCTCGCGTAGCAATGACGCGTGGTCAGTTCCGATCATTTCGCGCGCTTGAGTCTCCGTCCCCGCAAGGTGTCCCTCTTCGCTGCCGCAAGCTACGATGCAAACTGAACGGATTCCGCTCTTGTGAGTTGCGACGAGGCTACCCTTAGGTCCGTACCCTAAGGGCAGCCTCCGTCCTGTCAGCGATATGTGTGACAATGTAGGCAATCACCATGTAGATCACGACGGCAATCACGAAGGCTTCGAGGTAGTAGAAATTCAGCGCGGCGGTCAACTGGGACTGCGCAAAAATATCGACAACCTCGATAGCAAATCCAAGAGAAAGCGCCTTCATGATCACCATGAACGAGTTGGCGAGGTCCGGAATTGCTGCGACGATCACCTGGGGAAACAGGATTCGTCGGAACAGTTGGCTTCGTTTGTAGCCCAACGAGTAGGCTGCGTCTGCCTGGCCGGTGTCGAAGGAATTCAAAGCGCCCTTCACAACTTCCGCCTGGAACGCGGCAACGCAAGCGGTCAACGCGATGACGAGCGTGACCCAGTTCGGCGTTGCGTGACCGTTGAACTCTATCCCGACTAGTGAAGCCAAGAACTGGAGGGTCGGCGGGAGGCCGTAGTATGCAAGGAAGATCACGATCACCATCGGCACGCCCTTGAAGGCGACCTTGTACGCCACGACGAACTCCCGCAGCACTGGTATCCGCCGATATTCGATCAGCGCAAACAGGCTGCCGATGATCGTGGAGAAGACAAAGATCGCCAGCGCCATGGCGAGCGTCACGGGCACTGCGCCCAGGATGCTCCACAGGTCCGGGAGCAAGACATCGATATCGAACATGTGATGATGGCCCTTTCTTCGATCAGACGCTCGCCATGATCGTGCTCTTCGCCGGCGCCGCTGACGGTGCGAACTTCGAGGAGCGAAGTTCGAAGAAGCGCACGATGAGCCACGCGATCAGGCACAGCAGCGCATAGATCACCGCCAGCACGAGATAAGTTTCGAAC
>NZ_JAMYUP010000152.1:0-1546 GCF_040323155.1 Mesorhizobium sp. M0060
GCTTTCAATTACCCACATCGTCGGCGGGGCCTATTGCCGCGTATGAATCTGCCGTGATTCTGTCTGTGACGCCGAATCACGGAGGCGTCACGGATGCGAGACAAGACCAGCAGCGGCGAAGCCGCTTGGCAGGAGGAAGAGCTTTCTACGGCGGCCCTTCCCGACAAGCGTTTGGCCCGTCGGTTGCGACGGTTGCTGGATCAGATGTCAGCTGCGCCGGGCAAGCCAATCCCGGCGGCCTGCGGCGACTGGGCGGCGGCGAAGGCGGCCTACCGCTTCTTTGACAACCCGCGTGTGACCGAACATGGCGTTCTGGCCGGCCATTTCGCCGCGACCGCGGCGCGCGTTGCGGCGAACGAAGGTCCGATCCTTATCCTGCAGGACACGACCGAATTTATCTACAGCCGCGCGCAGCCGGGCAAAATCGGCTTCATCAAGACCATCAACGCCGGGCGCTACAAGGCTGGGCAGCCGAACGTGCTGACCTTATGCGGGATGCTGATGCATTCGAGCCTGGCCGTCACCCTCACCGGCACACCCCTCGGTCTGACGGCGGTGAAATTCTGGACACGAACGAAATTCAAGGGAACGCTCGCGCTCAAGCGGCACATCAATCCCACGCGCGTGCCGATCGAGATGAAGGAGAGCTACCGCTGGCTGGAGAACCTGCGCCAATCCATCGCGCTCGTTGGCGCGCCCGAGCGCTGCGTGCATGTGGGTGACCGGGAGAGCGACATCTACGAGCTCTATTGCACGGCGCAGGACCTTGGTACGAGCTTCCTCGTGCGGGTGCAGACGAACAGGCTGGCCGAGCGGCCTGCCGATGCTGCCCCACACGATCCTGCTCATCGCATCTTTGCCCAACTTGCGGCGGCGCCTTGGGCGGGACGTCATCGCATTACGGTCGATCAGAACGAGACGACCCGGCTGCAGGTGAAGTTCGCCGCCATCAACACCTTGCCGCCCGTGGGCAAGCAAAAGCGCTACAGTCCGCAGGTTCTGACTTACATCCACGCCCTCGAAGAAGATCCGCCGCCCGGTCGCGAGCCGATCGACTGGAAGCTGGTGACCAACTTGCCGGTCGAAGATCTCTCCGCGGCGGCCGAAAAGCTCGGCTGGTACGCCCTGCGCTGGAAGGCAGAGGTGTTCCACAAGGTCATGAAGTCCGGCTGCCGTGCGGAGGAGGCGAGGCTCGAGACCGCCGAGAGGCTGGCCAAGTTCCTCGCCCTCATCGCGGTGGTCAGTTGGCGCATATTCTTCGTCACTATGTCGGCGCGTGCCAAGCCAGACGCCGCGCCCGACAGCGTTCTCACCTTCGCCGAGATCACTGCGCTCGACCAGATCGACGCGTCCCGAACGCGACCACGCGTCCAACGGCCCACGCTCGCCGCCTACCTGCTGCAAATCGCCATGCTTGGCGGCTATCTCGCCCGCAAACATGACCCGCCTCCTGGCAACATGGTCGTCTGGCGCGGCATGACCCGCTTGCACGACATCGCCTTCGGCATCTCCATTGGATCAAGCCGACGATGTGGGTAATTGAAAG
>NZ_JAMYUP010000153.1:0-1433 GCF_040323155.1 Mesorhizobium sp. M0060
CTTTTTCAACAGATGGGGTGATTGGGGTCTCGCCCGAGCCAAAGTGCGGGCGGCTGCTCCTGTATGGATGTTAGAACGTGGTCGCCTTGGAGCGCCACAAACATCGGGAAGGAGCAGCCGTGAAGTATTTTGCTGGATTAGACGTATCTTTGGAAGAGACCGCGATTTGCGTCGTCGATGAGAGCAGTCAGATCGTGAAGGAAACACGAGCGGCGAGCGAACCACAGGCCTTGTCCGATGCGTTGCGGAAGCTCGATCTGCCGCTGGAGCGCATCGGGCTTGAAGCGTGCTCGCTGACGGCCTGGCTTCACGATGGATTGTGCGCCGAAGGTCTGCCTGCGATCTGCATCGAGACGCGCCAAGCCAATGCGGCCATGAAGACGATGCCGAACAAGACCGATCGCAACGACGCCCGCGCGCTTGCGCAGATCATGCGCACGGGCTGGTATCGGCAGGTGCATGTCAAGAGCCGGCAATGCCGGCTGTGGCGTGCGCTGCTGGTTGCCCGCCGGACGGTGCTGAACGAGATGCGCAGCATCGAGAATGTCGTGCGCGCCATGCTGCGAGAGGCCGGCGTCAAGCTCGGTACGCCGTCGCGCACCGCCTTTGCTGATCGCGTGCGCGAACTGGCCAGTGCCGAGGTGATGGCGATGGTCGAGCCGCTGCTTACGATCCTCGGCACCATGCTCAAGGAGTTCGCCCGGCTGACCAAGAAGGTTCTCGACATCGTCCGCAAGGAGGAGGTCTGCCGGCGGCTGATGAGCGCGCCAGGCGTTGGTCCGATTACGGCGCTCGCCTTCCGCGCCACGATCGACCGGCCGGAGCGGTTCGGCTCCTCGCGGGCGGTGGGAGCGCATCTGGGGCTGACGCCAGCGCGATACCAATCCGGTGAGACCGACATCCAGGGCAAGGTCAGCCGCTGTGGCGACGAGCTCGCCCGCACAGCACTCTACGAGGCAGCCCATTCACTGCTTGTGCGTTCCAAAAAGTGGTCGAGCTTGCGCGCCTGGGGCATGAACATCGCCAGACGCCGCGGCATGGCGCGGGCGCGGGTGGCGGTGGCCCGCAAGCTGGCCGTCATCCTGCACCGCATGTGGGCCGACGCAACCGAATTCCGCTTTGGAAAGGAAGCCGCCGGATCGGCATGAAATAGCGCAAGGAACAAAAACGAACACAGACAGTGGTTCGCCCGCGAGGGTGATCTGGATCGTTCCCGTGGGGACGATGGGCAAGGCGATCTCGTTAGCAGGCACGATCCTGGGCGAAGTCTCCCAAGGTCGTTCAACAGATTGAGACGCCTCGCTCTCCTGACCCCATCATGCGGCGGCTCCGCGCCGACCGCGAAGAGAAGCGAGTGACCCGCGGGGCGACATGGTCCGGAAAAAAGACAGGAAACGCTTGACCTCACCGACCCCAATCAGAGAAGCCTGCTA
>NZ_JAMYUP010000154.1:0-1399 GCF_040323155.1 Mesorhizobium sp. M0060
GAACGAACCCGCTGCGCGGGAGGGGCGCCTGCGGTTGAGGTAGTGATCAAGAACCGGTCGTCGCGCTGGCGTTGAGCGTCGTCCGGCGGGGGCAGAGCATGACGGGCTTCTTCAACAAGGAGCCTGACCATGCAGCACCCCGTTCTCGATGCACCCGTCAGCCCGCTGCGCCAGCGGCTGATCGACGACATGAACATGCGGCGCTTCTCACGGGAGACACAGCGCAACTATCTCCGCGACATCGGACGCCTGGCGACATTCCTCGGGCGTTCACCAGACACCGCTACCGCCGACGACCTGCGCCGGTTCCAGATCGAGCAGCAGGAGGACGGCGTTCCCGTGCCAACGATGAACAGCATCGTGTCGGCACTGCGCTTCTTCTTCACCCACACGCTCGACCGCCCGGACCTGGCGCGCAGGCTTGTCCGGCTGGCGCATCCGCGCAACCTGCCCGTGGTGCTCAGCCGCGACGAGGTGGCCCGGCTGCTCAACGCCACCACGTGTCTCAAGCACCAGGCCGCATTGTCAGTCGCCTATGGCGCGGGCCTGCGTGTCGCCGAGGTGTCGATGCTGAAGGTTGCCGACGTCGACAGCGAGCGCATGCTGCTGCGCGTCGAGCGTGGCAAGGGCGGGCGCTATCGCAACGCCATGCTCTCGGAGGACCTGCTCACGCTTCTGCGTGAGTGGTGGAAGGTCGGACGTCAGCAGGGCGTGATGCACCGCGACGGCTGGCTGTTCCCGGGACAGCACGCGATGAAGCCGATCAGCACGCGGCAGCTCTATCGCATCGTCGTTGAGGCGGCCCAGGCCGCCGACATCGCCAAGCGGGTCGGGCCGCACACGCTGCGCCACAGCTTCGCCACCCACCTGCTGGAGGACGGCACCGACATCCGGATCATTCAGGTCCTGCTCGGGCATGCCAAGCTCAACAACACCGCCCTTTACGCGAAGGTGGCGACCCGGACGGTGCGTGCCGTGACGAGCCCGCTCGACAAGCTCGGGCTGTTCAAGCCGGGAGAGGTCCCGCCCGACATCTGAGCCGTGCGCGCCTCGATCGAGGTCGCCGACATCTTCCGTGCTGCCGGACCCGTTTACCGGGCTGCCCATGCAGGTCACCTGAGCCTCGCCCAGCTCAAGGTCATGTCGGCGATCGAGTATTGCCGCACCGCAGCCCTTGGCGGTCACGTCGAGGCTTGCGAGGACTGCGGCCAATGGCGGATCGCCTACAACTCCTGCCGCAACCGGCACTGCCCGAAGTGCCAGGGCGCGGTGGCACGGACATGGTTGGCCGAGCGCGAGGCCGATCTGCTGCCGGTCGGCTACTTCCATGTCGTGTTCACGCTGCCCGCCGAAGTCGCCGACATCGCGTTCCAGAACAAGGCGCTCGTCTACGACCTGC
>NZ_JAMYUP010000155.1:0-1351 GCF_040323155.1 Mesorhizobium sp. M0060
CTTCCGGGCGTAGAAATTAGGAAGCCGGCATTTGCTCGGGAGCTTCCGACAAGCTATGTCCGCGTTCGCCAGCCGCTGATCCGAAGCAGACCGACGGCTCCCGGCCCATGATGTCGGAGAGGTTTTGGAGCTCGGCCGACCAATGATCCACTCAACTCCTTCGTCGGCTGCCGAGTGCATCAAGCGACTCATCCACCAAAACAATTCATAAACCGCGACGCTTCGGGCCTTCACATTTGACCGGCTCAATAACAGTTATCTGCCGCCGCAAGTGCTTCGGCGCGGTGAGCTTCGTCTAGTGCGCCAATCCGTCGAACCGACGCGTAGAACCGTGCATAGTCGCCCGAACACAGGTCGAACAAGCGGAGAAACGCTGGAACCCGATCGCCATAAACGGAAGTCGCGGCGAGCTTGGCGTTGTTGATTGGGGAAGCGAACCAAGCATTGTATCCCCGGTATCCACCCCAGCGCCTGTCGCGCATCTGCCGGTAGCGCATTCGCAGCCGTTCGATCGCGGCTGCTTTCGCCGCCCACTTCTGCTCCGAGGTACCGGCGTCGTCGTAGACGTGACGTAACTCGTCCCGGGTCTGCGACACAAGCGCCAGAAATTCGGCGCTGCGCCTCCGGACGGCTTCGTAACGGCGCAATTCGGCAGTATCGCCAGCCGCGCGCAGCCATTTTTTCACGCCGGTTGTTTCGACGGCGACAGCGAACGCCTCGTTGAATGCGGAATCGTCGTGCACGTAGACGCGCTGGTGGGCCAGTTCATGGAAAACCAGCCCTGCAAGATACGTTTCATCATGGCTGAGCATCGTGCTTAGCAGCGGGTCACTTGACCAGCCAAGCGTGGAATATGCAGTGATGCCCGTCACATAGACGTCCATGCCCTGTCCTTGAAGTTCGACAGCGGTTTCAGTCGCAGACTTCTTGGAGAAATATCCCCGGTAGGGGACGCAGCCGAAAACGGGAAAACACCATGTTCGTGGCGTCAGCGAGAATTCCGGCGCGGCGAAGACGGCCCATGTCACCGAGTCCCGACCGATATCAACATAGCTGCGGTAGCTATTGTTGTCGGGCAGCGCTAGTTCATCTGTTGCAAACTGTCGTATGGCGCTCGCCGATGCCATTCGGGCGCGCAATGCCTTCGGCGTCGAAGGATCCTCGATCAGTTTTCCGACATCCTTGCGCGCCGTCATGATCTGCAGATGACCCTTCACGGACTGCGCGTAGTAGGAAATACTGGTGCAACCAACATCTTCAAGGATTTCTGCTGCGTCACGGGCGCAAGCATGAGCGTGGGACGGCCTGGCGAAAGGCTTACCGGCGATGGCTTTCGACATTGGCCTTCGAC
>NZ_JAMYUP010000156.1:0-1345 GCF_040323155.1 Mesorhizobium sp. M0060
CATATCGCTGACAGGACGGAGGCTGCCCTTAGGGTACGGACCTAAGGGTAGCCTCGTCGCAACTCACAAGAGCGGAATCCGTTCAGTTTGCATCGTAGCTTGCAGCAGCGAAGTAGGGACACCTTGCGGGGATCGGGACAGGCGGCCTGGCCTGCTGCAAGCTGAGGGGTTCTCGGCTGAAGCCGGAAGTTGGGTTGGACGGATCTTCATATCGCGCCTCCATTTTCAGCCGCGGAAACAGCAGCCAGCCCGCCGCCTGCGGATCTTAGGACGCTGCTCGCCGTGAAAGAACTGTTCCGGCATGTTCTGCTGGGCGATGCGCACCAGATCGCTGAGCGCCGAGCGGATTTGCGGCCAGGGGAACTCGGAGCATTCCTCCCACGCCTCACCCTCGCGCAACACGGCATCGAGCTTGCCCGCCACGCCAGCGACAGTCGTGGCAGGCGTCGTTGAGAACGCTTCCAGCAGATCCTGCGCCCGGTCGCCGGTCTCGCGCTCGGCCCTGAGCGCTGCGGTGTAGCCGGTTTCCTCCGCAGCCGCATCCCAACGTGCCTGATGCGCTGCGAAATCAGCTTCGGCCTTCTCGCGGAGAGCGGCGGTATTCAGCCCTTTGCCGAGCACTTCACTGAGCGCCTCGATCGAGTGGACCGCCACGTTAGTCCGACCGGATTCAGCGTCCGTTGTCCCTTGCGGAGGTGCTGGAACCTGCCGGTCCGCTACCGGCCCAAAACTGCAATTGCTCTAAACGGCTGACCTTGGCGGCAACAAGTCATGTGGAAATTCATCTCCACATGACTTGGATGAATGAAAGCCGAAGTTCGGTGCGCCCACCGACGGCTAAACTCCCCACGTCGGTTCATGCTAATATTGGCCGATTGGAAGGCCTTGGAAACGTTCTACCGTCTCGTCAAGCTGCACCCACTTATGTTTCAATTGCTCGAATACTGATATGGCAGGTGGCGCGAAGGCCGGGTCAGCAAATGAACCTACCGCCACCCCGATCCAGGACGGTGAAACATCGGCCTTCCAATAGACGGTCGAGCCGCAAGTTGGACAAAAATGCATTCGGACCTTGCGACCGCTCTCGGCAGTACGAATGAATTCTGCGGACGTTCCAGAAATTTCGACACAGTTAATCGAGTAGAACGCATTGGCGCTGAACGGCGCACCAGTTCTTAGCTGGCAAGCGAAACAGTGACACAGCGCAGTCAATTGTGCCGGTTCGTTAAGCATCAGTCTAAGGTGAGCGTGACGAGCACCCCATCTTGCCTGAGGGCTATGCACTGGGGAGATTTGCCGCCTGATTTGCGGCAGCGAGGAGCGCAGGCGCATGGAGTGGGAGGAC
>NZ_JAMYUP010000157.1:0-1316 GCF_040323155.1 Mesorhizobium sp. M0060
CTTGCTCCCGGCCTTGAGTTCCACATCGCGCAGCTTCTTGGCATGCAGGGAGGGTCGAGCCCACGCGTAACTCTCGCCCTTCATCAACAGATGCCAGATCACGACAGAGAGTTTGCGTGCGGTTGCCACGGCCGCGACATGCTGCCCGCGCCGGGCTCGCACACGCAGGAAGAAGGCTCGCAACGGTCCGGGAGCACGAGCGGCCGCCCAGGCCGCCTCGACGAGCATGCCGCGCGCATGACCACGGCCCTGCTTGGTGATCCGCCCATGGTAGGCCGGACCTGGCCCGGACTGTCGGACGCTTGGGTTCAACCCGAGATAGCTCACGAGCTTCTGCGGATCGTCGAAGCGCGACACGTCGCCGATCGCCGCCTTCATCGCCAGCGCGACGGTCATGTCGACCCCGGGAATGGTCATCAGCCGCTTCACGCCTTCATCCGCGAGAGCCGAGCGGGCAAGATCGCGTTCGATGACCTGGAGGTCTTCGCCCAATCGGTCGAACTCGCGCAGATGCCGATCGATCGCGAGGCGCTCGTCCTGCGGCACGACCTGCTCGCTCAACCATGACCGGCCCTTAGTGCCGCACAGGTCGGCATGCGGGCAGGACGGGATCAGGTGGCTATGAAGGATCGACTGGATGACGTTCTTCAATCGAGACCTCTGCCGGACAATCTGATTGCGCCGTGTCACCTGTCGACGCAGAGCCTGCGTCGGCTCATCCGGAATCCAGACTTCCGGCAGGAAGCCGCTGGCATAGAGCTGCGCCAGAACGCTGGCATCGATCGTGTCCGTCTTGATCTTGGCATAGGCGATGATGCGCACCTGCTTGGGGTTTGCGATCACCACTTTCTTCACATGCGGCGCGACAACCGCGGCGGCCGAGGACGCGTTGCCCGTCGCCTCGATCACCACGACATCATCCAACGACAGCTTTGCGGCGAAGGCATCCAGCAGATCGCGCCGCATGTCGACACGACCCAGCCGCCTGAGCCTGCCGTCCTCCCAAGCTACCGCCTCGGCGAAGGCGCGATGGATATCCAGTCCGATGATGCGCATGCCCGTTCCTCCTTCTTGGCTCGGTCAAAGACGGGAGCTGGCGGGCAACACGACATCTACTGATCCGCGCTCGCAGCGCATCCGGGAAAGTCGCGAGGGGCGGCCATGTAACGAGCTCGGGCTCTCAGCCCACGGTCTATTGACGGCCTGCCTGCACCTTCGTGCTCCCGGTGCCCCACGTCCCGGATGGGCTCACCATAAGGCCGTTCCAAAACAAGAACAGCAGGACGAAAAGGCACCACAGATCACATACCGGATAA
>NZ_JAMYUP010000158.1:0-1194 GCF_040323155.1 Mesorhizobium sp. M0060
AACTTCCTCAAAACCGCTGCAGCCTGATCCGCCCGGACGCGTCCGTCTGAAAGCGATCAGCTGTTGCAAGGGCCGTCGACGTGCGGGGAAATGAGCGCTTACGGCCAATCAGTTACGGGAAGCCTCGTGGTGAACAATGGCGAGACCATGAAGCAGATGGTACTTGCCGGCGCCGGCATTGCACGGCTGGGCCTTTTCCATGTCGCCGCCGAAATAGCCGAGGGAAGGCTCGTGCCACTACTCGAAGATTGCAATCCAGGCGACCTCGAACTGGTCCATGCCATCTATGTCGGCGGCGGACCGCTGCCACACCGCGTACGTGCCTTCATTGAATATATGGTCGAGGTGCTGGACGAAACGCCCCTCCTGAAGGGGATATAGGAGCGGCGCGTCAATATTCGGGTTGTTCAGTCGTGACAGGTCGAAGCCTGATAATCGAGAACGCACCCGATGCTTTCCAGATGCATCAGTGAATCGGCACGGAAGGTTGATCCCTCGGCCCAAAGGCAACAAGTTCGTGACTTTGCTAACAATTTCGCAATCGGGGTGGCGTCAGCATCGGCGGCGATCGTGACTACGCCTGGTTTTCATTTCATTTATGCAAATCAAGGTTTTATGCAGCAAAGGCAAGGGATCAATCTTCCGTGCTGATTCACAAATGGCTTTTTGTACGCCACTGGCGCCGCGAGCAGTTGTAGACGCGGCTCCTATTCTGCACCCAGACAACTTTGCGAGGCTTTAAGGGATGAAGGTCTTATTTGTTAAGTTTGCGACACTCCGTCGCACGGTAGACAAACCCCTTTTTTAGCTTCTGCCACACCTCGAGATCGTCGAGGACGAGAATGGCTACCTTGGTATCGAACATCCGCTCAGGTCCTGTTTTTCATCGGGACGTTAGACCGCCAGCGCTGCTGTTTTTCCCCGGTGCACGTGCGGGAACAGCGGTCGGTAATGCGGCGAAAAGCTCAATGACGTTCGCCAGGCAGACGTCCATGTAGCCCTTCCATTGGCTCTTCACGAACAGAGTTAGCAGAAACTTGGTGAGACGATTCTTCGCCTGGAAGGTGTAGGTCCACTTCACCCGCGTGCCGCCACTCTCATGATTGCTGACAATGGCCTTTGACATAAGCTGCAGCCCGCCGATCCGATCGGCGGTCGAGGCACTTGTACGGCGGATATGAGGTGCAAGAGGCG
>NZ_JAMYUP010000159.1:0-1148 GCF_040323155.1 Mesorhizobium sp. M0060
CTTGTGACCCGCAGCGGCCAAATATCAGATGGAATATTCGACCATGTGCGGGGGGTGGGTCAGTGCTAAAAGATGACGAGCGGGTTCACGGGCGACCATGTCGTCCCGTGTATTCGCCATGGCGCAATTATAACGAAAAATTCCCAGCGCTGGCATTGGCGCTTTATGGATGACGTGTGGCTGCTGCTGTCCGCCGTTTTCTACGCTTGATGAGGCTAGGGAAGCAAAATGGGCGATGTGGATGAACACCTCGATCTGACGGAGATTAACGCCGTCCGCCGGTTGTTGACGTCAAAGCCACGATCGGTGGGCTGGGACGAACGCCGGGCACGGCTCGACGAGGTTGGTTCGGTGTGGCCGATTGCGGACGACATCCGATGCGAGGATGCGGTTTTCGATGGGCTCGAGGGAGAGTGGTCCCTAGCGCCTGAGAGTGACAGGGATAAGGTTCTGCTCTTTTTCCACGGTGGTGGCTACTGCTCCGGCTCTCTCAAAAGTCATCGTCGAATGGTGACTGAGGCAGGTCGAGCAACGGGAATGCGCACCCTCGCGGTCGACTATCGACGCGCACCGGAACATCCTTTCCCTGCGCAACATGAAGATGCACTCACCGCATGGCGCTTTCTGAGCCGGCAAGGGATCGCGCCGGATCGCATCGTGGTTGGCGGAGACAGTGCGGGCGGCAACCTCACCCTGTGCTTGGTCAGTATATTGTGCGCGGCAGGGGCGCGGTTGCCGCGATGTCTTTGGCTGGTTTCGCCATGGACGGACCTTTCGATGTCCGGCGCGACACTATCAACTAAGGACGCGATCGACCCTATCATCCACCGGGCGTATTTGGAGGAACTGGCAACCGCCTATGTTCCCCATGGCGTTGGTCGGAGCGATCCCCTGATCTCGCCGTTGTTCGCCGATCTGAGCGGATTTCCCCCAATGCTGATACAAGTCGGTTCGGCCGAGACGCTGCTGTCGGACGCAACTCGGCTCGCGGAAGCCGCTGGCGCGGCTGACGTCAAAGTACGTCTCGAAATTTGGCCGCATATGATTCACGCTTGGCCGGTTTGGAATGCGGGGTTGAGTGCCGGTTGGCGCGCTCTTCACAGCGCCGGCATGTTTGTCCGCGAATATTTATAACCCTTGGGTGAGGC
>NZ_JAMYUP010000160.1:0-1134 GCF_040323155.1 Mesorhizobium sp. M0060
CGGGAGCCGTCGGTCTGCTTCGGATCAGCGGCTGGCGAACGCGGACATAGCTTGTCGGAAGCTCCCGAGCAAATGCCGGCTTCCTAATTTCTACGCCCGGAAGCGAACCGTCACAAATCCGCCATCTCAGGCACCTTCTTGCAGATGGCCGGTTCGGCTTTTCGACGGCATGCGATGCATAGAGCACCCAACGCCTTCACCCCCTACCTCTGAAAATGCCCCAACCCGTTCTCATTCAGATAGTCCACCGTCATCACCCGCGCGTGAATGCCGCCGGAGGAACCGACGAACTTCACCGATGACAGCGAGCCGATCGGCGCGTTCTCGCCGCGGGGGGCGAGGGCGTAGGTGTCGCCGTCCCAGTGTTCGAGCGTGAACTGCATGGGCTTGGGGCCGAGTTCGAGCACCAGCTTGTCGCCATCGGCCAGCACGGTGGCGGTGTCGAAATAGTGGCTCGTATATTGGCCGGCGTAGAAGGATGAACTGCGCGCCTTGGCGGGGTTCGTCGGCTTGTCCTTGCCGGCGAGGTCGCCCACCGGCTTGTAGTAGACCATGAACCGCGGCTTGATGTAGGGATACCAGTCGCGAGTGATTTGGCCATATTGCACGATGTCCATGAAGCTGGCGGCGACCGCCTCGGCGGCGCCGACGGGGGAGCCGTTGGTGAGCACGACGATGCCGACATCGGCCGAGGGCAGGATCTGGAAGGTGGTGCCGGCGCCGAGCAGGAAGGCGCCGGAATGGCCCATGGTGGTGCGGCCATTGGCGTTCACCCCCACATTGAAGCCATAACCATAGGAGCTGACCCGCGTATCGGGCGTCTCGCCGCGGTAGGTCACGCTCTGCGGTGTGATGGCGGGCTGCAGGATCTTGGGGTCGATGATGGGCTGGCCGTTATAGGTGCCGTCGGCAAGCAGCAGGATCATCCACTTGGCAAGATCCTGGGCGCTGGAGGAGACGCCGCCCGCCGGCGCCTGCTGGTCGGGATCGCGGTCGTAGAGCGGCTCGAAGACATTGTCCGCCACGCGCGCATGCAGCAGGGCGCGGTTGTTGCCGGCGGCAATGAAGTCCTCGTGCCGATAGCTGCTCGAGCGCATGCCGAGCGGATCGAACAGCAGGCTCTTGGCCAGCGGC
>NZ_JAMYUP010000161.1:0-1121 GCF_040323155.1 Mesorhizobium sp. M0060
GCGGAGACGATGCTGACTATCGCCGCCGACCCAAGACACCTCGGCGGGCGCATCGGCATCACCGCGGTGCTCCACACCTGGGGATCGGCGATGACGCACCATCCGCACCTGCACATGATCGTGCCGGGCGGCGGCATCGCGCCGGACGGAAGCCGCTGGATATCTTCTCGGTCGGCCTTCCTGCTTCCGGTACGCGTACTCGGCAAGCTGTTCCGACGGCTCTTCCTCACCCGGCTGGTCGCGCTGCACGACGCAGGACGGCTCGCCTTCTTCGGATCGATGGCGCACCTGTCCGCGCGGCAGGCATTCGTGCGGCACCTGTCGCCGGTCCGCAAGAAGCGCTGGGTGGTGTACGCCAAGGCGCCGTTCGCCGGGCCGGAGGCGGTGCTCGCCTATCTGTCCCGCTATACCCACCGGGTTGCGATCTCGAACCGCCGGCTGATCGCCTTCGACAAGAGCGGCGTCACCTTCCGCTACAAGGACTACCGCCGCGACGGCGCCGATCGGCAGCAGGTCATGACGCTCGCCACCGACGAGTTCATCCGCCGATTCCTGTTCCACATCCTGCCACGTGGCTTCCACCGCATCCGGCACTACGGCCTGCTCGCCGGCTCTGCTCGCAAGACCAGCCTCGCACGCGCCCGCGAACTGCTGAACGTCGCTGCGCCGTCGGAGGACGACAACTCGGTAGAACCGACTGACTTCCGTCCGCCATGCCGGTGCTGCGGCGGAAGCATGATCATCATCGAGACGTTCGAACGGTGGCGACAGCCGCGCGGACCGCCGGACACCACGGCGACGAACCGGGAGAACTCTCCATGACCCGGCATGGCATGCTCCAGCCTTCAGCCGCAGGCACTCAGCCTCCGGCAACGGACCCACGCGTGTCCATGGTGATTATCGACGCCGAGGGGGTCGCGTCCGGCCGCGCGACGAGCCGACAATACCGCGTGGCTGAAACGCGAAACGGTCCGTCCGCATCAAACCCGCCGCTTCCCAGCGGCGGTCGCGCCATCGCCGACACCAGCCGCAAATCGAAATCCCCATAACCATCGCCTGTGGCCCGCGGGTTCCTTCCTCGGGGACTTTCGTACGCCTGCCGGCGCCCGAAACTCTTCACG
>NZ_JAMYUP010000162.1:0-1117 GCF_040323155.1 Mesorhizobium sp. M0060
TTGATTGAGGTCGTCGCCCTGTCCGCGACTGGAAAAAGCAAGAAGGGAGAGGACGTGGCTAAGGATATGGACGCCTATAAAAACAAAATGGAACTGGTTGAGACGATCGATCCCGAGATCGACAAGCCTGTTTTCCGCCGGCCGGGGTTTGAAGGCATCAAAACCCTCGGCGAGATCGATGAAAGAATAGCTCAGTTCATCCGCAAGGCGCGCGAGGAGAAGGATCTGACGCGCGCCGAGCTCGCGCCCTTGCTTGGCCTTTCGATGCAGGTTTATGGCCGCTATGAGCGCGCATTCTCAAAAATGCACGTAACCAGGATGATCCACCTGTGCGAAATCCTCGGATTCATGCCGATGGAAATGCTGTTCAGCGCTGCCCCGCATCTATGGGGCCGCACCCCGGAGGAAGCCCGCGACAGCATGGAACTCGCACAACAGGTCGTGTCTCTGCCGCACGGCACCAAGCGCGATCTGCTCGCCCTGGTCAAGAAAATGGTTGCGCTCGAACGGGCCGCAGACGGAGCGGCGGCGGAAACGCAGAGAGGCGAAGAAGGACGTCTTTAGACGCCTCGCGCTGCGGTGAATGGCGCGGGGCGCGAGCATCACCGCGACGCATTAACAAGGCCACACCTCAAGCATCGACCTTCTTCAGCTCCGAGAGCCGCACAAGGCCGTTCTGGCTGCGGAATGTCAGTGTCGCATCCGTACTTTGCGCCTGGGCGATCCCCGAAATAACATGATCGCCGGTGTCGTATATCGTGCGCCGGCCGGCATCCTCGATGACCAGTCGCCGCGAGTCGGGATAGATCGCATAGCGCAAATGGTTCTGCGATCCAGTCGATGAGGGTGTGCCGAGTCCTCTCGGCCAACTTTCCGGTACCTGCTGCTGTGATCTATAGCTCACTTCGGCCGGTTTATTATGGGCAACCTCAGGATTCTCCCGAAGATAAGCTACTAGATCCGTGGCCACAGCGTTCAGCTTCGCCCTTAGCGCATCGTTGAACATGTCGCCGACCATTGTCATGCCTGATGACCACTGCGACATGCCGCCGAATTCAGCATGGCTGAACTGCGCCATGGAACCGCCGCCCGAGCGCAGGGCACGCAGCACGGTTTC
>NZ_JAMYUP010000163.1:0-1045 GCF_040323155.1 Mesorhizobium sp. M0060
TGTCCGGTCGCCGCCTTCGTTCCGCTGACAGCTATGCTGAAATCCGCGCCAAAGACCCTTTTGATCGCCTCGATTTCCCCCGCATCACCGACCGGCGTGGAGGTGGCGTGCGCATTGAGATGGCGGATTTCCCGTGCCGAAATGCCGGCTTGGGTGATCGCGATCTCCATGGCTCGGCGCGCACCGTCGCCATCCTCGGGACCGGACGTGATGTGATAAGCGTCCGCCGTCGTGCCATAGCCGACAAGCTCGGCAAGTGGTTTGGCGCCGCGCGCAAGAGCGTGGCTTAATGCCTCGACGACCAGGATTCCGGCTCCTTCGCCCACGATGAAGCCGTCACGCAGCATGTCGAATGGACGGGAGGCCTGGTCAGGACGGTGATTGAAGGATGTCGAGAGAGAGCGTGCTGCTGCAAAACCGCCGAGACTGACCGCATTCATGCAGGCTTCGGTTCCGCCGCACACGGCGATGTCGGCTTCATTGGCGCGGATAAGACGCGCCGCATCGCCGATCGCCTGAATGCCGGCTGCGCACGCTGTCACCGGAGCGCCAAGCGGGCCTTTAAAACCATATCGGATCGAAATTTGCCCCGCTGCCATGTTCACCAGGAACGATGGCACGGTGAACGGCGAGAGACGCCGAACACCGCGCTGGTCGACGGTTCTCACAGCTTCGGTTATGGCGGGAAATCCTCCGACACCCGAAGCGATGATCGTCGCGGTGCGAGCCCTGTCATCGTCCGAGACTGGCTTCCAACCCGCCTGGGACAGCGCCTCTTCTGCCGCCGCCAGTGCGAAGAGAATGAAGCGGTCTGCCCTGCGCTGTTCCTTCGGAGCCAGGATTGTGTCGGGATCAAACCCAGCCTCGGGGTCTTCTTCCATGGACGGCACCACGCCGCCGATCTTCGCCGGCAGTTCGCCCACCATATCATCCGGAAGCTTCCGAAGCCCCGAACGACCGGCCAGCAGACGCGACCAGGACGCTTCGACATTGGCGGCAAGCGGGGTGACCGCGCCCATGCCTGTAACAACAATCCGTCGCATCT
>NZ_JAMYUP010000164.1:0-983 GCF_040323155.1 Mesorhizobium sp. M0060
GTGCAGATCTTGGCCAATTTCCTGAGGTTCTGGGCGATGGCTGCGAGGTGGAACTCATCGCGGGCACCACAGGGGCCGCGCAATCGCAGTCTGTCGAGCTTCAGGATGCGCTTGAGGTGCGCGAACAGCATCTCCACCTTCTTCCGTTGATAGCGTGAGGTTTGGTAGGCCTCGGTCTTGGCGATGTCGCGGGCCATGTCGCGCGCGCCCTCATAGATCGAGCGCAGCACTTTGCGCGCCGGCTCCTTCGGGCAACAGCGGGGCTTCAGGGCACAGGCGTCGCAATCCAGCTTGCTGGCGCGATAGCGCATCATGCCATTCTCGTCGACGAGAGGGTGTGGCACCCGATAGGTCTTCTGGCGCTGCCTGAGCGTCTTTCCGCCCGGGCAAATATAGGCATCGGCCTTATGGTCGTAGGTGAAGTCGTCGCGCGAGAAGGTGCCATCCTTGCGCCTAGACTTGTCGAACACCGGGATATGCGGCTCGATCCCACGCTCATGCACCAACCAGTTCAGCATTTCGGCCGAGCCGTAGCCGGTGTCGGCAATCAGCCGCTCCGGCCACAGGCCGAGCTCGTCGTGCGCCCGCTCGATCATGGTCTTGGCGGCCGTCACCTCGGCTTGGCGCACCGCGGTCGAGGGCTCCACATCGACGATGACGGCGTGCTCCACGTCGATCAGATAGTTGGTGCAATAGGCGTAGACGGCCGGGCCGCCCCAAGAGGCGGTCCAGCGTGCTGCAGGATCGACAGGCGATACGAACTTTGGCTCTACCGGCGTGGCGGCCCCGAAGGCGGCGTCATCCAGAGTGGCGAGATACTCAGCCACGGCCCGCTTGGCTTTGGGATTGAGGTCCTCGGCCGTTTCGATCCCGCGCTGACGATGGGCGTCGGCGACGATCATGCTGGCATCGACCGCAAAGCCTTCGCCGCCGACGAGCCCTTCAGCTATGCAGCGCCGGACGACGGTCTCGAACAGTTCGCG
>NZ_JAMYUP010000165.1:0-979 GCF_040323155.1 Mesorhizobium sp. M0060
ATTGGCATGGGCTGATCGCCTTCCTCGAGGACGGCCGGATCGAAGTCGACAGCAACGTTGTCGAGCGTTCGCTCAAACCAGTTTGCCTGACGAGGAAGAATAGCCTCTTTGCCGGATCCGCTCGCGGTGGCGAGACATGGGCGGTGCTGGCATCACTGGTCAACTCGGCACGGCTCAATGGTCTCGATCCCGAAACCTGGCTCGCCGACGTGCTCGAGCAGATCGTCTCGGGTTCCATTCCGGTCAATCGGCTCGACGAGCTCTTGCCGTGGAATTGGAAGACGGACCGGGAAGCACGGGGCCAACTGGAGCGTGTGGCGGCATGATCGCTCGTCGGTCAAGGGGGCCCGTCGCCGCTCGGCCCGCTGCGGCGTCCTCGATTGCGCCTTCGCGCCCGATGCTGGACGATGCGGCCTTCGAGACGTTCCTGCACAAGCAGCGGCCGCATCCGCCGGTCTTCGGCATGGATGGGCTCGACGGCTATCTGACTGCGCTCATCATCGGTCCGCGCTTTATCGACCCGCGCCAATGGATTCCTTTGTTTGCAGGCGAGCAAGCGTTGATGGCGCTCGAAGGTACAACCGAGGCGCTCGCCGTTCAGACGCTGGTTGCCAACTATAACCGGATCTCGGTCGGGCTCGGCGAAACGCCGGAGACCTGGCGTCCGCGCCTTGCGCGACAGGAGGACGGCACATTCGACGCCTTCGAATGGTCGACCGCCTTCCTGCTTGCCACCGGCTACGCCACAAGGCTCTGGCGCCCCGTTCTCCACGGCCATGCCAAGACCGGCGACATCATCGCCCCGATCCGGGATACAACGGGGCTGAACTCCCGTCTCGACGACGCGGGCGTCGCAGCCGTTGCAAAGGCGGTCGTCGCCATCCGCTCGTACTTCATGCCCAAGCGGGTCAAAGCGGCCCGCATCTGAATCCTGCCTCTGTCAAGCAAGGACAGTCGTGCGGTGCTCGTGACGCTTACG
>NZ_JAMYUP010000166.1:0-879 GCF_040323155.1 Mesorhizobium sp. M0060
TCTGCCGTAGCGAGCGGACGGCCAGCAAAGCTGCCCCAGCCGCCGTAAGGCAGACCGACCTGAACGAAACAGTCGCCGGCTGCCTGTCGCATTTCCTGGTCAAAGTATCGGCCCTCGATGGAGAGCATGTGAATGCCTGCCGCGGCAGCGGCGGCTGCCTCGTCGGGCGTGCTGACGAAGAGCATGGAGATCTTCTGTCCATTCCTCTTCATCTTTCGGATATCCTCGACATGAGGACGGTTGTGATACATGCCCATAATCAGCCTCCACTGCAGGTCAGGTGAACTTGAAAGGAATCTGCGAGCGGCGCTCGGATCGGAAAGCATGGTCGGACAGCTTGCCGCCCTTGATCATGACGCCCGCCCCGCGTCGCGCCGATGAGCATCCCCGCATGGCTCACAGCGTAAAAGCCCGCCGGAAAGCGACCAGCGCTGCCTCAGGATCGTTTTGGGCAAAGGCTTCCAGACCCACCGGCCCGCGATACCCCATGTCGAACAGAGCTCTCGCGATGTTGGGCCAGTTCATCTCGCCTGTTCCAGGCTCGCAACGACCCGGATTATCGGCCACCTGCACCTCGCCGATGAAGGGCAGGCACTTCTCGCACCAGCGCACGATATCGCCTTCGCCGATCTGAGTGTGATAAAGGTCGAGGTTGATCCGCAGTTGGGGTCTATTGATCGATGACACCAATGCCAGCACCGCTGCCGTCGAGCCGAAGGGGCAGCCCGGGTGGTCAAGCAGGTTCAGGTTTTCAAGCGTGAAGACGACATCTTCGGCCTCGGCCATGTCGCAGATACAATTCAAGGTGTCCCGCGCCTTCAGCCACATGGGGCCGGTCTCGACTTCGGACTTCACAATAGGAATACCGCCTTCGCCGAG
>NZ_JAMYUP010000167.1:0-846 GCF_040323155.1 Mesorhizobium sp. M0060
AGCCAGCTCATATGGTGTTCGCAATTGCTGCACATGGAAGGTTCCGATCGGTTGACATTTCAACACCAGAGCAACCGGACAGACGCTGGAAGCGGTCCAAGCCTTGCCCTTCTTCGGGGCCAGGCTTCGAGCTTTTTGGCGAGCTATCCTGAGCTCGGGCAGCGTTGGTTGCCACCAGCCTCGCTGCCGTTCCGTTAACCCGGCAGCACGCCGAGCGGGCCATGTTCTAATCAATTCAGTCAATGTCGCCGGACGCCATCTGCCCCAGACATAGTCGACGTTCGCCTCGATCAAATGCTGATAGAACGCTGCTAGCTCCGAGGCGTCGACGAGTTCGCCCGAAATCTCGGTGAAGACCACGATGCCGTATTGCTCCGTTGCCATGGCACGGCCAAGCTGGGGTAAATCGTCAGGGGGCAGTGGATAGCGACGTCGCCTGCGTTCGGCATACCGCAATCTGGCGGCTTTATATTCCTCGGAGTCTTTGGACGCTTCCCGTCGCCGTTTCCTCTCCTCCGGTTCTGCGCGGCGTGCGGCCCTTTCGATACTTGGCCAATGGCGCCTCAACTCCTCGTAGGAGCGGAAAGGCACCCTCCAGGCCCGCAGTTCGTCGTCCCAGCTCGCCCATGGAACGGCTCGCAGTTCTTCGAGAACCGTCCGCGAATATGGCGTGCGGATGCGCAGGTCGTCCGCGACTTCCAGATACCGGCTCGACAGGGGATCGAAGGCGAAGGCGTCTCGTCCCTTGCCGTCATCGTGTGCTACTCGCAGATCCGCCTCTTGCGCAAGCCAGCGCTGGATGCGCCGCGCGGCAGTCTTTCCCGGCACGAACCAGCTTGTGCGCTC
>NZ_JAMYUP010000168.1:0-814 GCF_040323155.1 Mesorhizobium sp. M0060
GAGGAACAGATACTCAGCCTGCTCCCGGAATGGAACCAGCGCCCGGTCGTTGACGCCTTGCAGGCGATGCGCGGCATCGCGCTGATCAATGCCGTGGTGCTGGTCGCGGAGGTCGGTGACTTCACACGCTTCTCAACCCCCCGCCAGCTCATGGCCTATTTCGGCCTGGTCCCCGGAGAACAATCGAGTGGCGAGACCGTCTGGCGCGGCGGCATCACCAAGACCGGCAACACTCATGCCCGGCGCGCGCTGGTCGAAGCCGCCTGGGCTTACCGGATGAGAGCGCGCATCAGCCGGCACAAGGTCGACCGGATCGAGGCGCTGCCAAAAGTCGTTCGCGATATCGGGTGGAAAGCGCAAGTTCGACTGTGCACCCGATATCGTCGGCTGAGCGCGCGCGGCAAGAATGCGAACGTCGTCAATGTCGCCATCGCACGCGAGATGGTGGGCTTCATCTGGTCGATCGCCTGCACAGTTCAATCCGCGCCAAAGGCGGCGTGACCACTATTTGACAGACAGCCAGCAGAGGAGATCGCAAAAACCCAAACATCAGCCTCGGCGCGATATGCGGCGCTGGAGGCGGGACAATGCCGGGGAGCCCTCGTCCCCACTATGAGCCTCGACGCTCGCCACCTAGACAGAGGCAGCCCCAAACGAAACCAGGTCATGCGGCTCGACCCGCGGATGAGAGATTGTTGACCGACGTTCAAGTCCCGCCTCTTGCACCTCATATCCGCCGTACAAGTGCCTCGACCGCCGATCGGATCGGCGGGCTGCAGCTTATGTCAAAGGCCATTGTCAGCAATCATGAGAG
>NZ_JAMYUP010000169.1:0-800 GCF_040323155.1 Mesorhizobium sp. M0060
TGGCCCTGGTCGAGCAGCTTGCGGAACATCTCGACGCCCGTGCAGGTCGTCTTGGTGGTCGGACGGATGCCGATGATCTCCAGCTCCTCGCCGACCTTGACGACGCCGCGCTCGACGCGGCCGGTCACAACCGTGCCGCGACCCGAGATCGAGAACACGTCCTCGATCGGCATCAGGAACGGCTTGTCGAGCGGACGAACCGGCGTCGGGATGTAAGCATCGACCGCCGCCATCAATTCGCGGATGGCGTCCTCGCCGATCTTCTTGTCGCTGTCTTCAAGCGCCGCAAGTGCGGAACCCTTGACGATCGGAATGTCGTCGCCGGGGAACTCGTTCTTGGTCAGAAGCTCGCGCACCTCAAGCTCGACCAGCTCGAGCAGCTCGGCGTCGTCGACCTGGTCGACCTTGTTCAGGAACACCACGATCGAGGGCACGCCGACCTGGCGGGCAAGCAGGATGTGCTCGCGGGTCTGCGGCATCGGGCCGTCGGCGGCCGACACGACCAGGATCGCGCCATCCATCTGCGCAGCACCGGTGATCATGTTCTTGACGTAGTCGGCGTGGCCGGGGCAGTCGACATGGGCATAGTGGCGGGCAGCCGTCTCATACTCGACATGCGCCGTCGAAATGGTGATGCCGCGCGCCTTCTCTTCCGGCGCCGCATCGATCTGGTCGTAGCGCTTGTACTCGCCAAAATACTTGGTGATCGCCGCCGTCAGCGACGTCTTGCCATGGTCAACGTGACCAATCGTGCCAATGTTCACATGAGGCTTAGTGCGCTCGAATTTACCTTTTGCCAT
>NZ_JAMYUP010000170.1:0-799 GCF_040323155.1 Mesorhizobium sp. M0060
CCTTGCCGTCATCGTGTGCTACTCGCAGATCCGCCTCTTGCGCAAGCCAGCGCTGGATGCGCCGCGCGGCAGTCTTTCCCGGCACGAACCAGCTTGTGCGCTCATTTGGGTCCAAGAACACCAGAACGTATGGTCAGAGCCGCAAGGGGAAGCCAATGAGGCGATCGGTGAAACTGCTCAACGAGCTAGCGTGGCGAAACCTTCGCCGCGCCAGACCGTTTATTCTGCTCCAGGAGAGGTCCATTCATGCCCAGACGAGATGCAAAAAACCCAGCGGCCAGACGGCCAATGAGCCCTCGTTCGCGTCCCCTGAAAGGCGAGGAGACGGAAGTGAACCACATCGTCGAAACGCAAAGTGTATCGCCAGCCCAGGCGCGAGAGCTTGTGCGGCGGCACGGAAACGTAAGATCGATGAAGCCGCCAAGTCTTATAAGGACGACAGCTAAGCACTTCCAAGCCGGGGGAAAGGGAGCTTTGTCACGGCAATCCGCGGAGTTGCAAATTGAGCGGATCGGCTTGAGGCGACGAATGACCACTATCGCAACGTTCATGGTCAGCCACTATATTCCCGGCCGGATGCCGCCATGTCCAGAACTCTGATTGTCGTTGGTCTGATTATAGTTGCCATAGGCCTATTGTGGCCCTGGTTGTCGCGGGTCGGTCCGGGCAAATTGCCCGGTGACATCGTGATCCAACGTGAGAACTTCACGTTTTACGCTCCGATCGGCACTGGGATTCTGATCAGCATCGTGCTTTCGTTTGTTCTGTGGCTACTCAACCGATAGCGAGGACGGCGAGC
>NZ_JAMYUP010000171.1:0-780 GCF_040323155.1 Mesorhizobium sp. M0060
TCGTGCCTGGTGGCCTGCCGACCGAGGCGCTGATCGCCCAGGTCATCGTCGCCAAGTTCGGTGATCATTTGCCGTTCTACCGGCAGGCCGAGATCTACGCCCGCCAGGGCATCCAGCTGGATCGGGCGACACTGGGCAACTGGGCAGGCCGGGCCTGCTTCCATCTCAAGCCCATAGCCGATCAGATGCGCGGGCATCTGGCTGCGGCAGAGCGCCTGTTCATGGACGAGACCACGGCGCCGGTGCTCGATCCCGGACGCGGCAAGGTCAAGAAGGGCTTCTTCTGGGCAATCGCCTCCGATGATCGCGGCCATGGTGGCCAAGGCCCGCCCATCGTGCTGTTCCACTATGCGCCGGGGCGCGGCGGCGAGCATGCCGAACGCTTCCTTCAAGGCTTCGGCGGACAGTTCCTGCAGGTTGACGCCTATGAGGGCTATGACCGGCTGACACGCCTGGAGCGGCCACAAGGACCGTGGCTGCTCGTCCATTGCTGGAGCCACCTGCGCCGACGTTTTGTGAAGCTGGCGCGCAACACCAAGTCCCCGATCGCCGAAGCTGCCGTGCGCCAGATCGCTACGCTCTACGCCGTCGAGGCGACGGTGCGCGGCATGACGCCACAAGCTCGGCTCGCCGCCCGACAGCAGTACTCCACCCCGATCATCGCCGCCTTGAAGCCGTGGTTTGAAAAGCAATTGTCGATGATCTCCTCGGGCTCAAAGCTGGCCGAAGACATCCGCTATGGTCTTGCCCATTGGGAAGGGCTCACCCGCTTCCTCGGCG
>NZ_JAMYUP010000172.1:0-732 GCF_040323155.1 Mesorhizobium sp. M0060
AGCTCGATCGCCTTGTCGCCCTGCAGGCGCCGACGGTCTCGGCCGAGGATCGTGCGAGACTGATGGCTCTCGGGAAGGACCTCGCCCAGGCCTGGGACAGCCCGGGTGCTTCGGTCGAGACGCGCAAGAAGATCATTCGCTTGTTGGTCAAGGAGATCATCGTCGATGTCGTGGACGACACTTTGGCCATCATCATCCACTGGCAAGGCGGCGATCATACGCGCCTCATCGTGAAGAAGAACAAGATCGGTCAGACCCGCTGGACGATCAAAGGCGATACCCTTGATCTTGTACGGGTACTGGCCCGCCAGATGCCGGATCTGTCGATCGCCGCCGTCCTGAATCGCGCCGGCAAAACGACCGGAAAGGACAACAGCTGGACGCGCACCAGGGTCTGTGGCCTCCGCAAGACCCATGGCATCGCACCCTACCGTGACGGCGAACGGGCCGAGCGTGGCGAAGCGACGCTCGATGAAGCGGCTGCAATCCTGCAGGTCAGTCCGTCAACTATTCGCCGCATGATCAACCGCGGCACCGTGGCAGCGAATCAGCTATGCAAAGGGGCACCCTGGATCATTCGCCTCTTGGATCTTGAGGATAATGCGGTGCGGCGTGAAGCTGATGCGAGGCGATCACAGCATGGCAAGCGTCCGGCGTCTGATGATCCGCGCCAAAATGTCCTTAGTCTATAAGGCGATCGACAGATGAGCAGTATAACGCACCGCCGTCGGC
>NZ_JAMYUP010000173.1:0-696 GCF_040323155.1 Mesorhizobium sp. M0060
GCCATGGTCAGTGGCGTGTTGGGCTCGGTTGGTGTTGTCGGGTCAGGGCATGGTGCCGTGACAGCGTGAGGGGCCGACGCGCTAGCGGCGCCGAACGTGCTGGAAGGGCGCCGACCCAGCGTCGTTCTCTGCCGACAATGCCGGCGAAGCCCCCAGGCGGCCTCTCCTCGGGGCTGGTCTGGCGCCGGGCCGGCCTCAGCCTGCAACGGCTCCGCCGACCTTCTTCCCCTGCGGCTGCGCCGCATTCCTCGCGGGGCAACAAGCTCGGCTGCCGCCGTCCTCCGCTCACGCTACGGCCCAAGGATGCAGTCGTCCGGTCCGTCGCCTCTCGACCGCCATCGAGGCCGCATCGGGCGGCTTCGAGCAACTCAGGAGATACGACAATGGCTCAGATCGGCACCTTCACCCGCGACGAAAACGGCGCCTACGCCGGGACGATCAAGACCCTCGCCCTCAACGTCAAGGCAACCATCAAGCCCTGCGAGCGCGACAACGACAAGGCGCCCGACTATCGCGTCACCGCCAATGGTGTCGAGTTCGGCGCCGGATGGAGCCGGACCGCCCGCGAGACGGGCGCAGAATACCTCTCGCTCAAGCTCGACGATCCGTCCTTCACGGCGCCGGTCTACGCCTCCCTCGTCCAGGGCGACAAGGGCGAGCACAAGCTCATCTGGTCGCGATGACCGGCCAAGGGCG
>NZ_JAMYUP010000174.1:0-675 GCF_040323155.1 Mesorhizobium sp. M0060
GTGAGAACTTCACGTTTTACGCTCCGATCGGCACTGGGATTCTGATCAGCATCGTGCTTTCGTTTGTTCTGTGGCTACTCAACCGATAGCGAGGACGGCGAGCCCGCGTCGCCGGAGGAAAAGAACGACGTGGGCCGATCGGAGCTATCCGATCTGGCAGCAAAAATATGAGGGAAAGAGTTTGCTGCGTGGGCAGAACTTTCCCTGCGCGCCGGTGTTCCATCGCGTGAGTGAAAAAGCCCGCCGCACAGTTTGATGCGACGGGCCGATCAAGCGCTGTTGCACCCGGCGGGGCTCGGGTCGGGCATGCCCGGTGCGCGCGGAGGGATTTTAGATGCATCAGCTGCAATACGTCCACCAACCGACGGTTGGACAACACGAGGCATGATTCCGAGCGCTTTCTCTCAGTGCCGAAGGGACAAGATAGTTGCAGGAACTCAGCCTTGGCGCGGCACGTTGCTAAGTCGTTGACCATCGCAAAGGATGTATCCAATGGCGAAAGACATATCTCGCGAGGAAGAGCAACGCGGCACCGAAAAAGTTCTCTTCTGGGGCGCTGCGATCGCTCTTGTCCTTTTTGTGTCTCTGCTGACCATCGCCCTCGTCGGGACGTCCTGATCTTTTTAGACAGCAGGATTGGACCGGCGGGCGCGAGGTCTTGTGAGCTTAGGGGCG
>NZ_JAMYUP010000175.1:0-649 GCF_040323155.1 Mesorhizobium sp. M0060
TAGTCCCTATGATTGCTGGGCCTGAGGGCGGCCCGTCATCCGATATGCAACGGTACGAGGGTTAAGCCGGCTGGCCGGCGCAGAGCCTCATGCATAGGAGACGGGCCATATGGACCATATCAGATTTGTCGGTTTGGATGTTCACAAGGAAGGGATCTCGGTCGCGGTGGCGGAGAGCGGACGCTGCGGCTCGGTGGACTATCTCGGGGAGATTGCTAATGACGCTAATGCCGTGAGCAAGCTGTGCGATCGCCTCGGACGGTCCGGCAAGCGGCTGGCGTTTTGCTATGAGGCCGGCCCGTGCGGCTATGGCGTTCATCGCCAACTGACGCGCCTCGGCCATCGGTGCGACGTGGTGGCGCCGTCGCTGATTCCGCGGAAGCCTGGCGATCGGGTGAAGACGAACCGTCGCGACGCCACCATGCTCGCCCGCCTTCATCGGGCCGGAGAGTTGACCCCCGTCTGGGTGCCCGACGCCGATCATGAAGCCATGCGCGACCTGATCCGGCTGCGCAGCGTCGTGCGACAGGTGGTGACGCGAGCGCGCCAACATCTTCAAGGATTTCTGCTGCGTCACGGGCGCAAGCATGAGCGTGGGACGGCCTGGCGAAAGGCTTACCGGCGATGGCTTTCGACATTGGCCTTCGAC
>NZ_JAMYUP010000176.1:0-647 GCF_040323155.1 Mesorhizobium sp. M0060
ATGCTCGGGCGCATGCGCCTGCACGACGGCGCCCGAGCAGCGCCGGCAAGCGTATTTCGGGCGGCGCGTGACCAGCACGCGCAGTTGCGCCGGGATTGCGTCGAGCCGCTCGCTGACATCCTCGCCGATCCTGGCCATCTCGCCGCAGCCGCACGGACACAGCGTGCTCCTGGGCTCGATGATCCGCTCCACCCGCGGCAGATGGGCAGGCAAGTGGCCACGATTGCGCTGGCGCGAACCGGACGCGCCGTCCGAACGCCCCCGGATGACCCGCTGCGCCTTTTCCTGCGCGGCATCGAGCACGCCCTGCGCGATCTCCACGTCTTCGAGCGGCAGGTGGTATTGATCGGGATGCAGCTTCTCGGACTTGGCGCCGAACTTCTCGTGGTTGAGCTGGCTGACGACGCTCTCCAGGCGGCGGCGCGCCTCCTCGGACTCTGCCAAAGCTGCCTGCGCCTCGGCGAGGAGCGCCTTCAAACGCTCGTTCTCTTCCTGGAGAACCGTCAGATTCATGCACTAAATCAACCACATGATCTCCGATAACGCCATTGGAGACAAGGCACCTGAGTCACTGTGCCACACTCATCCGGCCAGCTGCGGACGCCGTGCCCGCTCGGGGCGAACCAGTCTCCAATCCAGCCCTTCGA
>NZ_JAMYUP010000177.1:0-611 GCF_040323155.1 Mesorhizobium sp. M0060
ACTGGTCCTAGCTGCGGACGTGAGGCCGGGCCGGCACTGACGGCTCGGTTTCAATCGCCGACAAAGGCGCCACTGGCGCGACCCATATCCGACGGACAGCAAAAACGGAGACATCCGGCATGCTTCGCTATCTGCTGGGACGCTTCTGGCAAAGTCTCGTCCTGCTCCTGCTGGTTTCGGTGATTGGCTTTGCCGTCTTGAACCTCGCTCCAGGCGGACCGCTCTCGCAGTTCAGCCTCACGCCAGGGATGACGCAGGCCGATCTCGATCGCATCGCCTCGCAAATGGGGCTCGACCGACCTCTTCCGGTTCAGTACATCGACTGGCTGTCACACCTGCTTCGCGGTGACTGGGGACGTTCCTACCGGGACGGAAGGCCGGTGCTCGACATCATCTGGGAGCACCTTGTCGCAACATTGCTGCTGATGGGCGTATCGACCGCGATCGCCATCTCCGTCGGTACGTGGGTAGGTGTCCTTGGCGCGCTCAAGCGGTATTCGATCTTCGACTACGCGGCGACAGTCGGCGCAATGGTAGCGTTGTCGATCCCGACCTTCTGGTTTGGGTTGATCGCGATTTACATCTTCTCGCTCCGGCTCAAATGGCTGCCG
>NZ_JAMYUP010000178.1:0-596 GCF_040323155.1 Mesorhizobium sp. M0060
GCCGCCCACGGCCCGGGGATGGCGTGGGCCTGCATATGGATCAGCAACTGCTCGTCGACCCGCTGGGCGGTGCGGCGCAGCGCCAATTCCCTGAGCGCCGTCAGATTGCCCGGCGAGAAGTAGTTCTCGATGGCGCGCTGGGCGGTGTTGGGAAGGTAGACCTTGCCTTCTTCCAGCCGCTTGATCAGATCGTCGGGGGTGAGGTCGATGATCTCGACGTCGTCGGCCTGGTCGATGATAGAGTCGGGAACGGTTTCACGCACCCTGACGCGGGTGATCTGGGCCACGACATCGTTCAGGCTTTCGACATGCTGGATGTTCAGTGTCGTGTAGACATCGATGCCGTGCGTCAGGATTTCCTGGACGTCGAGATAGCGCTTGGGGTGACGGCTGTCGGGAACGTTGGTGTGGGCGAGCTCGTCGACCAGAACCAACGCCGGGCGCCGGGCGAGGATGGCGTCGAGATCCATTTCCTCAAGGATGCGCCCCTTGTAATCGATCTCAAGACGAGGAATGACCTCGTAGCCTTCGACCAGCGTCTGCGTTTCCTTGCGACCGTGCGTCTCGACGATGCCGATCACCACGTCGATCCCGTC
>NZ_JAMYUP010000179.1:0-595 GCF_040323155.1 Mesorhizobium sp. M0060
ACCCTGAACGGGGATGGTGATACACGCCCGTCCTTCTGGTATAGTGGCACGATCACCCAGCGGAGACGTTGCCATGTCTAAGCACTTCGTTCATGGGGCAGTGGTCGCATTGGGGCTGTTCGTCACCAGCGCAAGCGCCGAAACCCTGAAGCTTCCTGACAATCTGGCCGGCTTTAGTTCTGATATTGGCGAAAACTACTTCGTCGAAAGCGATGCACGGGAGGCCTATTTCCCTCTCGCAAGCAACTTTCTGACGCAGAAGACACAGTCCTATTGCGGTGTCGCCAGCATCGTCATGGTGCTGAACGCGCTCAATGTACCGGCGCCTTCGGTTCCGGAGTACGAGCCATATCGCACTTTCACGCAGGACAATGTCCTCGATGAACGAACGGACGCCATTCTCGCCCGAGATGTTTTGGCGAAGAAAGGTATGACCCTCGATCAGATCGGTGGAATTCTTGCGACGCAGCCGGTCAAGGCAGAAGTCCATCATGCCGCCGACAGCTCAGTCGACGAGTTCCGCAAGCTGGCGAGTTCCCATCTCGGCCAGTCGAACCATTTCGTGATCGTCAACTACCTCCGCAAGGCAATCGGA
>NZ_JAMYUP010000180.1:0-592 GCF_040323155.1 Mesorhizobium sp. M0060
GGGCAGAGGCGATCACGGTCCAGAGGGCCATTGATCTGTTCAGGCACGACTACAACGTAAGCGAAGACACACTCAGGCGGCTGGTGATCAAGCACCGTCTTCACAACCAGACAATGCCCGGTGCTCCGTGGAGAATAAGCGCTCCCGGCTTGGCTATGGCGCTCGCCGGCGATGATGACGCGCTTGCGCGGTTGAGGCAGGACGATCGCGAGCACCCGGACGTAACTCGGTATTTCAAGCGGCTCGGCATCCCGCGACCCTGACCTGTTATCAAAAGTTATGGTCGCGGCGACTGTCTAAAGTAGACATTAAGTAGATGTCGCGGCCCGACAGAGCCCCACACATGCCCCATACGCGCGGAATTCCTCGACGAGGCCGCGCGTGCGATTCTCTTGCCTCGAAACAGGGGCCGGAGATTAACGGGAATGCCGTTCGGTAGTCACCCCTGGGCCGTAATCGATTGCCTGTCGGATCGAGGCCAAGCAGCTTCAATTCCTCCAGATCGAACACTGAACTACTTGACCCGTTGCCTTGTCACGAACCCCTTGCGAAAACACGCGATGAAGACCGAGTGCGCGTGATCCAGCTTCGC
>NZ_JAMYUP010000181.1:0-575 GCF_040323155.1 Mesorhizobium sp. M0060
GGCGGATGACCTTCATGCTCGGCCATGTAACCATCGACCTTGGCTTCCAGATCGGCCATCGTTTCGCCGCCAGCCATCAGATCCGTAATCTCCTCGCGGGACCGTTGGCCCTTGCGGAAATCATCGGCGATGGCGCCGCGGATCAGCACCGCGAAATGGTCGCCGACGGTCATGGCGTGCATGACCTGGTGGGTGATGAAGACCACGGCCAGGCCGCGCCTCTTGGCCTCATTGACGATACGCAGCACATGCGATGCCTGCTTGACGCCGAGCGCCGCGGTCGGCTCGTCCAGGATCAGCACTCGGGCTCCAAAATACACGGCCCGCGCAATAGCGAGCGACTGGCGCTCACCGCCCGACAGGCCGCCGACCAGGCGGTCACCGTCGTCAATACGGGTAATTCCGAAATCCCGGACCGCTTTCACCGCGATTTCGTTGGCGCGCTTGCGGTCGTAGATCTTGAACGGTCCCCAACCTTTGGTCGGCTCGACGCCGACGAAGAAGGACCGCCCGATGCTCATCAGCGGGAACGTGCCGCCGAACTGATGCACCGTGGCGATGCCCCGTCCCTGCGC
>NZ_JAMYUP010000182.1:0-563 GCF_040323155.1 Mesorhizobium sp. M0060
GCGAAACGATTCGTGATCACGTCGATGCAGCTATATGCTGCATAAGTAAGGTCGCCGGCATTCTGCGCCGCGTCGAAGGCGCGTCGCAGGAAGACGCGGCAGATCGTCAACTGCTGCGTCCAGTGCGCGACGTGGACAGCGAAGACCAGATAGACGCGGGCACTGAGGCGATCGAGCCCACGCTTCTCGACCAGATCCAAACCAAGCCTGCCGAAGCGAAACCCTGCCCTGTAGTCTCCGAAGTACGTGCCGAGGATACCGCCCAGCCACGCATAGGCGAGGCATGATCCGTCGCTGTTGCCATGCTCCAAGCTGAGGGCCGCCATCCGACCGACGACGAGGCGAAAAAGATTCAAGTCGGTGAACAAGGCCGGCGACGTGAGGACCGTAAGCACGTCCATGGTTGCGCGCCGATCCGGATCGCTCATCAGCGGCAGGTCAAGCAGTGCTTCGATCGAGCCAGACCCGAGCCGCTGCCACAATCGGTCATAGGACTGGCGGACGTCTTCCGCCGTCGCGTGCCGCGACCACTGGGCGTCAACCCGCTGGAGATAGTCCAGGCC
>NZ_JAMYUP010000183.1:0-555 GCF_040323155.1 Mesorhizobium sp. M0060
CTGGCGCGGCCCGACATCAGCATCTCGTAGGTCTTGCCGACACCGGGAGCGGCGCCGAGAAATATCCTCAGGCGACCTCGCTCCTCCCGCTCTGCATGCTCGAGCAGCGCGTCGGGAGAGGGCCTGGTTTCGGCGGTGCGGCTGTCGTCTGGCATCAGGATCAATCATGAACGGCGCCGGCTTCGGTGTCGATCCCGGCGCCCGCCTTCATTGTTTCGTGGCATCGTCCAGCGCAAGGTTGAGGGCCAGCACATTGACCACCGGCTCGCCTATGAAGCCCAATTCGCGATCCTCGACATGGCTGTCGACAAGCGATTTGATCCTGGATTCATCGACGTTCCTTGCCCTGGCCACCCTGGCGACCTGAAAATAGGCCGCATCGGGGCTGATATGCGGATCGAGGCCGCTGCCGGACGTGGTGACCAGATCCATCGGCACCCGCTGGTTCGGGTTTTCGGCCCTCAACTTTTCGGCGTCGCTCTTGATACGGTCGATCAGCTTCGGGTTAGTCGGGCCGAGATTTGAGCCGCCCGAGGCGGCGGCATTGTAACCGTC
>NZ_JAMYUP010000184.1:0-513 GCF_040323155.1 Mesorhizobium sp. M0060
GATGGCAGCGGTAAGCGACGCTGCGGGGATCACGGCACCGACCGAGATGTCGAGTTCCCCGGCGATCATCAGCAACCCTATCGGCAGCGCGATGATCCCGATCTCAGACGCGATGTTCAACCAGCTGGCCGTGCCGGCTGCCGACATGAAGGCACTTCCCCCGAACAGGCCAAAGAAAAGCAGAACTGCGACCAGGCCGAGGAACGAGCCCGACTCTGGTCGACGCGCCAGCCGGCCGAGGGCTAGTCGGGACCGCGTGCGGTTCGGCGCCGGGGTTAATGTGGACGTCACGGGATGTGCCATTAGGGTAATCCGCGAGCAAGCGGCCGGCCACGATGGAGCCGCCGCAGAGAAAGGGAGGAATGGCCGCCCGCGTTTCAAGCGAGGGCGGCCATTAGTGAAAAGGGGCTATCGCGTCCCTGCTTTCACGCCGGCGATGGTTGCATCGACGCTGGCCTTATCGATGATGCCGGGTCCGGTGAGGATCTCACGGGTCGGCACGGTGAGGCCGTA
>NZ_JAMYUP010000185.1:0-500 GCF_040323155.1 Mesorhizobium sp. M0060
AATGCACGAACCCGCTTCGCGGGAGGGTCGCCTGGTTCTGAGATGACGCGTATTCATAGGCCTTGAGCAGGTAAAGCCTGCGATCCGACCATGGAGTTCCCTTCAACGAAAGGAACTTGCCATGGCTACCTTGTCGACCGACGCTCCGATCACGCCACTTCGCCAGCGCATGCAGCAAGACATGCTGATGCGGGGCCTGGGACCGCATACGCAGCAGGATTACGTTCGTCATGTCCGGCGCTTCGCCGCGTTCCTTGGCCGCGCGCCCGACACCGCAGCGCCCGAGGACATCCGGCGCTTCCAGCTGTATCAGCATGAGAACGGCGTCGGTCCTGCGACGATTAACGGCGCGGTCTCGGCGCTGCGGTTCCTGTTCACCGTGACGCTGAAGCGGCGCGATTTGGCGCGCGCGCTGGTGGTCACCCGGTATCCGCGCAAGCTGCCCGAGGTGCTGAGCGTCGAGGAAGCGGCGCGGCTGCTCGAAGCGGCGCCAGGCATCA